>CAKUIV010000008.1 GCA_934661105.1 uncultured Ellagibacter sp. | reverse complement strand
TGCGATCATCGACAACACCCGCGTGCTCAAGGTGAGCAACTTCACCATGATCACGAAGGTCATCATGCCCTACATCTTGCCGGACATCCTGAAGGGCCTGCGCGTTTCGCTCACCACGGGCTTCCTCATGCTCATGTACGCCGAAAGCTTCGGCGCGAAGTCGGGCATCGGGTACTGGATTTCGAACGCGAACGTGTTCGCGAACTATGCGAACATCTATGCGGGCATCATCACCTGCGGCATCACCGTCACCGTGCTGAACTACGGGTCGGCGTGGCTGCAGAAGCGCTTCACCAAATGGCATTAGACGCTGGCGCGTCGTCACCGCGCCAAAGAGAGGGGACGAACCATGAATAAAGAAGTGAAAGCGATGATCGACCGGGCAACCGACGAGTCGCTGCGCGGGGCCGTGCAGCCTAAAGACGTCATCGTGTCGATGCTCGAGCTCGATCCCGAGTCCGAAGAGGTCGCCTACTTGCGCGAGTGCGCTTCCCGCGTGGCGCATTTCGCGTCGGGCAACAAGTGCGGTATCTCGGGAGCCATCGGGGTGGACATGTGCAGCTGCGACATGAACTGCAAGTTCTGCTCGTTCGGTACCGAATGGGGGCTCGTCACCGAGGAGATCAAGTACACCAAGGAAGAAATCATCGAGATGGCGCGCGCCTATGTGGAAGCGGGCATCACCACGCTCACGCTGCGCTCCACCGAGTTCTACGACGTGAAAGCGCTCTCCGAATGGCTCGCCGACATCCGCGAGCAGGTTCCGGGTGATTACCTCATCAATCTCAACGTCGGCGAGCTCACGCCGGCCATGGCTGAGGCTGCCTACCAGGCGGGCGCCACGAGCGCCTACCATGTCTGCCGCATGCGCGAGGGCGTGGACACGCCCTTCGACCCGAAGCTGCGCGAGCAGACCATGCGGGCGATCTCCCAATCGCCGCTTCGTTGGGGCACGTGCGTCGAGCCCATCGGCATCGAGCATACGAACGAGGAGATAGCCGACAAGGTGCTCTACGACATGTCGTTCAACCCCTACAGCATGGGCGTCATGTTCCGCGTGAACGTTCCCGGCACGCCGTTCGAGGGCATGGAGCCGGTGTCGAAGCCTCGCATGCTGCAGATCCTCGCCGCGGTCCGCATCGCCGTGGGGTCGCGCATCCATTGCATGGGGTGCCACCCCGCCATCCCCGAGGCGCTTTACGCGGGCGCGAACGGGTGCACGGTCGAACGTGGAGCGAACCCGCGCGACACCGAGTTCAACGTCGACGAATGGCGCGGCTTCACCGTGGAGGATGCGGTCGAGCGCATCCGCGAAGCCGGGTTCGAGCCGGGCGTCGTCGACCCCGACCCGCGCTTCCGCGCCGATGGGAAGAACTGGTGGAAGAAGGGCAATCCCGAGGACTACGTCATGCCCGATCCCCTCGCGCAGGCAGGTGCGGGTTGCTGCTGCGGCAAGCATTCGTAAGGGGCGTGCCGGTTTGCCGTTTGAGATCTCGGTCAAGCGCTACGTAAGCGACGGATCTGCGCGCCTTGTGTTTCCCGAGGGCACGGTGAGCATCGAGTCCGAGGCGTGTCGCGGGAACGACGACGTTCGCGAAGTCGTCGTTCCCGCAGGCGTGCGCGAGATCGGCCCCTACGCATTCTCGGCATGCCTGAATCTGCGCCGCGTCGTGCTGCCGGAAAGCCTCGAGCGATTGGGGGCGTCGGCGTTCGAGCATTGTCAGAAGCTCGAGGAAGTCACCTTGCCTTCGCGCCTTGAAGTCGTTCCGCGAGGCGCTTTCAAGGGCTGCTTCGCTCTGCGTGCGGTGCAGGGCACCCATGCCGTTGTCGAGGTCGAGGCGCAGGCGTTCATGAACTGCCGTGCACTCGATGCGGCGCCTGACCTGTCGAGCGCAGAGTCCATCGGACGCCGCGCCTTCGCGGGATGCCGCGGATTGCGCCGCGTCGAGTTCCCCAGCTTGCTGCGGGTGCTTGGCGATGAGGCGTTCATGAACTGCCCGAGTCTCGACAGCGTCGTGTTCCCCGAGGAAATCGATGAGGTGGGGCAGGGCGTGTTCAAAAGCTGCCCCAAAGTTAATCCCGCATGCGCTCCAGAACGTGTGCGGGGAAAGCTTTTCTCCGAATCCGCGTAGCCCGAGGTGCGGAATCGCGGTTTTCAAGTTGCGAGCTTCACAAAAAGTGCCTCAAGTGCGAGGGCTTAGCGCTTCTCGCGAGGTAGAGCCAATGACGACATCTTCGTGACCTGGGGTTTTACGAAGCTTATTGCAGAGTTGCTCCTTGCTTGACCGGTATGCCCTCGCACTTCGATTATTTTTTGTTGGGATAACTTGAAAAAGCCTTCGTTTGCCTCCGCATTTTGCTTTCGGGCTAGTCTCTTGCCGCGAATGAATCGTCAGGGCGCATCATGCGGCTCCATAGCGAGCTCGTGGTCGATGCCCACAGCGCCGCCCCCGGGTTGTTCACCATGGCTTTGTCCTTGGTCAAAAGCGTCGTCACAGGCGCTTTTGAGAGCTTGTAGAAGTACGAGTCGTGCCCTACGCACAGGCCCATCAGCACGTTGAGGTCGGTTTTCTCGGCGTTGAGGCGCCGCACCTGCGTCAAGGGGTTGCAGGCAACGAGCCCGAAGTTGCAGCAGCTTTCCTCGAGTCCCATCTGCGCGTTCGAAAGCGCGCCGACCTTGCAGGTGTAGCCCACCACTTCGTAGCCGTGAATGCGCAGGATCTTCGCGAAGATTCGCGCCTCGTCGGCGACACCTGCGCAAAACGCGATACCGATCTTCCTGTATCCCATGCGATGCGCGTAGTCCATGGTCTCTTCGGCTCGGCAGAGCTGCTCGGCGAATCCTCGCGCAGTGGTTTTGGCAGTCGCTTTCATGAACTCGTAGGTTTCCGCGTCGGCTTCGTAGTCGCTGCGGAGCGTGGATATCTCATCGTCGCTCATCGTTTTCGTTTCGCAGAACGAGGGATAGCGGCCGTTGTTGTGCGCGCATCCAAGCGTTTTGCAGTCCACGCAGCTTGGACGTTCGGGTTTCACGTAGGCGGCTTTTTCGTTCGATCCGCAGCAGGACGCCATGTTCGTCTCCTTGATTCGGTGCCGCAGCCGGTACCATGGGTTTGGATTGTGTCTGCTAGTAGTATAGGGCTTGTCGGCGCTCTCGTTTCGTCGCGTCAAAGAAAGGGTGGCTTGCATCGGCTTGACGCCGCTTCCGACGCGCTCGACCTCCCATGTGCTTTCTCTACGGTGAGTTGGCATAACTCGCCAGATGTGCGATAATCCATTTTCGGTGCGCCTTCGGGCCGGTGCTTACAGACTACTCTCCAAATCGGCCGCAACCGAAAGCGCGCTGCACACCGAAACGCGTGCGACAAGCGAACGATGGAGGAAAGTTAGTGGAAACAAAAGTAGAGGCATTGCAGGACAACAAGGTCAAGGTGACCGTCACCATCGATGCCAAAGAAGTCGACAATCGCATCAAGAAGACCTACAAGGACTTCGCGAACAAGTATAATTTCCCCGGATTCCGCAAGGGCAAGGCGCCCCGTCCCATCATCGACAACGCGCTCGGCGCCGAGGCTGTTTCCGCTACCGTCACCGACGACATCGTCAACGGCAGCTATCCTCTGGCCATCGATTCCTGCGACCTGTATCCGGTTGGCAAGCCCGATTTCGACGAGCCGGCGCTCGTCGAGGGCGGCAAGCCCTACGAGTTCGCCTTCACCGTCGAAGTGAAGCCGATCGTCGAGCTTTCCAGCTACGAGCCCGTCGAGGTGAAGCTTCCCGCTGAGGGCGCTTCCGACGCCGAAATCGACCAGCAGATCGAAGGCCTGCGCGATTACTACCACAAGTTCGAGAACGCGAACGCCAACACCAAGGTTAAGGCCGACTCCTACGTCGACCTCAAGATCAAGGCGACCGACGAGTCCGGCGAAGCGGTCAGCTCCCTCGAAAGCGAAAGCCGCCTGTACCTCGTGGGCGCGGGCCTGTTCCCGGCTGCCTTCGACGAGAAGATCATCGGCCTCAAGAAGGGCGCCGTCGAATCCTTCTCGATCAACGTCGAGGACGCTAAGGAATCCACCCTCATGGCTTCTCTCACCGGCAAGACTGAGACCGTGAACTTCGAGGTCGAGGTCCTCGCGGTGAAGAAGGAAGTCCTTCCCGAGCTCACCGACGAGTGGGTCAAGGAAACGCTCGGCTTCGAGAACGTCGCCGACCTGCGCGAGCGCGTCGCCGAAACCGTGAAGGAGCAGAAGGCCGAGGTTCTCCCGCGCATCAAGGAGAACACCTGCCTGAACGAGCTCGCCAGCCGTTTCGACGCAGAGGTTCCCGCTGCCGTCCAGGAGGAAACCGAAGCCAAGCTCCTGCAGGACTTCTTCGCGCAGCTCCAGCGCCAGGGCGCGAGCTTCGACGCCTACCTGCAGCAGAACGGCCTCACCTCCGATCAGTTCAAGGCCGACGTGAAGCAGCAGGCCGCCGACACCGCTAAGCAGGACATGGCGCTCGATGCATGGGCTGCCCACTTCGACATCAAGGCGACCGACGAGGACGTTCTCGAGGAGTTCAAGAAGTCCGGTGCCAAGAACCCGAAGGCACTCATGGAGGACTGGCGCAAGAACGGCCAGCTCTACCTGGTCCGCGAAGGAGTCGTGCGCTCCCGCGCGGCCCTCGACGTGATGGACAAGGCCAAGGTCACCGAGTACGACCCGGCCGAGGAAGCCGCCAAGGAAGAGAAGAAGGCCAAGAAGTCTTCCACCAAGAAGAAGGCCGAGAAGAAGGACGAGCCCGAGGCTGACGCCGAGGCGTAAAGCAACGTCTCCTTTTTCAGGGTCCAACCGAACGAGACGGGGTCGGCGCGTAAACGTCGGCCCCGTTTTATGCTTATCGTGAACAGCATGTTTGCCGACACTTGCGAAAAGGGCCGCGCTGTTCCATCATAAAAGCAGAATGCAAAAAAGCGCACCGAGCGCGGTGCGCGCACACATGAAAGCGAAAGCGAGGCTGTACATGAGCATCGAACGAGCATCTTCTGCGCTGATCCCTTATGTCATCGAGCAATCTCCGCGCGGCGAGCGCAGCTACGACATCTACTCCCGCCTGCTGAACGACCGCATCATCTTCTTGGGCGATCCCATCGACGACCAGGTCGCCAACTCCGTCGTCGCGCAGATGCTGCATCTCGAAAGCGCCGACCCTGAAAAGGATATCTCGCTTTACATCAACACCCCGGGCGGCAGCGTGTCGGCCGGCCTCGCGATTTACGACACGATGCAGTTCGTGAAATGCGACGTGTCCACCATCTGCCTCGGCATGGCCGCCTCCATGGGCGTGCCGCTTCTTACGGGCGGTGCCAAGGGCAAGCGCTTCATCCTGCCGAACGCCCAGGTCATGATCCATCAGCCGATGGGCGGCACCGGCGACGGCCATACTCAGCAGACCGACATCCAGATCATGGCCGACGAGATCAAGAAGACGCGCGATCGCTTGGAGGGCATCATCGCCAAGCATTGCGGCAAGACGCTCGAGCAGGTTCATGCCGACTGCGAGCGAGACAACTGGCTCACGGCCGAAGAGGCGAAGGCATACGGTCTCGTCGACGACGTCATCACGAGCCATGCCACCTCTTCCGATAAGTAAAAAGAGAGCGAAAACAGCTATATGACTAACGAACGCAACGGCGCCCGCGGCGGCTACGACGGGGACGAGGGGATCTACTGCGCCTTCTGCGGCAAGTCCCCCGACGAGGTGACCGCCATGATCGCCGGCCCCAACGGCATCTACATCTGCGACGAATGCATCTCGGTGTGCGCGGATGCCATGATGCGCGATCTGGGGCTTTCCGGAGCCTTCGGCCCGCAGGGCGAGGCCGCGCAGGCGTCTTTCGGCGGGCAAGGCGCCCGCGGTGGGCAGGCAAGCGCCGCTCCCATTGTGCAGGCCGATTTCGAGCAGGAAGATCCCACCCCCGCCGACATCCTCGGCAACCTTCCCACGCCGCACGAGCTCTACGCGGAGCTGTCGGAGCACGTGGTGGGGCAGGAGAACGCGAAGCGCGCGCTTTCGGTCGCCGTGTACAACCACTACAAGCGCATCAGCCTCGAGGCCGAGGCCGAAGAGGGCGACGTCGAGCTCGCGAAGAGCAACATCATGCTTCTGGGTCCTACGGGTTCCGGCAAGACGCTTCTCGCGCAGACGCTCGCGCGCACGCTGCGCGTTCCCTTCGCCATCGCCGACGCGACCACGCTCACCGAGGCGGGCTACGTCGGCGAGGACGTCGAGAACATCCTGCTGAAGCTCATCACCGCCGCCGACTTCGACATCCCACGTGCGGAAATCGGCATCATCTACATCGACGAGATCGACAAGATCGCCCGCAAGGCGGAAAACCTTTCGATCACGCGCGACGTGTCGGGCGAGGGCGTGCAACAGGCGCTTCTGAAGATCGTCGAGGGAACCGAGGCGTCGGTGCCCCCGCAGGGCGGTCGCAAGCACCCGCAGCAGGAGCTCATCCATATCGACACGACGAACATCCTGTTCATCCTGGGCGGCGCGTTCGTGGGGTTGGCCGACATCATCGGTCAGCGCGTCGGCAAGAAGGGCCTCGGGTTCGCCGCGGAGATCCCGCAGAGCAAGAAGCACGCCGAGGCGGAGCTTCTCGCGAAGGTGCTGCCCGAGGACCTCAACAAGTTCGGCATGATCCCCGAGTTCGTCGGCCGCATCCCCGTCATCACGGCCTTGAACGAGCTTTCCGAGGACGACCTCGTGCGCATCCTCATCGAGCCGAAGAACGCGCTCGTCAAGCAGTACACGAAGATGTTCGACTTCGAGGATTCCGTGCTCGAATTCCAGGATGAGGCGTTGCGCGCCATCGCGCACGAGGCGCAGGAGCACGGCACGGGTGCGCGCGGTTTGCGCTCCATCTGCGAGCGCGTGCTGCAGGACGTCATGTACGATCTGCCCGAGCACAAGGAGCCGACGCGCGTTATCGTGCGGGCGAGCGACATCGCCGGCGAGACGAAGCCCGAAATCGTCGCGCGCGAAGAGGCGCCGGCCGAAAACTAGGATGCGAATCGAAACGCGGGGGCGCAGGTATCGCGCCCCCGCGAAGGCGCGATGCCGAAGGCGCATTGCGGCAGCCCATCAGTTCATCGAAGGAGTAAGCAAGCCCTATGGAAAACATGCCGAAGAACTATGACGCGGAAGCGGTCGAGCAGCGCATGCTCGACAAATGGCTTTCGGGCGATTACTACCGCCGCAATCCCGGAGTCGGCGATTGCACGGTGACCATCCCGCCGCCGAACGTCACCGGCAAGCTGCATATGGGCCATGCGCTCGACGACACCATCCAGGACACCATCATTCGCACGAATCGCATGCGCGGCGTTTCCACGCGATGGATCCTCGGTACCGATCATGCCGGCATCGCCACGCAGACCAAGGTCGACAAGAAACTCGCATCCGAGGGCATTTCCCGCCGCGAGATCGGCCGCGAGAAGTTCGTCGATGCGTGCTGGGACTGGACGCATGAGTACGGCGGGCACATCGTCGAGCAGATCAAGCGCATGGGTTGCTCGATCGATTTCTCCGACCCGCATTTCACCATGGATGCCGACTACGCCACTGCCGTGCGAAAGGTATTCTGCGACTGGTACCACGACGACCTCATCTACCGCGGCAAGCGCATCGTGAACTGGTGCCCCCATTGCACCACTGCCATCGCCGATGACGAGGCGGAATACAAGGAAGAGGACGGGCATCTGTGGCATCTGCGCTATCCGCTTGTCGAGCCTATCGACGGGCAGGACTACATCGTCGTTGCCACGACGCGCCCCGAGACCATGCTCGGCGACACCGGCGTCGCCGTGTCGCCCAAGGACCACGACAAGGACAAGTTCGTCGGCGCCAAGGTGAGGCTTCCGATCGTCGACCGCGAGATCCCCATCTTCTCCGACTTCTACGTCGATGCGGGCTTCGGCTCGGGTTTTGTGAAGGTCACGCCCGCTCACGACCCGAACGACTTCGCCATGGGCGAGCGCCACGGCCTTGAGAAGATCAACATCTTCGACGAGACCGCGCATGTGGTCGAAGGCTACGGCGAGTTCTCGGGCATGAGCCGTGACGAGTGCCGCGAGGCCATCGTCGCATGGTTCGACGAGCACGGCCTGCTCGACCATGTGGAAGACCATCACCATTCGGTCATGCACTGCTATCGTTGCGATTCCACGCTCGAGCCGTGGCTGTCCGAGCAGTGGTTCGTCGCCGTCGACAAGCTGAAGGGTCCGGCGACCGAGGCCGTCACCTCGGGTGCCATCACGTTCCATCCCTCTCGCTGGACCCAGACCTACCTCACCTGGATGGAGAACCTCAAGGACTGGTGCATCTCGCGCCAGCTGTGGTGGGGCCATCGCATCCCGGTGTTCCACTGCGAGGACTGCGGCTGGGAAGATGCGCTCATGGAAGACACCGACGTGTGCCCGAAGTGCGGCAGCCATCACGTGCACCAGGAAGAAGACGTGCTCGACACGTGGTTCTCGAGCCAGCTGTGGACCTTCGCCACGCAGGGCTGGCCGAACCATCCCGAGCGCTTGGAAGGTCATCATCCCACGACCGCGCTCGTCACGGCGCGCGACATCATCGCGCTGTGGGTTGCCCGCATGATCATGTCGTCCACGTACTTCCTGAAGGAAATCCCCTTTAAGGACGTCGTCATCTACGCAACGATCCTCGCGAAGGACGGCACGCGTATGTCCAAGTCGAAGGGCAACGGCGTCGACCCGATGGACCTCATCGCCAAGTACGGCGCTGACGCCATGCGCTTCAACCTGCTCACGCTCGTGACGAACAATCAAGATGTGCGTTTCGACGCCGACATCGACAAGAAGACCCATGCGCTCATCGGCAGCCCCCGCACCGAGCAGGCACGCGCGTTCGTCACCAAGATCTGGAACGCGAGCCGTTTCGTGCTCGGCAATCTTGAGGGCTTCACGCCTGGTGAGCCGAAGGTCATGACGCAGGCCGACGCGTGGATCTTCTCGCGTCTGGCGAAGCTTTCCGCCGCCGTTACCGGATATGTGGAAACCTACCAGTTCGGCGAGATGGCGCGCGAGCTGCACAACTTCTTCTGGAACGAGTTCTGCGACTGGTACATCGAGTTTTCGAAGGCGAGCCTCAAGGCCGAAGGGGGCGCGCGCGTCCAAACGCAGCGCAACCTCGTGTACGTGCTCGACACCGCGCTTCGCCTTCTTCATCCGGCGATGCCGTTCGTCACCGAGGCTATCTGGGAAAACGTCCCGAAGGCCGAAGGCGAGGGCGCGCCGGCGCTCATGGTTGCGAAATGGCCCGAGCCCGATGAGCTCGCCCATTGGATCGACGAGGACGCCGAACGCGCGGTGAGCCTGCTCGTCGACGTGGTGTCGGCGGTTCGCTCGACGCGTGCCCGCTACGGTATCTCGCCGAAGCAGGAGCTTTCCGTGATCGTGCGCGCTGGGTTCGAGAACGCGTCGGTGCTCGAGGGCTTGAAGAGCCAGATCGCCTCGATGGCGCGTGCATCCGAGTTTTCCATCCTCCCGACCGAGGCGCAAAAGCCCGCCGAGAGCGCTTGCGTCGTGGCGCAGGGGTGCGAGGTGTACTGCGTTCTTGCCGGACTCATCGACTTCGATGCCGAGCGCGCCCGCCTCGAGAAGGAGAAGAAGCAGCTCGAGAAGGACGAGGCGAAGTTCGCGAAGAAGCTTTCCAACCCCGGTTTCTTGGCGAAGGCCGCGCCTGAGATCGTCGAGAAGGACACCGCCAAGCTCGCCGACCTGCGCGACAAGCTCGCCCGAGTGGAAGAGCAACTCGCAGCGCTCGCGTAAAGGCTGCATACGCCGGGGCGGGGCCATCCTCACGGTCCGTCCTCGGCGTTTTTGCTATAATCGTTCGCTAGTTGCTCGAAGCGCATGGGATAAATGCGCGAACCGGAAACGAGGAATTCATGTCCGAATTGATGTCGCAGCTGATCACGCCGGAACTGATGACGGCGTTCTCGATCTTCATCGTGCTGCTCGTGGTGCTCTACATCTTGTCGATCGTATGGGTCGTGCGCGATGCCTATATGCGCGGAACGCACTGGTACGTGTGGGGCATCGTCGCCTTGGTGCCGCTTCTCGGCGTCATCGCGTACTGCCTGCTCCGTCCGCCGCTGCTGCAGATCGACCGCGACGAGCAAGAGCTTGAGGTCGCGCTCAAGCAGCGCGAGCTTATGAAGTACGGCGAATGCGCAACGTGCGGCTATCCCGTGGAAGCGGACTACGTCGTGTGCCCGAACTGCCATTCGCGCCTGAAGAACCTCTGCTCGAGCTGCCATCGCGCGCTCGATCCCTCCTGGACGGTGTGCCCGTATTGCGCGACGCCGGTAGGCCAGGGGCACAATGCCCAACGCCGCCGTCCGCGCCCGCAGCAGGCAGCGCAAACTTCCCAGCAGCATCAGCCTCGCGAACAAGCGCGCGAACAGCGCCCCCAGCGATCGCAGCAGCAGGTCCGTTCTCGCGCTCCGCGCTCTCAGCAGCGTAACCAGGAAAATGAAACGAAATAGTCGTTTCCATGTGCGTGACACCATATTAGGAAAAGGAGCCTTTAGGCTCCTTTTCCTTTTCTGCGGCGATGCGCGGGGCATGCCCCATCCTCCCCGTATCCAGGTTTTTGGTGCAATCCCGCTCTCCGTTGAATCGACTTTTCCACCAAGCGTTCGGCGTGGCGTATAATCATCGGGTTACGAACGTTTCATTCCTCGAGTCATCATTCGGAGGTTTCCATGCTCGAAAGCTTGTCCGAGCGCTTGCAGAACATCTTCTCCGGCTTGCGCGGCAAAGGCCGCCTTACCGAAGACGACATCAATTCCGCCATGCGCGAGATCCGCCTCGCGCTTTTGGAAGCGGACGTCAACTTCAAGGTTGTGAAGCAATTCTGCGCTCGCACCAAGGAGCGCTGCCTCACCGCCGAGGTCCTCGACTCGCTCACGCCGGCGCAAAACGTCGTGAAGATCGTGCTCGACGAGTTGACCGAGCTGCTCGGGCGCACCGATTCGAAACTCGTTCTGTCGAGTCGCATCCCCAACGTCATCATGCTCGTCGGCCTTCAAGGCTCGGGCAAGACGACCGCCGCGGCCAAGCTCGCATATCGCCTAAAACAGGAAAACCACTCTCCGTTGCTCGTCGCATGCGACGTGTACCGTCCCGCCGCAGCCGACCAGCTCCAAACGCTCGGCGACGAGATGGGCGTGCGCGTCTATCGCGGCGAGGGCAAAGACCCGGTCGCCATCGCCAAGGAAGGCGTGCAGGACGCCATCGACCACCTGCGCGACGTCGTCATCGTCGATACCGCGGGTCGTCTCCACGTCGACGAGGACATGATGGAGGAAGCCGAAGCCATCAAGCGTGCGGTCAAGCCCGATCAGATTCTCATGGTCGTCGACGCGATGACGGGCCAAGACGTCGTGAATGTAGCCTCCGCTTTCGCGGAACGCGTCGATTTCGACGGCGTCATCATGTCCAAGATGGACGGCGACGCCCGCGGCGGCGGCGCGCTTTCCATCAAGCAGGTCACCGGCAAGCCCATCAAGTTCGTGAGCGCCGGCGAGAAACCCGACTCGCTCGAGGAATTCCATCCCGATCGCATCGCGAAGCGCATCCTCGGCATGGGCGACATGGTCAGCCTTATCGAGAGCGCCGTGAAGGTCCAACAGGAAGCCGAAGAGGCTGAAACGGCAAAACGCATCGCCAAGTCGCAGATCACGCTCAACGACTTCATAGACATGAACCGCCAGATTCGCAAGATGGGCGGTATCGCCAAGCTCGTGTCCGCCCTTCCCGGCGGCGACAAGGCGCTCGGATCGGGCCAAGTCGACGAGGGCGCGCTCGACCGCATGGAGGTCATCATCAACTCGATGACGAAGGAAGAGCGCTCGAAGCCGGAGGTCTTGAACGGCAGCCGTCGCGCGCGCATCGCGGCCGGCGCCGGGGTTTCGGTCACCGAAGTGAACCAACTCATCAAGAAGTTCAACGAGACCAAAAAGATGATGCGTAAGATGATGCCAACGGAAGCGGAGCTTTCGGGTAAAGGCAAGAAGGGCAAGCGTCGTCGTCGTTTCCCCGGCATGCCGGGCGGCATGAGCATGTCCGATATCAAGAAAGTTCAGGCCATGCTCGAAGAGAGCGAGACATAACATTGTCGCGTGCGTCCGGCGGAGAGGGTCGGGCGCACGCGCACCGAAGAAGGGGAGGATTCAAAATGGCTTGCAAAATCGTGGTGGTAACGGGAAGCCCGCGCGTGAACGGGAACTCCGACATGCTCGCGGACGCGTTCATCGAGGGCGCGGAGTCGGCGGGCTGCGAGGTTCGCCGCATCGACGCGGGGCGCGCCAAGATCGCGGGGTGCCTCGGCTGCAACTACTGCTTCTCTCATGAAGGGGAGTGCGTTCAGAAAGACGACATGCAGAAGTTCTATCCCGATCTCCACTGGGCCGACGTGCTCGTGTACGCGACGCCGCTGTACTGCTTCACCTACCCCGCGCAGCTCAAGGCTTTCCAGGACCGCATGTTCTGCGGCATCGCCAAGTCGTTCGACATCCCGCGCGTGGGGCTTCTGCTCTGTCTGGAGGACAAGGATATCACTGCCGCCGATTCCCTGCTCGACACCTACAAGCGCTCGAACGCCTACACGCATCAGGAAAGCATCGGCGAGGTCGTGGTGAACGCGGTGTTCGACAAGGGCGCGATCGCGGGCAATCCGGGACTTGAGCGGGCGCGTGAGCTCGGTGCGAGCCTCGGGGAATAGCCGCCCGCCGTTTGTGAACGCTTCATGCACGTGAACTTGCTATTTTTCGATATTTCCAGTAGAATAAGCAATCGCTGTGTTTTCCCGAGGCGTTTGCCCTCGTAAAACCGAGATGTGAGTTTAGAAATAAAGGAGTTCAACTTCATGGCAGTCAAAATTCGCCTGGCTCGTCACGGCGCGAAGAAGCGCCCGTACTACCGCATCGTCGTTGCCGATTCCCGCTCTCCGCGCGACGGCAAGTTCATCGAAGAAGTCGGTCGCTACAATCCCTGCGTCGACCCGTCGATGATCAAATTCGATCTTGAGAAGGTCGACAAGTGGATCGCCAACGGCGCGCAGCCGACTGACACCGTCGCTCGTCTTCTCGAAACCGCTCGCAAGGAAGCGTAAACGGCATGTCTGAGCAGACGGAAGACCTCGTCGGCTTGGTTGACGCGATCGTGCGTCCTTTGGTGGACCACGAAGAAGACCTCGATATCACGGGAAGCGAGACTGAAGAAGGCTCCATCCTCGTCGAGATTCGCGTGAACGAAGAAGACGCCGGTAAGGTCATTGGCCGCCAGGGCCGTGTCATCAAGGCTATTCGCACGCTTGCGCGCGCGGCCGCATCGCATTCGGACGTTCCAGTTGATGTGGAGCTTGTCGAATAGATGCGCGAATGGGCTGATGTCGCCTGGTTGGCGACTGCGAAGAATCTAGATGGAGGGCTCGTCGTGCGCAGCGCGTCGGGCCTTCCTTTTTTGCTCGAGGAAGGGGCCGAGGTCGCTTTCGTGCCTCCGGTGCTCGATAGGCCTCGTCGTGCGCAGGTGGAAGGAATCCGTCCGCGCGACGACGCTTCGGCCGTCGTGTGGTTCTCGGGCGTCGAAGACATCGACACCGCGAAGGCGCTCGTTGGCTGCCATGTGCTCATGAAGCGAGCCGATTTGCCCGAACTCGCCCGCGCGCAGGCGGCGGCGCATTCCGACGCGACGCTTGGCTGGGAGGTCCATGACGCGAAAGCGGGTCTTCTCGGTACGCTTTTGCGCGTCGACGACAACCCCGGTCAAAGCCTGCTCGTCGTTGCGCGCGCGGACGGCGACGAGGGGCATCCGCTTCTCATCCCGCTTGTCGACGAGTTCCTCGTGCGCATCGACGAGGAAGCCTGCCGCATCGACGTCGACGTCCCTGCAGGGCTTTTAAGCCTGTAATTTCTTCGCGCGTCTCGGGGCTGTGCTCCGGGCGCGCTTTTTCATGTGTTTCGCGAACGAAGGGATTCCCTGTGATCATCGAGACGCTTTCGACGTTTCCCCATATGTACGACTCTGTTATGGGGACGTCCATGATGCGCATCGCGCAGGAGAAGGGGATTCTCGATTTTCACGCGTACGATCTGCGAGAATGGACGCACGACCGTCATCGCACGACTGATGACGACCCCTATGGCGGGGGAGCCGGTCTCGTCATGAAGTGCGAGCCGCTCTTCGAAGCCTACGACGACATCTGCGCGCGCCCTGCGGATGCGAGCGCCTCGACGGGGGAAGGGCCCGCCTGCCTGCCGGCTCCCCACACCATCTTCCTCGCGCCCCAGGGGCGGCGCTTCGACGACGCCTGCGCGCTCAAGCTCGCCGAACAGGAGCGCCTTCTGTTCGTGTGCGGGCACTACGAGGGAATCGACGAGCGTGCCTACGCCTTGGCCGACGAGGTCATCTCGCTCGGCGACTACGTCCTTACGAGCGGCGAGCTCGCTTCCATGGTCGTCATCGACGCCGTGGTGCGCAAGCTCCCCGGCGTTCTCGGCGCCGAGGAGGGCGCCCAGACCGAAAGCTTCTCCGATGGGCTGCTCGAATATCCCCAGTACACACGCCCTGCAAGCTTCCGCGGCATGGAGGTGCCGGCCGTTCTTCTGTCGGGCGACCACGGAAAAGTTGCCGCGTGGCGACGCGAGCAGAGCCTCGAGCGCACGGCTCGCCTGCGCCCCGACCTGCTTTCCGACGTCGAGCTTTCGCCCGCTGAGAGGGATTTTCTGCAGAGTTTGGGCCTCGAGCTCGAGCGGTAGGGGAAGCGCGGTATCATTCTCGTTTGTCACTGTCACGAAAAGCCTCGACGTGCGCGATCGCACGCGTCGCATTCGAAAGGACGAGAGCCCCACATGTTTTCCGGTCAGCATGCCGAACGCCAAGGTTCCAAGACCCTTCGCACCGTTGCGAGCCTCGTCGTCATGGTCGTCGCGGTGCTCGCCATCTCGTTCGGATTGAGGACCTTCGTCTTCTCGGCTTACGAGATCCCCTCTGGGTCCATGGAAGACACCATCATGACCGGAGACCTCGTCTTCTCCGAGAAGGTTTCCTATTATTCGGGCGATCCCAAGCAGGGCGACATCGTAACCTTCGAAGACCCGCTTGTCTCAGGGCGCACGCTCATCAAACGCGTCATCGCCACGGGTGGCCAGACGGTCGACCTCGTCGACGGCAAGGTGGTCGTCGACAGCGTCGCGCTCGACGAGCCCTACACCGAAGGCAAGGTTTCCGAGCCCTTCCAAAAAACCGCCGTGTCCATAAGCTACCCGTACACGGTGCCGCAAGGGTGCTTATGGGTGATGGGCGATAACCGAACGAATTCCCAGGATTCCCGTTACTTCGGGGCGGTCGACGCCTCGACGGTGACCGGGCACGCCGTTTTCACCTACTGGCCGATCAACCATATCGGTCTGTTATCGTAGTTCACTAATCAACAGGGCCTCTGGCGAACGCGGTTCCCGGGGCTTGGCAGACGAAAAGGAGAGATATGGCAACCGAACCTGTGCATGCCGCCACGCGCGCGGCGGACGCGCCGACGTTCCAGGACATCATCATGACCCTGCAGCGCTATTGGGCCGAACAGGGATGCGTCGTTATGCAGCCCTACGACAGCGAGGTGGGCGCGGGCACGTTCCATACCGCGACCACGCTTCGCAGCCTCGGGCCGAACGCTTGGCGCACCTGCTACCCGCAGCCGTGCCGCCGTCCCGCTGACGGCCGTTACGGTGAGAACCCCAATCGCATGCAGCATTACTACCAGTTCCAGGTCATCTTGAAGCCCTGCCCGGTCGATTCGCAGGACCTTTACCTGGGCTCGCTCAAGGCCATCGGCCTCGACCCTGCGGAGCACGACGTCCGCTTCGTCGAGGATGACTGGGAAAGCCCGACGCTCGGTGCCTGGGGGCTTGGCTGGGAAGTCTGGATGGACGGCATGGAGGTTACGCAGTACACCTATTTCCAGCAGGTCGGCGGCATCGAGGTCGACCCGGTTCCCGTTGAGATCACCTACGGCCTCGAGCGCATCGCTATGTACGTGCAGGGCGTCGACTCCGTCTACGACCTCGTCTGGTCCTACCTGCCCGACGGCACGCCCATGACCTATGGTGACGTTTTCCACGAGAACGAGGTCGAGTTCTCGGCCTACAACTTCGAGGTCGCCGACGTCGACATGATGCGCCGCAAGTTCGACGAATACGAGGCCGAGTGCCACGCCTGCCTTGAGCGCAAACTGCCTCTGCCGGCTTACGACTGCGTCATGAAGTGCAGCCATGCCTTCAATATCCTCGACGCTCGCGGCGCCATCTCGGCGACCGAGCGCGCCAACTACATTCTGCGCGTCCGCGCCGTCGCCAAGGCCTGCTGCGAAAGCTATCTCGCGGAGGTCGCGGGCAAGAAAGACACGTACTCCACGAAGGGCGAGGTGGCTTAAATGGCAGAAACAAAGGACTTCCTGCTTGAAATCGGCACCGAGGAAATGCCTTCGGCGCCTCTCATCAATGCGTCCAAGCAGCTTCCCAAGCTCGTCGTGAAGATGCTCGACGAGGCCGGGCTCGCCCATGGCGAGGTCTGCGTCGTTTCTTCGCCGCGCCGTTTGGCTGCGATCGTCGCCGACGTCGCGTGCGCCACCGAGGCCGTCCATGAGGTCAAGCGCGGTCCCAAGGCGCAGATCGCCTTCGACGCCGACGGCAACCCGACCAAGGCGGCCGCAGGCTTCGCCCGCAAATGCGGCATCGACGCCGCGGATCTTACCCGTAAGGTGGACGAGGACGGCAACGAGTACGTCTTCGCCGAGAAGAACGTGCCCTCCGAACCTGCGATGCCCATCCTCTCGAAGTTGGGCCACGATGTCATCGCCGCCATCGAGTGGCCGAACTACCGCTCCCAGCGCTGGGGCTGCGAGCACGAGACCTTCGTGCGCCCGATCCGCTGGATCTGCGCGCTTCTCGGCTCCGAGGTCGTGCCAGTGACCTACGCCGACGTGACGAGCGGCAACACCACGCGCGGGCATCGCGTCCTTGCTCCCGGCGAGCATGCTGTTGCCGAGCCCGCCGCGTACGAGGACGTGCTCAAGGGCGCCTACGTGCTCGGCGCAGACGCGCGCGAGGCGGCCATCCGCGAGGGCATCGCTGCCATCGAGGCCGCGCGTCCCGGCTCGCACGTCGACACGCCCAAGCGCATCTTCGACGAGGTCGTGAACCTCTGCGAGTGGCCGACCGTCCTCGTGGGAGAATTCGACGAGGAGTTCCTCCGCGTTCCGCAGGAAATCATCTGCGAATCGATGCTCTCCAACCAACGCTACTTCCCGATCTTCGATGCGCAAGGCAAGCTCACCCGCGAGTTCGTGATCGTCTCCAACGCCGACCCGAAAGTTTCCGACACGGTCGTTTCCGGCAACGAACGCGTCGTCCGCCCGCGTCTCGACGACGCGAAGTTCTTCTTCGAAGAGGACCTGAAGCGCCCGATGGAGGATTTCGTCCAACGTCTCGGCATCGTCACGTTCCAGGAAAAGCTCGGCACGACCCTGCAGAAGGTCGAGCGTATGGAAAAGCTCGCCGGCGTGTGCGCGAAGGCCGCGGGCGAGAGCGAGTCGGGCGTCGCGAACGCGGTTCGCGCCGCGCATCTCGCCAAGGCCGACCTCGTGTCCCAGGCCGTCGTCGAGTTCACCAACCAGCAGGGCGTCATGGGTGGCTACTACGCCGAGGCCGCGGGTGAGGATCTCGAGGTCTGCGCCGCCATCCGCGAGCATTACCGTCCGCGCTTCGCCGGCGACGAGCTGCCCTCCGGCACCTGCGGCAAGTGCGTCGCGATCGCCGACAAGCTCGATACCTGCTGCGGCATCTTCGCCATCGACGAGCCGCCGACGGGCTCGTCCGACCCTTACGCCGTTCGCCGTGCGGCCATCGGCATCATCGCCATGTTGCGTACGCTGCCTTCGGTTGGGTTGAAGGACCTTATCGCGGCGTCGCTTTCGTCCTACGCCGAACAGGGGCTTGAATTCGACCGCGACGAGGTCGCGTCCAAAATCGAGCAGTTCTTCGCAGGCCGCTTGAAGACGATCGCGAAAGACGAGGGCATTCGCCTCGACTCGATCGACGCCGTGTCGTCCGTGGGCGTGATCGACCCGGCCGAGTTCATCGCCCGCGCCCGCGCGCTCGACACCGCTCGTGCCGAAGAGCCCGAGGTCTTCGAGGCCCTCGCCGGTGCCTTTGCCCGCGCTCACAACCTCGCCGACGAAAGCCTTGGCGACGAGGTCGACGCCTCGCTGCTCGGCGATGCCGAGAGCGCTTTGCTTTCCGCGTGCGAGGCGGGGGAGGAAAAGGTTTCCGCCGCGCTTGCGGCCAAGGACTTCGATGCCGCGTGCGCCGCGCTTGCGGCCCTGAAAGAGCCCATCGACGCGTTCTTCGACGACGTCATGGTCATGGACGAGAACGAGAAGCTCCGCGATAACCGCCTGCGCCTGCTCAACCGCTTCGTCGGCGTCTTCGAGGACGTTGCGGACTTCGGCCTTGTGTCGAAGAAGGCGCATAAGTAATTGAAGGATTTCGTTGTGCGCGAGAATACGACCCCTATACCGACGATTCACGTGATCAGCGACTCGGTGGGACTGACGGCGCAGGCGGTTGCCCGCGCCGCCGCCACCCAATTCGGCGTGAGCAATCCCTGCATCGAGGTTCTGCCGAAGGTGCGCAACGCCGGTCAGATCGAGCGGTTCTTCGAGGACCACGCCGCCATGCACCTGAAGGAAACCGGTTCCGATCAGCTGCTCGTCTTCTACACGATCGTGAACTCCGACCTGCGTCAGGAGCTTTCGGAGTACGTGTCCTCGCATACCAACATCGTCGCGGTCGACCTTATGACCGATGCGATCAACGCGATCGCGTTCACGTCGGGGCTCGAGCCGACCGCGAAGCCGGGCGGGCTGCACGTGGCCGACCAGAGCTACTTCCGGCGCATCGAGGCCATCGAGTTCACCATCGCCCACGACGATGGGCGAAACCCCCAAGACCTCCCGCAGGCCGACATCGTGCTCCTCGGCGTGTCGCGCTCGTCCAAAACCCCCACGTCGATTTACCTTTCCCAGCAGGGGTACAAGGTCGCGAACGTCCCGCTCGACCCGTCGACCGAGCCCCCGCGCGAGATCTACGACGTCGACCGCACGCGCCTGTTCGGGCTCATGACCACGCCAGACGTGCTCGTGAGCATTCGCGAGCGACGCCTCGGCAATGCGGTCGGGGTTGCAAGCGAATACGCCGACCCCACCTTCGTCTACGAGGACCTCGACAAGGCGCGCGCGCTCATGCGCAAGCTCGGCGCCATCGTCGTTCACACCGAACACCGCGCCGTTGAAGAGACCGCTCAGGAAATAATGCGGTACTACCAGCGTATCCATCCTGCTCAGACTGCTATGATGAATTAGTTCCCAAAACCACGACGGGGCCGCACGCGGCCCTGTCTGCTTAAGGGCGAAAAGGTAACCGGAGCTTGTAAGGAGAACAAGGTGACCGAACCAGTGAAGCGCGTCTACGCATTCGGCAAAGACGCTCAGGGAAACAACGTAACCGAGGGTAACACCAACATGAAGGCTACGCTTGGCGGCAAGGGCGCGAACCTCGCCGAAATGGCCAATATCGGCCTTCCCGTTCCCCCGGGATTCACCATTTCCTGTCAAACCTGCATGGAGTACGCGAACGCCGGCAACGTGTGGCCGGAAGGCGTGCTCGACACCATCCACGAGTACCGTCTCGACCTTGAGCAGCGCATCGGCAAGAAGATCGGCGACGCCGAAGACCCGCTGCTCGTTTCCGTCCGCTCCGGCGCACCCATGTCGATGCCCGGCATGATGGACACCGTCCTGAACCTCGGCTTGAACGACGAGTCCATCCACGGCCTCATCAAGCAGACCGAGAACCCCCGTTTCGCATGGGACTCCTACCGCCGTTTCATCCAGATGTTCTCGAACGTCGTCATGGGGCTTGACGGCGATTTGTTCGAAAACGCCATCAACGCCATGAAGGCCGTCCGCGGCGTTTCCTCCGACACCGACCTCACCGCAGAGGACTTGCAGGAACTCGTCGGCGAGTTCAAGGGCATCTTCACCGAGAACGTCTCGGGCGAGAAATACCCCTCGCTCGTCGTTGACGGCGAAGTCGCGTTCCCGCAGGACCCGATGGTCCAGCTGAAGCTCGCCATCGAGGCCGTGTTCGGCAGCTGGAACAACCCGCGCGCGGTCCTTTACCGCAAGAAGAACAAGATCTCCGACGACCTTGGCACCGCCGTCAACGTGCAGTGCATGGTCTTCGGCAACAAGGGCAACACCTCCGCCACCGGCGTCGCGTTCACGCGCAACCCGGCCAACGGCGCGAAGGAATTCTACGGCGACTACCTCGTCAACGCCCAGGGCGAAGACGTCGTCGCCGGTATCCGCAACACTTCCCCGATCGCGGATCTCAAGCATGTCGACGGTCTTGAAGAGGCGGGTCGCGAGCTCGAGGAGATCTTCGTCCTGCTCGAGAACCACTTCCACGACATGATGGACATCGAGTTCACCATCGAACAGGGCAAGCTCTACATGCTTCAGACCCGCGTCGGCAAGCGCACCGCCGCCGCCGCGCTTCACATCGCCATCGACATGGAGCGCGAGGGCCTTATCGACAAGAAGGAAGCCGTTCGCCGCGTCGCTCCCGAGCAGCTCGACCAGCTGCTCCACCCGCAGTTCGACAAGAACGCCGACTACGACGTGCTCGCCCGCGGCCTGAACGCGAGCCCCGGCGCTGCGGTGGGCGAGGCCGTGTTCTCCTCGGCTGACGCCGTCGCCGCCGCCGAAGCGGGCAAGAAGTGCGTTCTCGTTCGCTGGGAAACCAACCCCGACGACCTCGCCGGCATGATCGCTGCCGAGGGCATCCTCACCTCTCATGGCGGCAAAACCTCGCACGCCGCCGTTATCGCCCGCGGTATGGGCGCGCCTTGCGTCTGCGGCGTCGAGGCGCTCAAGATCGACGCGGAAAAGAAGCAGGCGGCGCTTACGGGCACCGATATCGTCATCCACGAGGGCGACATGATCTCGCTCGACGGCACCTCCGGCATCGTGGTGCTCGGCGCGGTCGACCTTGTCATGCCCGAGCTCACCGGCGACCTCGACACCATCCTCGAGTGGGCCGACGAGTTCCGCACCCTCGGCGTTCGCGCGAATGCCGACAACCCCGAAGACGCCAAGCTCTCCCGCGACTTCGGCGCTTCCGGCATCGGCCTGTGCCGCACCGAGCACATGTTCCTCGGCGACCGCAAGCAGATCATCCAGACGTTCATCCTGAACGACGATGAAGCGGTTCGCGAAAAGGCCGTCGGCGAGCTCTTCGAGGCTCAGACCGGCGACTTCTACGGTATGTTCAAGGAGATGGACGGGCTGCCCGTCATCGTGCGTCTGCTCGATCCGCCGCTGCACGAGTTCCTCGAGAGCCCGCGTGCGCTCGACGTCGAAATCGCCCGCCTCGAAGCCACGGGCGGCGACAAGAAGGTCATCGCCGAGAAGCGCATGCTCATGGAGCAGATCGACGGCTTCGCCGAGCAGAACCCGATGCTGGGCCTGCGCGGTTGCCGTCTCGGCATCGTGTATCCCATTCTTCCCGAAATGCAGGTGCGCGCCATCGCGACCGCGGCTGCGAAGCTCAAGAAGGAAGGCCTCGACCCGCAGCCGGAAATCATGATCCCGCTCGTGTCGGTCACCCCCGAGCTCGAAAAGCTCCGCGGCGTTGCCGAGAAGGTCATCGCCGAGGTCGCCGAGGAAGAGGGCGTCGAGCTCTCCATCAAGATCGGCACCATGATCGAGCTTCCGCGCGCTGCCGTCACCGCCGACGAGATCGCGACGCAGGCCGACTTCTTCTCGTTCGGCACGAACGACCTCACCCAGACGACGTTCGGTTTCAGCCGCGACGACGTCGAGGCCGAGTTCGTCCCGCAGTACCTGAACGAGCATCTGCTCCCGTACAACCCGTTCGCGACGATCGACCCGGGTGTTGCGAAGCTCGTGAAGATGGGCGTTGAGCTGGGGCATGAGGGCAACCCCGACCTTGTTTGCGGCGTTTGCGGCGAACACGGCGGAGACCCCGACTCCATCCACACGTTCCATAAGATCGGCCTTGACTACGTGAGCTGCTCGCCGTACCGCGTGCCGGTGGCTCGTCTTGCCGCTGCTCAGGCGGCGCTCGAAGCCGAATAGGCTTCGCCATCAGGTTGTAAGGGAGGGGTCGGACGCCCGATGCGGCGCCCGACCCCTTTTATGCGTTAACAAGGAAGGGAAACCATGCAACGCACGAAGATTGCGCAGCTGTACGCCAACGCTGAGGAATTCGGCGGCACGGAAGCGACCGTGGCGGGTTGGGTCCGCTCGGTTCGCGACATGAAGAACTTCGGGTTCGTCACCTTGAACGACGGCAGCTGCTTCAAGGACCTTCAGGTCGTCATGAGCCGTGAAACGCTTGCGAACTACGACGAGATCGCGGCCCAGAACGTCTCCGCGGCGCTCGTCTGCAAAGGCGTCGTGAAGCTCACGCCGGAGGCGCAGCAGCCGTTCGAGCTGACCGCGACCGAGATCGCCGTCGAGGGAACCTCGGCTCCCGACTACCCGCTGCAGAAGAAGCGCGCGACGGTGGAATTCCTCCGCACCCAGCAACATCTCCGCCCGCGAACCAACCTCTTCCGCGCGGTGTTCCGCATCCGAAGCGAAGCCGCTGCCGCTATCCACACCTTCTTCCATGACCGCGGGTTCGTGTACGTGAACACCCCCGTCATCACCGCTTCCGACTGCGAGGGCGCGGGCGAGATGTTCCGCGTGACGACGCTCGATATTGCGAACGTTCCGCGCATCGACGCGAAGACGGCTGCCGCAAGCGATGGGAAGCTTTCCGAAGGCGATGTCGACTGGAGCCGCGATTTCTTCGGCGAGCCGGCGAGCCTTACGGTGTCGGGCCAGCTCAACGCCGAGAACTTCGCCATGGCGTTCGGCGATGTGTACACCTTCGGTCCGACGTTTCGCGCCGAGAACTCCAACACCAAGCGCCATGCGGCCGAATTCTGGATGGTCGAACCCGAAATCGCCTTCGCCGACCTCGAAGACGACATGAACCTTGCCGAGGATATGCTGAAATCGGTTATCAAGCGCGTGATGGACGCGTGCCCCGACGAGCTTGCCATGCTCAACAAGTTCGTCGATAAGGGGCTCATCGATCGTTTGACCCATGTGGCGAATTCCGATTTCGCTCGCGTGACCTACACCGAGGCGGTTTCCATCCTTGAAGAGGCCGTGGCCGCGGGCCATTCATTCGAGTACCCGGTGAGCTGGGGCATCGACCTGCAGACCGAGCACGAGCGCTTCCTCACCGAAGAGCATTTCAAGCGCCCCACCTTCGTCACCGACTACCCGGCGGAAATCAAGGCATTCTACATGCGCATGAACGACGACGGCAAGACGGTCGCCGCGGCCGACTGCCTTGTCCCCGGCATCGGCGAGATCATCGGTGGCAGCCAGCGCGAAGAGCGTCTCGACGTGCTCGAGCGCCGCATCGACGAGCTCGGCATGGATCCGGCGCAGTACAAGTACTATTGCGACTTGCGCCGTTACGGCAGCTGCAAGCATGCTGGCTTCGGCCTCGGGTTCGAGCGCCTCGTCATGTACCTGACCGGCGTTCAGAACATCCGCGACGTCATCCCTCATCCGCGCACCGTCGGAAACGCTGAATTCTAAGCACGGCTCTAGAACGAAAGGCCAAGGAAATGAACCGCCAGCTCAACCTCGATAACCTGCCGCGCAGCGTCTCATTGACGCGTGCGCACGACGGGTCGGCCCTCTTCACCTACCTCGATGAGCGGCTGCTTCCGCATGAGGTGCGGTTCGAGGAAACGGGGGACTGGCGCAAGGTCGTGGACGCCGTGAAGACGCTTGCGGTTCGGGGTGCGCCCGCCATCGGCGCCGCCGGTGCGGCTGCGGTGGCGCTCTGGGCGGTGGATGTCGGCGCTGTCGAGGCGACGTTGTGCGGATGTGTCGAAGAGCCGAATCGCTTCCTGGAGGCGCTTGGGCCCGTCGCCGACGAGATCGCGGCGGCGCGCCCGACGGCGGTGAACCTTGCCTGGGCGGTCGAGCGCATGCGCGCGGTCGCCCAGCGCGAGGTTTTCGAAAGAGCGAGCGTTCACGTGGTAGCGGATGCGCTGTTCGACGAGGTGCTCCTCATCGAACGCGAAGACGAAGTTGTGAACCGGGCCATCGGCGCCGCTGGTGCCGACCTGTTCCCGCACGATGCGCGCATCCTCACCCACTGCAACGCAGGAAGCCTGGCTACCGTGTTCTTCGGCACAGCGCTCGGGTGCGTCTATTCTGCCGCCGAAAAGGGGAAGGTGAAGCGCGTCTTCGCCGACGAGACGCGTCCTTTGGGGCAGGGGGCGCGGCTTACGAGCTGGGAACTTGCCCACGCCGGCGTGCCCGTCACCGTCATCTGCGATAACATGGCGGCGAGCCTTATGTCTCAGGGTCGCGTCGATCTCGTGATCGTCGGCGCCGATCGAATCGCCTCGAACGGCGATGTCGCAAACAAGATAGGAACCTATGGGCTTGCGGTTCTTGCCCGCCACCACGGCATCCCCTTCTACGTTGCCGCGCCGGCGAGCACCTTCGACCTCTCGCTCGCCTCGGGGGCGGACATCCCTATCGAGGAACGCTCGGCACGCGAGGTCATGCCGAACGAGGTTCCGGGCGTCGATGTTTGGAACCCGGCGTTCGACGTCACCCCGGCCGAGCTCGTCACGAAGATCGTCACCGAATACGGAGCGTTTCCCCCTCTCGATGCGGTCCGCGAGGTCGGCTCCCGCATGCGGCAAGGGTAATCCGCCCACAAGGTGCTACACTGGCGACAGAAGGTTGGAATGCGAGGTCAGGAGCGGTCATGCGCATCATCACGCGAGAAGATCAGCAGCTGCGCGAGCATGCGCTGCTCGCCCCTGAGGCCATGTTCTCCGACGAATCGGAGGGCCGTGCCCGGTCGAGCGATCCCGACTACCTGCGCAATGACTTCCAACGCGATCGCGATAAGATCCTGCACTCCAAGTCGTTTCGGCGCCTCTCGCACAAGACCCAGGTCTTTCTCGCCGCTGAGGGGGATCATTTCCGCACACGGCTCACGCACACTCTCGAAGTGTCCCAGATCGCCCGCACGATCGCCCGCGCGCTCGGGTTGAACGAGGATTTGACCGAAGCCATCTCGCTCGGCCACGATTTGGGGCACACGCCATTCGGGCACACGGGGGAAGATGCGCTCGGCGCTGCCATCGCCCATGTGCGGGGAATCGATCCCGAATGTGACGAAGCGCGTGCCCTTTTCCGTCATAACGAGCAAAGCTTGCGCGTCGTCGAGGTGATCGAGAACGGCGGGGCGGGGCTGAACCTCACGCCCGAGGTCCGCGACGGCATCCTTCACCATACGGGAGGAGAACGAGCGGAAAGTTACGAGGGGCGCATCGTCGCCGTAGCCGACCGCATCGCGTACGTGAACCACGACATCGACGATGCCATTCGGGCGGGCGTTTTGCGCGAGTCCGATCTTCCGGCGTCGACTCATGCCGTGCTCGGCCCGGATCATTCCTCGCGCATCGAGACGCTCGTCGTCGACATGGTCGAGACGTCGGCGCGCGAAGGCGATATCCGCATGTCCGACGCCGTCTGGTCGGCCATGATGGAATTGCGGGCGTTTCTCTTCGATAACGTTTATACTTCTGAAGTGGTGATGGAAGAGGTCGCGAAGGCCATGCGGCTCATCGACGTGCTTTTCATGTACTATATCGACCATCCATGCGACATACCCGCAGAATACCGCGCCATTTCAGAAGGGGACGATGTGCGAGCGGCGACCGATTACATCGCGGGGATGACCGACCGATACGCGAAAAGCCGCTTCCAGAACCTGTTCGAACCGCATTCCCTTCACTTTTAAGAGGCTATGGAAAACATACGAACCGACGTGCGCCTGAGCTTCCAGGCGGCGATTCCCATTGTGCTCGGCTACATCGCCATCGGCATACCCTGCGGCATCCTCTCCGATTCAATCGGGCTCGATGCGCTGCAGGTGCTGCTTATGTCGGTGCTCTTCTACTCGGGCGCAGGTCAATTCATGATCCCGAACATGTGGCTTGCCGGCGCGCCGCTTGCCTCCATCATCGCGAGCGTGTCGTTCGTCAACACGCGCCAGATGCTTTACTCGGCAGCCTTCGCCCCACAGTGCGTCGGCGTGAAGAAGCGTCTTGCGTTCCTGTTCGCAGCGACGGTGACCGACGAATCATACGGCGTGAACACGCTGAAGTTCGAGGAAGGCGGATGGACGGTGCGCCGTGCGTTCCTCGTGAACGTGTTCTCCTGCGCCTCGTGGACGATTTCGAACGTGATCGGCGTAATCGTGGGAAGCGCCATCGGCATCCCGCTCGCGATCGCTTCCTTCGCCATGACCTCCATCTTCATCTGCCTTCTCTGCACGCAGAAGCTCGTTGCGGAGAATGTCGTCGCGGCGGTTGTCGCCATGCTCGGCGTGTACACGTTCAAGCTCGTCGGGCTTACGGGTCCCGCGATCCTGCTCGGCGCCGTTCTCGGCGTCGTGGCCGCGCTGTGCGTTTCGCAGGTAAGGAAAGCGCGTCGCGAAGAGGCATCGCGTTTCGAGCGCGACGTCGTCGCGGCGTGCGGAGACGGCGCGCCCTCTCGCGATGAAGGGAAAGGGGGGCGCGCATGAGCTGGGGAGATTACCTTATCGTGCTCATCACCTGCATGGTTACGATGCTTGCGTGCCGCACCTTGCCGCTTCTTTTGCTGAAAGGCCGGAAGCTTCCCGAAATCGTCGAACGTGCACTCGGGTTCATTCCCTCGGCGGCGTTCGCCGCGCTCGTCGCGAACGACCTGTTCACCCCCGGTATGTTCGATGCTGGGCTCTGGCCTGCGGGCGCCCCTCTCGTTGCTTCGGCTATCGTCGTGATCGTGGCACGGAAAACGAAATCTCTTCTTGGCTGTGCGGTTGCGGGTGTGGTATCATACGCATTGCTCATGCTTTTGTAGGCAAGAGCCAATTATATCTACGTAAAGACCGGGATGTATACGACGCCTCGCGGATGCGAATTGTCCAGGACCTCTCTCGGAAACTCGTATTTTTTCTTACGCAATTTCGTTGCGTAGGTTAAACGTGCGCAGTATAATGTCCAACTGTGTCTTTACACCGATATGTGGAAAACGGTTTTCAAGAGAAAGCATAGAAGGAAAAAGCAATGGACATCATTCGCGCTATCGAGCAGCAGCAGATCAGGCAGGACCTCCCCGAGTTCAACGTGGGCGACAACGTGAAGGTTCACTACCGCATCGTCGAAGGCAACCGCGAGCGCATCCAGGTTTTCCAGGGTGACGTCATCCGCCGTCATGGCGCTTCCTGCCGCGAAACCTTCACGGTTCGCAAGATCAGCTTCGGCATCGGCGTCGAGCGCACGTTCCCGGTTCATTCCCCGAAAATCGACAAGATCGAGGTGACGCGTCGCGGCGACGTGCATCACGCGAAGCTGTACTACCTCCGCAAGAAGGTCGGCAAGGCCGCGAAAATCAAGGAAAAGGCGATCCGCTAAAGCGATCCGCTTCGTTTTCAACGACAGGAAAAGGTCCCGATACGGGGCCTTTTCTTATATTCGATCGCGCGCGAATAAGGTGAGGGGCCATTCTGTGAAGGTGACGGTTGCTGAAATCAAAGACAAGCTGAAAGCGGCGGACGCAGATGAACTTGCCGTGCTCGAGCGGGCTCTCATTGCCGATGAACGGAAAGGCGTGCGGGCGGCGCTCGCTTCGGCTCGTAAGCGCATTGAGGCCGAACGGGCCGAGGAAGAGCGCCTTGCCAACCTGTACGAGTTCGAACGCGAAGTCTGTTTGGAAAAGGGAGGGTCGCTCGTCGTCGGGCTCGACGAGGTCGGTCGAGGCCCTTTGGCCGGCCCGCTTGCCGTCGGCGCGGTCGCGCTGCCGCATTCGCCCCGAATAGCCGGTCTCAACGATTCGAAGCAGGTGAAACCCGAGGCGCGCGAGCGGATCGCGGCCGAGGTGAAGCGCGTCGCCATCGCTTGGAGCGTGCAATACATCGGCCCCTCGTTCATCGACGAGCATGGCATGACCGCGTCGCTTCGGCTTGCGTTCACGCGTGCGGTCGAGGATGTCGAGCGCCAGGGCGCCGACGTCGACGTCATCCTTCTCGACGGCAACGCGCTCCATCTCGATCCGCGCGAGGTGAACGTTGTCAAAGGCGATGGAAAATGCGCATCGATCGCCGCCGCCTCTATCGTCGCGAAAGTGGAAAGAGACGCGCTCATGCGCCGATACGACGAGGAATATCCCGAATACGGTTTCGCCGACAACAAAGGCTATGCGAGTC
>CAKUIV010000007.1 GCA_934661105.1 uncultured Ellagibacter sp. | reverse complement strand
TTATACGGTCGCTAGACCCTTAAGCTGTGCGTTCGCCTTCGCAAGGACCTCGTCCACCAACTCGCGATGTTCGCGCGAGTATTCGGGGAAGGGGGTAGGCGGTGCGGGTTCATCTTCGAAGGGCGCGATCTCCTTCACGAACCAGTTCATGTCGTGCCATGCCCCGCAGGTGTAGCCGGCGTGCGGCTGTACTCCCATGAGCGAGAAGCCGAGCGATTCGTGCAGGCGCTCGCTTGCGGGGTTGGAAGAGGTCACCACGCCGTAGACTGCCTTTATGCCCATAAGACGCAGAAGCTCGATGAGCGCTGCATAGAGACAGCTTCCCGCGCCGTGTCTCTGCGCCTCGGGCGCAAGGTAGACCGAAAGCTCGGCGTTCCATTGAAAGGCGATGCGTTCGCGCAGCTCATGGGCGTAGGAATAGCCTACGATGCGTTCGCCTTCCTCGGCCACGAGATAGGGATAGCGCGCTTGAATCGCGCGAACGCGCGTGAGGAACTCCTCGTGCGAGGGGACCTTCTCTTCGAACGTGACAGGCGTGTCGATGTAGGGTGTATAGATTTGGCGAATGCTCTCGACGTCGGCTTCGGTCGCGAAGCGGATGTGCGGTGCGCTCTCTTTGTCGTTCGGCATGCTGGTTCCTATCTTCTTCTCTGATGGAATCGTAGCGTTTGGTGCGGACTTTGGCGTGATGCGACGAGAGTTTTTCGAATCAGGGACAGAATTTCGCGATTTGCGAGCCGGAAAGCGTACCCCGAAACCTCTGTGACGTTGGAAGAAACCGTGACCAGGGGTTATGCAAAGCTGCTCGAAAGGAAACCGGCCAAGGGAAGGAAAAAGGCTCGCAAATCGCGAAATTCTGTCCCTCGCTCTGCCTTTCTCGTGATGAAGGCGTCTCGATTTGCCCACGGGAGGGTCGGTTGCGGTATACTTTCCCGCACATGCGAAGACGAAGACAGCGCGCGAACCGCAATGTCGCTTTCAGAGAAGGGGCCCATCGGCTGAAAGGCCCCCAAGCGATTGATCGCGCGATTCCCTTCAGAGCAGCGCGCTTGAAAACGGACGCCCGCCCCATCGGGGCCGTGCGAGACGGACTACCAGTAGGGCGCGACGGGTGCTCCCGTCACAGGGCGTACGAGCGGGCGGCGGAGCCGGTTCGCGCATCGAAGCCGCAGGGCATAAGTCCCAGGCGGCGGCGCGGGGCGGAAAAGCTGCCAACCAGGGTGGTACCGCGAGGGCTTGCCTCTCGTCCTTGGAAGAAGAAGCCGGTTGATCGAAGCCGGTTTCACCAGGGCGAGATGGCAAGCCCTTTTTTATTGGATAGCCTGACGGCACGTACCTGCAGCCAGGCAAAACGAAAGGTTAAGGTGAGTATGGCGATCACGGACGAGCTCGCGGCATTGCGCGAGCAGACGCTTGAGCGCATCGCAGGCGCCGACACGTCGGCTGCGCTCGAAGACGTGCGCGTGGCGGTGCTCGGCAAGGCGGGAACCCTGACGGGGTATCTGCGCGGCATGGGCAAAATCGCGAAGGAAGAGCGCGCCGCCGTCGGCAAGACGGTGAACGAGGTGCGCGGCGTCGTGGAGGAAGCGCTCGAGGCGCGCAAGAAGAAACTTGCCGCGAAAGAGCTCGAAGCCGCCATCGATGCGGCAGCTGTCGACGTGACGCTGCCCGGGCGCGCACAGCAAATGGGCACGCGCCATCTCATCAACGCCATCACCGACGAGGTCGCCGAGATTTTCCTGGGCCTCGGTTACACGGTGGTTCACGGCCCCGAGGTCGAAACCGACTACTACAACTTCGAGGCCTTGAACGCCCCGAAGGACCATCCGAGCCGTTCGATGCAGGACACCTTCTATGTGCGCGACCTCTCGGGCGAGGGCGAGCGCGTGCGCGGCGAGTCCGACGTGCTCTTGCGCACCCAGACTTCCGGCGTGCAGGTGCACGTGATGGAAGACCAGAAGCCGCCCATCTACATCATCGCGCCGGGCAAGGTGTACCGTCGCGATGTGGCCGACCCCTCCCATCTTCCGCAGTTTACCCAGATCGAAGGCCTGGTCGTCGATAAGGGAATCACGTTCGGCGACCTCAAGGGCACGCTTGACTACTTCTGCAAGCAGATGTTCGGCCCCGACCGCAAGACGCGCTTCCGTGCGCACTACTTCCCGTTCACCGAGCCTTCCGCCGAAGCCGACGTGTCGTGCGGCGTGTGTGGCGGCACCGGCCACACTCACGACGGCGAGCGTTGCCGTATGTGCAAGGGAACGGGCTGGCTGGAAATCCTCGGTTGCGGCATGGTCGACCCGAACGTGCTCACCATGTCGGGCATCGACCCGGAGGAATACTCCGGTTTCGCGTTCGGTGTGGGTGTTGAGCGCGTTGCGTGCCTGAAGTACAACGTGCCCGACCTGCGCATGCTCCTCGAAGGCGACATGCGCTTCCTGCGCCAGTTCTAAGCTCGACCGCGTTTGGGCTCGGCGGATACGTCCATGCTCAAACAGTCCTGAGCTCACGCGAACAGCCCACTGGGCTGTTCGGCTCGTGCGGAACTGCGCGTGGACGCACCCGCCGAGCCCAAACGCTACAAGGCGATTAACAAGAAAGAGAGAGTTATGAAAGTATCTCTGAAATGGCTGAGCGACTACGTGAAGGTTCCCGCCGACACGAAGGCGCTCTGCGATAAGCTCGATCTGACCGGCACCGGCGTCGAGGGCGTGGAAACGCTCGGCGCCGCGTTCGACGGCGTGGTCGTCGGTTACGTCGAAACCTGCGAGCCGCATCCCGACAGCGATCACATGCACATCGTCACGGTGAACGTCGGGGCGGGCGAGCCTCTGCAGATCGTGTGCGGCGCGCCGAACATCAAGGCGGGCATCAAGCTTCCCGTCGCCACGATCGGCGCGGTGCTGCCCGGTGACTTCAAGATCAAGAAGTCGAAGCTGCGCGGCGTCACGAGCTGCGGCATGTGCTGCTCGCAGCGCGAATTGGGCATGGGGCAGGACCACGACGGCATCTGGATCCTCCCCGATGACGCACAGGTCGGCCAGCCCATCGCCGAGTATCTCGGCATGACCGATACCGTGCTCGACCTGGAAATCACGCCGAACCGCCCCGACAGCCTCTCCATCGCCGGTCTCGCCCGCGAGATGGGCGCGATGTACCGCGAAGACTGGCACGATCCCCTGCCTGAGATGGCCGCGAAGCTTAAGCTTGTCGAAGACGGCCAAGACGACGTCGACGTCACCATCGAGGACAGCGTCCGCTGCCCGCGCTATTCCGCCCGCATCATCCGCGGCGTGAAGGTGGGGCCGTCGCCTGACTGGATGGTGGAGCGCCTCGCCGCGATCGGACAGCGCTCCATCAACAACATCGTCGACGTGACGAACTACATCCTGTTCCTGTTCGGCCAGCCGCTCCACGCGTTCGACCTGAACAAGCTGAAGGGCGCCGACGGCCGCGCCCATGTGGTCATCCGCGAAGCCGAGGACGGCCGCGCATTCACCACGCTCGACAACGTCGAGCGCACGCTCACCTCCGACATGACCGTCATCGCCACGCCCGAGCGCGGCCCGGTGGCGCTCGCCGGCGTGATGGGCGGCCTTGACTCCGAGGTTACCGACGACACGACCGACATCCTGCTCGAGACCGCCACGTTCGAGCCGGGGCGCACCTCGCGCACAAGTCGCAACCTGGGACTCATCTCCGAAAGCTCCATGCGCTACGAGCGCGGAGTCGACGATCACGGCATCGAGGAGCGTTCGGCTGCGGCTGCGGCTCTCATCGTGGAGGTCGCCGGCGGGCACGTGTCCGCTTCCATCGGCGGCGGTGCGGGCATCGTCGACGAGTGGCCGAACGTGTCCGAAGAAGCGCATCTCTCCTTCCGCATCCCGCGCTTCAACGCGATGATGGGCGCGAACATCCCGCGCGAGTTCATCGTGGAAATCCTCGAGCGCTTGGGCTGCAAGGTGGAAGACGGTGCCGACGCAGACACGCTCGCCGTGACCTCGCCGACGTTCCGTCCCGACTTGCCGCGCGAAATCGACCTCTACGAAGAGGTGCTGCGCCTCTACGGCATGGACCAGATCGAGGCCACCCTTCCCGGCGGCCGCGGCCGTTTCGGCACGGTCAGCCACGAACAGCACGTGAAGAACGTCGTGAACGACACGTTGCGCGCGAGCGGCATGAACGAAACCATGACCTATTCGTTTGCCGAGCCGGGCGAGCTCGAGAAGCTTCGCCTGCCGGTTGAGGGCTTGGGGCAGCCGGTCGAGCTTCTGAACCCCATGAACGCCGAACAGTCGGTCATGCGCCAGAGCATCATCCCCGGGCTTCTGCGCTCGGTGGCGCACAACCAGAGCCGCGGCGTGAAGAACATCCAGCTCTACGAGATGGGCCGCGTCTTCTTCGCGCACGAGGGCAAGAAGAAACCCAAGGAGCGCGAGAAGCTTGCCGGCGTTTTGGCCGGCGCCGTGCGCGATGCCGGATGGAACGACGCGCCTGCACCGTACGATTTCTTTGACGGAAAGGGCGTCATCGAGAACCTGATGCGCGAGCTCGCCATCCCTAAGGTGCGTTTCAAGGCGCTCGCCGCCGATGAGGCGCCGCAGCTGCAGCCCGGCCGCGCGGCCGAGGTCCTCTCGGCCGGCACGAGCCTCGGCTGGGTGGGCGAGCTTCATCCGCTCGCCGTTGCCGCCTACGACGCCGAAGCCCCCGTCGTCGCCTTCGAGCTCGACCTCGAGTCGCTCGAGAAGTGCGCTCGCCCCGCGCGAGACTACGTGGACGTTCCCACGTTCCCGGCGGTGTCGATGGACGTGGCCTTCGTTGTCGACGAGGACGTCACCCACGAGCGCCTCGTGCAGTGCATGACGTCCGCGGGCGGGAAGTTCCTCGAAGACGCGCGCCTGTTCGACGTGTATCGTGACGAGAAGCGCCTCGGCGCGAACAAGAAGTCGATGGCGTACGCGCTCACGTACCGTGCCGCCGACCGAACGCTCACGAGCGAGGAAGTGGAGAAAGCGCACGAGCGCATGGTGAAGAAGGTGTGCGGCGCAACCGGCGCCGAAGTGCGCGGCTAGCGCCGAATCCTTTCGGGTCGGGGCGGGCGGGCGAAGGGCAAAGCTTTCGTCTGCTCGCCCCGACCCTCGGTTTCGAGCAAAAAAACAACCCCCGAGATGTGGCGGCATCTCGGGGGTTTCGTGTTTCAGACCACCTGCATTATATGACATAATCCATTACTGGTCAATAACTAGTTTGCAACGTCGTTCCGGTTCGCTTAAATCTCGAACGAGAGCCCATCGTGGGCGGCTTCGACGCGGCCGTCGTACTGCTTCAGGTACTCCTCCAGCTCGGCCAACGTGATGGGTTCGTCGTAATGCATGCACAGATGCGTCAGGTAGATCTTGCCCGCGTCGAGAGCGAGCCCCTCCTCAATGCATTCCTGGACGCTGTGGTGCGCGTCGGGCGACCAATTGCGCTTCCAGAACGTCGCGTCCATCGCGAGGACGTCGACGCCTTCGATCCTCTCGGCGGTTTCCGGTGGGAGCTTGCCGGTGTCGGAGGCGTAGAACATGCGCGTGTCACCTGTTTCGATGAGGTAGCCGTAGGTGCCTGCGGCATGCCGGCAGGGCAGCGCCGTGTAGCGCACGCCGTCGAACTCGTGGGTGTCGAAGGGCGCAAGCTCGTGCGCGTCGAGCGCGTAGGTCATGTAGTGGAACTCCTGCGCGATGCCCGCGAGCGTGTCGGCGCTGCCGTAGGTGGGGATGGGCGCCTTCTGCTTCAACTGGACGAGGTACTCCAGTTCCAAAAGCCCGCCCACGTGATCGGAGTGGCAGTGGGTGTACAAAAGCTCGTCGATACGTCGCACATCCTCACGAATGCACTGATGTCGCAGGTCAGGCGGGGTATCGATAAAAAGCGTCTTTTCGCCCTTTATCATCGTGCCGCAGTCGCCGCGCCGTGCGCGCGGGTCCCTTCGCGCCTCTTCGCACGCCGGGCAGTCGCAGAAAAACGACGGCACGCCGCATCCCGCGCCCGTGCCCATGAACGTGAAGGTATGGTGTTTCATGGATGTCTCTTTTCCTTATTGCCGTACACCGTCGATTATAACCCGCTCGCCTTGCGGGAATGCGCCCAATGCGGTGTCGAATGGTGCGGCATGGGGGGTGCAATGGCTATAATCCACCTTTGGAAGATTCGGTCGAATAGTTGAACGCGGAAAACAATACTCTCTCAATTGTGTTTTTTCGCGGTCGGCTTCGGACAATCGGCTAACGGCGGGTTGAAAAAGAGGTTTTCAGCCTCTCATACCGCGGGGTGTATCCCAATCGTCTTTTCAAACCGAAGGGGCGATGTTCGCGTATGCGGGCTCTTATACACTTCTCACGTCAACGCGTCGGGGCGCGCCATGCGCTTTTCGGACAAGAGCAAAGGCCCGCTTGCAAGACGGTTCGAACCGAATGGAAGTTTCTAGTGTCTGTAGGACGAGAAGAAGAGGGGAAGGTAGATGGCTGATAAGGTCAGCATTTACGACGAGAACGGCGAACTCGCCGAAGGCGTCGAGCGCATCAGGACTCAGTGCTATTTCTGCCATGCCAACTGCGGTGTCCTTGCCTACGTCAAGGACGGCGACGTAATCAAGATCGAAGGCGATCCGGATTACTCCAACCAGGGTGGCCTGTGCTGCCGCGGCACGAGCGCGCTGTTGCACGTCAATCACCCCGCCCGCATCAACCATGCGCTCAAGCGCGCAGGCGAAAAGGGCGAGAACAAGTGGGAGCAGATCCCGTACGATCAGGCGATCCAGGAGGTCGCTGAGCGCCTCAACCAGATCAAGGCCGAATCCGGTGCCGAGGCTGTGGCGTCTGCGGGCGGCACCACCCGTACCGACGACTGGGCCCGTCGCCGCTTCCTGAACCAGTTCGGCACGCCGAACGGTTTCCACAACGCGCTTCTGTGCTGGATCCCGACGTTCATGGCCGAAACGGTCGTCGCCGGTTGGTCCCCGTTCGAGACCGACCTCGGCGGCGCGAAGTGCCTCATCCTCTGGGGCATGAACCCGGGCGCGTCCTCGCTGCCCTCCATGCACGGCTACACCGACCTGCAGCTGGCCGGCATGAAGATCATCTACGTCGATCCGCGCTTCTCCGAGACCGCATGCAAGGCCGACCTCTGGCTGCCGCTGCGTCCCGGTTCGGACACCGCGCTCTCGCTCGCGATGCTCAACGTCATCATCAACGAGTTCCTCTACGACTTCGAGTTCGTCGAGAACTGGTGCGACGGCTTCGAGGAGCTGCGTGAGCACATGCAGCCCTACACGCCGGAATGGGCGGCGCCCATCACCTGGCTCGACCCGGAGGACATCCGCAAGGCTGCCCGCATGTACGCGACCACCAAGCCCGGCTGCATCCAGTGGGGCTGCTCTTGGGACCAGTTCGGACCGGCGTCCGCGACCGGTTCTCAGGCCCGTCAGCTCATGCGCGCCATCACCGGCAACCTCGAGGTTCCCGGCGGCGACGGCATGCCCGGCCCGGCGCTCAACTTCGTCACCGACGAAGAGCTCGAGCTCAACGAGCTGCTCCCCGAGGAGCAGAAGGCCAAGCAGATCGGTTCTGATAAGTACAAGCTGACCTCCTGGCCCGGCTACACCCTCATCTCAAACAACGCCAAGCGCACCTGGGGCAAGACCCTCCCCGCGGAGTGGTTCTGCGAGGCTCACGGCCCGAGCGTGTTCAAGGCGATCCTCACCGGCGAGCCGTACCAGATCCGCGCGCTCATCTGCAACGCCACCAACCCGGTGAACTCCTACGGCGACTCCAAGATGACGCTCGCCGCGCTGAAGAAGGTCGAGTTCCTCGTCACCGTCGACTACTGGATGACGCCCGCCGCCCTCTTCTCCGACTACGTGTTCCCGGCTGCCGGCGCTCTCGAGCGTCCGACCATCATCACCCACTACGGCGCGACCGACTCCGTCATGGGCGGCCGCCGCGCCATCCAGCCGAAGTTCGACCGTCACACCGACATGTCCTTCTGGCGTTCGCTCGGCCTGGCATGCGGCCAGGATCCGGCGAACTGGCCGTGGGAGACGGAAGAAGAAGTCTACTGGCACATCATCGAGCCTTTGGGCCTTCCGTGCACCGACTGGAACGACTTCGTCAACAACATCCGCATGTACTATCCGCCGCTGCACCAGAACAAGTACGTCACGCGCGGTGGCTTCTGGACGCCGACCGGCAAGATCGAGTGCAACTCCACGATCCTGCGCGAACTCGGCTACCCCGGCATGCCGACCTACCTGCCCTGCGCCGAGAACGAGATCGACAATCCCGAGCTCGCCGAAGAGTACCCGATCGTGCTCACCACGGGCGGCGGCTTCATGCCGTACCACCACTCCGAGCACTTCCAGATGCAGGGCATGCGCTTCCTGTACCCCGACCCGTACTACTCGATCAACCCCGAGCTCGCTGAGAAGCTCGGCATCGAGCACGGCGACTGGTGCTGGATCGAGACCCGCCGCGGCCGCATCAAGATGCGCGCGAACGTCGAGCCCGAGGTCGATCCTCGCGTCGTGTTCGTGCCGCGCGGCTGGTGGTTCCCCGAGCGCGACACCAACCTCGACCTCGACAACCCGTTCGGCTGCCTCGAGTCCAACACCAACGTCCTCACTTCCGTCGACGAGTGGGACTGCGACCCGATGGGCGGCTCCTGGGCGAACCGCGGCCTGCTGTGCAAGGTGTACAAGTGCACCGAGGCCGACCACGAGTGGAACGCCAAGGACAAGCAGTGGTCCATCCCGGGCTGCGCGAAGACGCCGGGCATCTCCACCGATCCCGCCGATCTCGAGCACCGCAAGCTCCGCTGGGAGAAGATCCCGTTCGAGAAGCCTGCCTGCACCAAGGAGGTCCCCGAGGGCTACAGCTGGCAGTGGCAGAACGACTCGCTCTACCAGGATTCCACCCAGTTCCGTCTGGACGATTCCGGTTGGCTGATCGACCCGAAGACCAACGAGTACGTCGACGCGTACTCCGGCTGGTACTACAACGCCGCGGCCGAGTGCCTCGTCGACAAGGCCACGGGTCAGAAGTACACCATGGATCGCCAGCCCATCGCCGAGCTTGCGGGCATTCGCCTGTACCCGGGTCAGGACGCGCCCTACGCCGTCCCCGACCAGCTCACCTGGGATCGTGAGAAGGGCTACGCTCGCCTCGGCGACAAGCCCTACATCTACAACCCCGAGAGCGGTTGGCTGATCGACCCCGCCACCAACGTCTACCATGACGCCTACTACGGCTGGGCGTACGACCCCGCCACCAACGGCCTCATCGACGAGGAAACGGGCAAGCGTTACACCATGAGCTACGAAGCCATCGAGGAATAAAGGCAATCGAGTAGGAAAGGATAGATAATGACTCGTTATGTTATGGTCATTGACCAGCGTCGCTGCATCGGCTGCCACTCCTGCACGGTTGCTTGCCGTACGTGGAACGATCTGCCGCTCGACATCATCTACAACCCCGTGCTGACCGAGGGCGCCCAGGGCAAGTGGCCCCACGTCCATCGCACCTACACCCCGACGCTGTGCATGCACTGCGCCAACCCCGAGTGCGTGCCCTGCTGCCCGACCGGCGCGTCCCAGCAGGACGACGACGGCGTGGTATGGGTGGACTCCAAGAAGTGCATGGCCTGCAAGGTGTGCGTCAACGCCTGCCCCTACGGCATGCGCGACACCTCCGTGCTCGGCCCGCGCCTGCACCGCTTCGTGCGCAAGTGCACCTTCTGCAAGGACCGCCGCGCAGAAGAGCCCGGCTCGCAGCCGTATTGCGTGCAGACGTGCCATCAGAAGGCTCGTATCTTCGGCGACCTGGACGATCCCAACTCTGAAGTGTCCAAGCTCATCAACTCGCTCCACACCGAGCGCCTGTTCACCGAGCACGGCACGGATCCTCAGGTCTACTACATTCCGGATTTGGGAGGTCAGCGATAATGAAGCATCATTATTGGGAAGCGCCGATTGTCATCTACTTGTTCTTGGGTGGCCTCGGCGGCGGCATCATGTGCCTCACTGCTATTCTGAGCCTCATCGTCGCTCCCGGCACGGGCTCTCTGTTCTTCGTCCCGATGTTCCTCGCGCTCGCCGCGCTCGCGGTCGGCTGCTTCTTCCTCGTGTTCGAGTTGGGTCAGCCGCTTGTGTTCTGGCGCGTATGGACGACGGCGACGGCAATCATCAAATGGGGCGCGACGCTCCTCGTGATCGCCATGTTCGGCGACATCTTCTGGCTGCTCGGCTATCTCGACGTGCTGCCGCTTGATTGGGGCTTCCTCGGAGCCATCGCGTCCGTGTTCGGCGGCGGCACCCCGGTGTTCGCCACGATCGCCGGCATCGCGGGCTTCGGCATCATGGTGTACACGGGCGTCATGCTCTCCACGCTGAAGGCCCACTCCTTCTGGGCGACCCCGGCCCTGCCGGTGCTGTTCACCATCTCGGCCCTGTCGACCGCCTGCGCCGCCATCGCGCTGTCGCTCGGCATCTTCGCTCCGGCGACCATCGCGAACCTTCTCACGATCGAGGTCATCCACGAGCTCATCCACGTGGTCGACATCATCCTGGTGTGCGCTGAAATCACCGTCATGCTCATCATGGTGCTGTCCTTCCTGGGCGCTGGCAACATCACCCAGAAGGCGGTCGCCCGCCGTTGGGTGAAGGGCAAGACCGCCCCGCTCTTCTGGATCGGCATGATCGGCTGCGGCCTCGTCATCCCGTTCTTCCTGTACGTCTTCGGCGCCGACTCCGCTGCCTCCTCTGTTGTGGCTCCGGTGCTCGTGCTCTGCGGCGGCCTTCTGCTCCGTTACCTCTGCGTCTACTCCGACGAGCGCGCCGAGATCCCGGGTGAGAACCGCTACTACAACCGCGTCGCGGATCCGCATGCCGAGTTCGTCGAGCATTGGACCTACGGCCAGAACATGTACTAAGTTCTGCGCGGTATGAGGCTGCGCTAAGCGCAAGCCGAATGATTTGACGGCGAACCCGGCCCCTGCGGTCGGGTTCGCCTTCTGTCATCTGCTCGTTTTTCTACACGAGGGCGAAGGTTTCCGGTGTTTTAGGGGGCGCCGCTTCGCATTCATGTAGGAAAAAGAGAAGACGGAGGGGGGAAACGATGGATCCCTATGTATTCGAAGACGCGCTGACCTCCAACCAGGTGAAGTGCGATTATCCCGGTCTTCAGGCGCTTATGGTCGAGAACGCCGTTGTGCCCGAGACCTGCCCGACGCTGTTCTTTCCAGGATGCTCGCTTATCAACTACGCGCTGCCTTTGGTGCAGTCGGTGTACGACCTTTTGCGCGGGGCGGGCTGGGCCGATGGCATCTCGCTTCTGTGCTGCGGCAAGATCCTAAGTTACGAACCCGATGGCAAAACTTTGCGGAAAGCCTTCGAAGACGAGCTTGTCGAGCATCTGATCGCGGCTCGCGTCGAGCGTATCGTCGCCGCATGCCCGAATTGCGTGCTTGCGTTGCGGCAGGCGCTCGGGCGCGATGAGCGCACCTCCGGCATCGAGGTTATAGCGCTCCCGAAGCTTCTTTCCGATTTGGGCTATCGTGTCGATGAGGGCGTCGCACGCGACATGCTCGCTCGCGAGATGAAGTGGCGTCACCCCGATTGGTACGACGAGACGGGAAATCGCACCGCCGCGTGCGGAGCGCCCGAGCAGGTGCTCTTCATGCCGAAGGATTCTTGCCCCGATAAGCGCACCGGCGAGTTCGCCGACGGCTTGCGCGCGATCATGCCCGAGGGGCTGCTCGTCGAAGGCGAGCATGTGCGCAAAAACTCGATTTGCTGCGGGTCGCTCGCACGTGCCGCGGCGAAGTACGACCTTGCCGACAAGCAGGCGCAAGATCATGGCGAGGAGGCTTCGGCCCTCGGCGCATCGGCGATCGTCACCGCCTGCATGAGCTGCTCGTTCCAGCTCACCATGGCGCAGCATGAGGTGCCGGTGTTCCACTATCTGGAATTGCTCTACAACTGGCGAATCGATTGGTACCATGTCGATTCCTATATGAAACTGCGTTTTCTGTTCGACAATTCGCTTGGCGTGACGAAGGAATCGTCGGGCAGGCGAACGTTCGTGGGCCTTGGGGGCGACTCCGAGGCGAAGGGGGAATAGCATGCGCGAAGTGCGCAAGACGAACTGCCATTTCTGCGGATACCTCTGCGCGTTTTTCGCGACGGTTGAGGACGGGCGCGTGGTCGATCTTAAGCCCGATCCGTCGCGCTACCCGTACGACCCGAAGATCCTCGCCGGATGCAGGCGCTGGAAGATGAATCTCGACGTGCTCGACGGCGCCGACCGCGTGAATTACCCGATTCGCCGCGTTGGCGAGCGCGGTGCGAACGCATGGGAGCGCGTGAGCTGGGACGAGGCGCTCGATGACATCGCCGCCCGCTTGCGCGCTCTCGCGGACGAGCACGGCCCCGAGACGCTCGCCTCGATGATCGGCGGTCCGCATGCGTCGTTCTGGCCCCTTCATCGGTTTATGAACCGATTCGGTTCGCCGAACAATATGGGGATTGGGCAGATCTGCTGGAATCCGCGCATCTGGATGGATGCGATCACGTTCGGCTGGACCATCGAAGCCGACATCAACGAGGAAACCGAATGCGTGTTCATCTGGGGCACGAACCCCGCCGAATCCGATAACTCCTCCTGGTGGCAAGCCGTTCGCAACATCGGCAAGAGCGCAACACCGCTCGTCGTGATCGATCCGCGCTACACGCGCACGGCGAGTTGCGCCGATCTGTGGATCGCGCCGAAAACGGGCACCGATTGTGCGCTTGCGCTCGGCTTCTTGAACGTCATCATCGAAGAAGAGCTCTACGACCGCGATTTCGTCGCGGAGTGGTGCCATGGGTTCGACGAGCTCGCCGAGCATGTGAAGAAGTACACGCCCGAACACGTCGCCGAGTTCTGCGGCGTTCCCGCCGATGACGTGCGCCGCGCCGCGCGCCTGTTCGGGAAGGCCCGGGCGGCGGCCCTCGTGTCGGGGCGCGGCATCGACCAGTCGGGTTCGAACGTGGCGCCGACGCATCGCGCCATCTGCTGCCTGCGCGCCGTCACCGGCAATATCGACAAGCCCGGTGCCTGCATCATGACGGAGATGAGCGACTTCACCACCGAGATCGAGCTTGAGATGGCGGGCACGCTCGCACCTGAGCATGAAGCGCGCTGCCTCAACACGCCGTACACGCCGCTTCAGTGCTACGACGGTTACAAGAAGATCCGCTCGATCACCGAGCGCTTGGGTTGCGCGCTCCCGATGCGCTATATGACGTCGGCGCACCCCGACCTCGTGCTTCGCGCGATGGAGACGGGCGAGCCTTACCCGGTGCGCGCGCTCATCGTGAACGCGACGAATCCGCTGCTCACCTATGCCGATACCCATCGCGTGTTCCGCGCGCTCATGGGACTCGATCTTATCGTGGTCATCGACTACTACCTGACCCCGACTGCGCAGATTGCGGACTACGTCTTGCCGTGCGCCGGCGCCATCGAGCGCCCGTTGTTCCAACAGCACGGAGGCGTCGCGAACATCGTGTACGGCGGGCCGGCAGCGGTTGAGCCGTATTACGAGCGCCGCAGCGACTACGACATCTTCCGCGAGCTGGGGCTTCGCCTGGGGCAGGCGGACGCATGGCCGCATGAAACGTTCAAGGACGCCTGCGAGGCCGCACTTGCGCAGGCTGGGATGACATGGGAAGAGTACTGCGAGAAGGGGTTGTACTTCCGTCCGCCCGCGCCGTACAAGTACCTGTATCCCGACGAGACGGGTGCTCCGCGCGGGTTCGCGACGACGACGGGCAAGATCGAGCTTGCAAGCGAGATTTTGCCGGAAGTGGGCGGCACGCGCCTGCCCGAGCCGACCGACACGCTGCACCTGTGCTCTGATGAGCTTATCGCTCGCGCCGAAGCGCGCGGCGGTGGGCATATCGCCATGGTGACGGGTGCGCGCAAACAGCCCTACAACGCGTCGATGTACTTCAATAACCCGAAATTCCGCAAGAGTTCGCCGTATCCTACGGTGGAGCTGTCGGCTGCTACCGCGAGCCGTTTCGGGCTTTCCGCGGGCGACGTGGCGGAACTCGCGACGGACAAGGGAAGCGCGCGCTTCGTCGTCGAGGTGCGCACGATGCGCGACGATCTTGCGAGCGTCGACTACGGATGGTGGCATCCCGAATGGGAGCCCGGCGCCCCCGATTTCGGCGGCATGTGGGAGTCGAACGTCAACTGCCTGACCACGTGTTCGGTCGAGGCCGGCGAGCCGATGATCGGCACCTGGTGGTACAACGCGATGGATTGCACCATCGTGAAGATCGACGAGCCGCTTTCATGGCAGAAGGAACCGTTCGGGGCTTGAAGACCGCGCGAAGCGATTCTGCTTACGCCGCCGATATGGATGCGATGAGCCTATAATAGGCATGATGGACTAGCAAAGGCGCTCGGGTGTGCCGAGCGTGGAAGATACGAAGGAGATTACTGTGGCAGAGAAGAAGCAAGCACTCCTGCTGTTCTGCAAGCCCCCGATTCCCGGTCTGGTGAAGACGCGCCTGACCATCGAGCGCGGCGGATTCTTGACCCCCGAGCAAGCGGCCGAGCTGTTCCGCCGTTGCCTGTACGACGTGAGCGAGATGTGCATGCAGGCGCTTTTGTCCATGCAGGCCGACAACGACGCACTTGTCGCCGAGGACCCGAACGTCGACAAGATCACCTACGATTTCTTCGTTTCCACCACGCCGGCGGAAAACGTCGAGATCATGAAGAAGACCTACGACGAGATCGGTCCGTGGCCGATGGAGATCCACTACCTCACCGATAAGGGCGCCACGTTCGACGACCATTTCGACGACGCATTCAAGCAGATCTTCGACATGGGCTACGAGCACATCGTGTCCGTGGGCGGCGACGTCCCCACTATGCCGATCACTCACATTTCCCAGGCGTTCCAGTGGCTCGACTATTTCCAGGACATGGGCACGCCGGGCTTCGTGCAGGCGCCCTGCCAGGAGTGCGGCACCTCGCTCGTCGGCTTCAGCTACAACACCCCGATCAACCATCAGGGCGTGTACTACAACATGACCGGCAAGCCCGCGCTCGACGCGTACGTGGAAAAGCTGCAGGAAAAGGACATCCCGTCTGCCTACTTCACGCCTGTCGCCGACATCGACGAGAAGACCGACCTCGCGCATGCCGTGTCGTGCATCCGCGCGATCAAGGAAGCGGCCCAGCATCAGTCCGAGATCTACGTGCCGCAGCGCGTCCTTGATTGGTGCGACTTCATGAACATCCGCGTTTCCACGCCGCCTAACGACAACCACGACCCTCGTCAGTACATCGACGAGGAGTAGGTTCCGTGGGCCTTTGCGGCCCACGGAATGGGCCGACGCTGCGCGGGGCTCTGACGGCACAGCTGGCGCTCCAAAGATTTCTCGCGTACCGAAGTACGCGTCGAAATCTTTTCGCGCCATCTGCACTCGTCAGAACCCCGCTCGCTGACCTTGGTGGACCAGGGAATCTGCGTCCGCCTCGGCCAACCTCGCTGGCTTTTCGGCGATTTGGGGGTCTTCATCCCTTGCGGCCCGCGCAACGGGCCGTTGTTTCAGACCAGATAGGACGATACTTTTGCGTACTTTGCATAAAACGGGGGCGCTCTGCCCGACGTGCTTGAAGGAGCTACCGGCGGAGGTGTACGCCGACGACGACGGCGTCGTGTGGATGACGCGCACCTGCCCTGAGCACGGCAAGCTCGATACGCGTATGTGGCCTTCGGCCGACCATTACGAGTGGCTCCTTTCCGAGGCGTTTGAGAAGGTGAAGCCTCAAAACACCATTCCCGTCACCGACAAGTGCCCCTTCGGATGCGGCACGTGCGCGCGCCACGAGCGCCGCGGCACATTGCTCGAAATCGAGGTTACGCGCAACTGCAACCTCCATTGCCCCGTGTGCTTCATGAGCGCGGAAACGGGCGAGGGCGACCCCACGCTCGACGAGATCTCGGCGATGTACGACGTGATCTCGAACGCGGTCGGAACCGACGGCGCCGTGCAGATCACCGGTGGCGAACCGACGTGCCGCAAGGATCTGGTCGACATCATCTACATGGGTCGCGAGAAGGGCTTCTGGGGTATTGAAGTCAACACGAACGGCCTCGTCATCGCCAATAAGCCGGGGTATTTGGAAGACCTGGTGGGTGCGGGGCTTACCGGCGTGTACCTGTCGTTCGACGGGCTTACGGGCGATGTGTACAAGGGCACCTGCGGGCGCGACATCCTGGCGACGAAGCTCAAGGTGATCGAGCGCTGCCGCGAGGTCGGCATTCAAGTCGTGCTTTCGGTTGCCGTGGTCGCAGGTTTGAACGACGATCAGCTCGGTGACCTTTTGCGCTTCTCGCTCGAGAACGCCGATGTGGTTGCGGGCTTGGCGCTTCAGCCTGCGTTCACCTCGGGCCGCTTCGATGCCGAGCGCGCGATGCCGATGTCGGCGGGAGACGTCATCTTCGATTTGGCCGAGCAATCCGACGGGCTTCTGCGCGTCGAGGACATCTGGCCCTTGGGCTGCTCGAACCCGCTGTGCGACACGGGCGTGTTCCTCGTGCACGGTGAGGCCCCTGAAGGCGTGCCGTCGCACCCCTCCGGGTTCTACCCGGCGACGCGCGCGATGACGACCGAGGAATACCGCGAGGGGTACAGCCCCGATAGCCCTCAAGGGTCGGTGTTCTTGGACATCCTGTCCAAGAAGGGCGTCGAAGTGAAGAGCGGCCTTTCGGTCATCATCATGAACTACATGGACGCGGTCTCCATGGACACGCAGCGCCTTCGCGAATGCTCGATGATGGTGACGGTACCGGACGGGCGGGCGATTCCGTTCTGCTCGTATCACCTGACCGACTCCGCGGGCAGGCGCGTGTATCCGCCCTGGTGCAAAGAAGAATTGCGGTAGCGTTTTCGGCTTTAACCTGTGGTGTTCGGGAAGCGGGCGGGCATGACTCATGCTCAAACAGTCCTGCTCGCACGAAAGTGACGTTAAGTCACTTTCGGCTCGTGCGGAACTGCGCGTGAGCCATGCCCACCCGCTTCCCGAATTGGGGCATGCTGCGAAAAACGCTAGCGCAATCAAGGGAATGAGAGGGTTTCACTCTGCGTTTCTCGGTTTGCCAGGGTGGGCCACGCGCAGTTCCGCACGACGAAAACAGCCCAGTGGGCTGTTTTCCAAAGCAGGACTGTTTGAGCATGGCCCATTCTGGCAAACCGAGAAACCGGTTGGTCGCGGGGCTGAGAAACGATTTTGTTTCGACCGTGGGCGAAACGGCGGAAAAGACGAGAGGGTTGTATGGAAACTAACGATCAGTTGGAGATTTGGGACGCTTCCGACATCGCGAGCGAGACGACGTACACGGTGACGAACGACCCCACGCGCTGTGTGAAGTGCGGGCTGTGCGTGGCGTTCTGCCCGTGTGACGTGCTTGAAACCGACGAAGAGGGGCATCCTTTCGCCGCGCATATCGACAACTGCGTGGGATGCACCACCTGCTCGGGGAACTGCCCGCAGCGTGCGCTCACCGTGGAATGTCAGGGCGATGCGACTTACGATCCGTTCGCGGACGAGCCGCGCGCCGAACCTATTTCCGATGAGCTGCACAAGCAGTACGCCGAATGGCAGCGCATCATCATGGACAAGCTCGACCTGCGTTGGCAGCCGGTCGCGGTCGGGCTCATCGACAAGGACGAGCTTCTGCCCGACGTGCCCTTGCCTCCCGAGAACCTCCGTTTCTGCCAGGCAATGATGGCGGCGCGGCGCGGCGCAAGCATCCTCATGCCCCCGTATCGACATTCCTGCCCTGATGGTACATCGATCTTCGGTATGACGGGCGTGCCCGAGAAGCTCGCCACGGGCGAGATCTACGTGCTGTTCCACAAGCTTGTGAACGCGGAAGCTGCAGCCCGCATGGTGCGCGAGCGCCCGACGCTGCCGCCGAAGAGCCGCCGGGCAACGTATGTGGCGCCGCTCGCGAAGACGGTGCGCAAGCCCGAGGTCGTCGTGTTCACCGGCACGCCGGAGCAGATGATGTGGCTGTGCATGTCGATGAGCTACTACACCGGCCATCGCTTCGACTTCCATGCGAGCGGCTACAACTCCATGTGCGTGGAGGCGGTGCTCTACCCGATGCTCGAAGGCGAGCCGAACATCACGTTCGGCTGCTACGGCTGCCGCGCGGCAAGCGACATCGGCGAGGACATGATGTTCATGGGAGTCCCCACCGACAAGCTGCCGATCGTCGCGCAAGGCCTGACCGAGCTCGCGAAGAAGGCCATTCCCCATTCGCGCATGAAGATCTACGTGCCGCCCATCATGTAGCGGCGGCGGGTGATTCGAGGATGGCCGATCTGTTCACGCTGCGCCCTGCGCGCGAAAGCGACTGGGAGCTCATCAACTACTATGCCTACAACGAGGGGATGGACAACATCCCCTCGCTCGACAACGTGACCGTCGCGGTGAACGCCGACGACGAGTGCATCGGGTTTTTGCGCCTTGCGTTCAGCGAGGAGGGAATCGCACACGTGAATCCCGTGGTGACGTATTCGGCGTGGCGCGGATACGGCGTGGGGCGGGCGCTCGTTGACGATGCGCGCGCCCGTCATGACGAAATCCGTCTCGTGGCGCGAGGCAAGAGCATCGGATTCTACCGTGCGCTCGGGTTCGTCGACATCCCCTGGGAAGACATCGCACCGGGTGTGACCGAGGAATGCGACGGCTGTCCGCTCATCGACGAATGCGGCCCGCTTCCGATGGGTTGGAAGAGGGCCGCTGAGGCGTAAGGACTCTTCTGACGCTATCCAAGCGTTGTCGATTTCCTTATGAGGAGGCAAAACTACAGGCTTTCGTAGTAGTCACGTATTTTCTTAGCCATGAGGATGCGCCTTTGGGCAAGAAAATTCCCGTAATCGTCCGCACCCATATCAAAGATTCCTTCGGGAATGCAATTCGACTCGAGGTTAGCCAGGAGGCTAGACTCATTGGAGATATCACCGAAGTACTTTTGATCTGCGGCAATGGCCTCTCGCGCTTGCGTGAAGTACTCGCCAGGGCACATTTCGCCGATCGCTATGTTTATGCGTTTCTCGAGATAGGTGTAATTCGCAATTTGGTTATACAAGCGTTGCGGAGCGTCGACGGTCTTTCTCAAGTAAGCTTTCGGGAAGATGTGATGGATGTCGCCAACGTTGCCGATAATGTCGGCCACCTTGAACCCGTTTGTGAATAGGGTATTGTCGGCAGAGCGAACCTGCGAAGCCACATAGACCATCCATGCGCCTGTGCGCACTGAAGTCGTAACGAGGTTCTGCGGCAAGGTGACTTCCCAAAAATTGTCGGAAAGCTGCGATGCGGTGATCTCGTTGTAGAACGGGATGAATCCTTGCTCGGATATACGACGCATGTCGCGATCCATGATAGATTCCGACGAGCCAGAATAGCGCCCCGTGAGGATGGACATCACATACCAACGCTGTACCCAGCGCTTAACATCGGTCGAAGGCACAGAGGCATCTTCTCTCAGGGTGAGATACAGGTTGTAAGCAAAATTGATTGCGCCCTTTGACCCGATAATCGATGAAGACACGAATCCCGCTGAGCGAAGAGCGGCAGTGAAGTCCTGGAAATTGCTCTTGCGCATGAATTTGATCACGCCGTCGTGCAATTTAGCGAAGGATATATCCGCTATCTCGCCCTTGAAATCACGGGCCTCGAAATCACGGCCGGAAAGAAGAGATACCAGGTCTGCGAGCTTGCCGCGGCCGAACATATGCATGAACGCTACGCGCAGGACGTCGTTGTAATCGGGGTCGTAGATGTCGTCCTTATCGTCCTTGAGCCATTCGCACTTATCTGCGTACTCAGAAGCCATGAACTCAGCATCGTTTTGGCTGATTGTGGCCCAGAACTCGGGCTTTACGGCCAGATGGCAGTAATAGTCGACGGCCTTGCGCAGCATATTGCCGCCATGCAACTCATCTGCGGCGATTTTAGACATCGCGAAGTCGGCTTGGGACAAAACGGCGCCTTTGGAATTGATGCGGATGAAGATATCGGTAACCTCGTCGATGCTGCATTCAGCAGCCACGACGATGCATCCGAGCTGACGCGTTGCTATCGCCTTAAGATCGGTGATTCTTGAGTTCACGTTTTTGGGATCACAATCGGGATTCATTTCCATATATCCGTTGACGAATGTCCAGGAGTCGAAATCGGGGGCGAAGAACTCGGAGATGTCCGATATCCAGCGCGAATCTCTATCGATCACCGGCGTAAGGACAGCGAAGGGGGTGTCTTCGCCTTCATAAAGAGGATTGAAGGCGATCTTTACGCGCTTCGACTCGTAATCTTCATTAAGCACGGCTTTGCCCGCGAGCGCAGCGGTGAGGGCCGTCACGCGCTGCTGACCGTCGATAAGCACCGTCTTGCCCTCTGCGACGCCGCCGCCCTTGATTTTCACGTCGGGGTTCTTCCAGGTGATCAGATAGCCGGTCGGGTACCCATGGTAAAGAGAGTCGACTAAATCGCGAACCTTGGTGCTATCCCACACGAAAGGTCGCTGAATTTCGGGAATCGCGATGTCGCCGGACTCTATAAGCCCGAGGATGCTTTGCACTGAATAAGTGGTGACGCTGTAGCAATCTTTCATATGTAATCCTCGAAATCAGAGCTAAACGGATGAGATCATTTTACTTCCTCTATGCATATTCTCATCGAGACGAGTTCCGATGTCTTTCCCCGTGAGAGGCGAGTGGATGCCAGAAGTCGCGAATCAAAGCCTGTTCGCGAAATTGGCGGCTTCGAGTTTTCGCTATTCGGCTCCAAGTTATTTTTTATAGCGCTAAGAGACAAAACAAACCAGCGAAATTAACCACTGACCTGCGAAAATTTTTGGACGCAGGAGCTGGATGCGAGCCAACGGTCTCTGGGCTATGAACCTGATTGGTCCATGCGCACCGGGCGCGAAAAACGACACATAAACGAGAGAAAGCGCCGATCCTGCCGCTTAGCGCGGTGCGGCCGACGCTTTCTCTTGCTTATGTGTTAGTACGCAAGCACTTCGCCGGTCGCGTAGGTTCCGTGCTGGACGCAGAGCAGCGTGCCCTCGGGGACGAGTTGGCCGCGCTCGTCGCGCGGGGCATCGATGTGCGCCTCGCGTACGGTGCCGACTACGAGCAGGTGGTCTCCTGCGGGGGCGATGCTGTCGACCGCGGCCGTTACCCATGACGCCGCGATATCGCAGACCGGCGCAAGAGGCGATGCAGGGCTATCGGCCGCTGCAAGCTCGACGGGCACGGTGAAGTGGGGGATACGCGCTCCCTTGTCGACGAGCTTGCCGGTGTTGCTGCCGCAGAATTCCATGGCGCTTATGGCTTCGCGCGTCGCGGGAAGCGTGCAGATGCTGAAAACCCCCGAAGTGCGGATGAGCTGCATGGTGTGGGATTTCTCGCGCAGCGCGAAGGCGATCATGGGAGGTTTGTGGGACACCGGTGTGACCCAGATGACGGTTGCGAAGCTCGCCTTGCCCGCCTCGTCGCAGGCGCCGATGAGGCAGATCGGGCGCGGATCCTGTAGAGCCGCCACGTCGCGCCCCTCGACGCGGGGGAGCAGCTGGGCAGCGGGGACTTCATCGGTCGCCATGGCATTCCTTTCACGAGGTAAACGGGAAAAAGAAAAGGGAAACCGTTGCGCGGCTTCCCTTTTCTCTGTGTGCAAAGTGATGAGGGCGCAGGCGTTCGGTCGCGCCCTTGCATGGATTAATGAGAGCAGACCGGCGCGTCGGGGAGCTCGATGTCGAGCGCATCGGCTGCGTCCTTGCGCAGTTCCTGGAGCGTGAGGCTGTAGCAGGCGAGTGCGTCGATCCAGCGGCGCAGGCAGCGACGGCCTTTTTCCGTAAGCTTGAACAGGCGCTTCGCAGAACCTTCGGCGGGCGTGTCCCATTCCGAGGTGACAAGCCCCGCTTCCTCCATGCGCTTGAGCGCGCGGTACACACCGGTTGCGTCGGGCTTCTTCCCGCCGAACATGGGAGAATCCGCCGCCTTTTGCACGATGATGTAGCCATGCAGTGGCTTATCCGACTGCGCCAGAAGGGTCAAAATGGTGGGCTGAGAGAGACGATTAAGCGATTTCCCCAGTTCAGCGCACTCTTTCAAGTCGTCATCCGACTTCGGATGGCAGCTGCTCCACATAAAATAGGACCTCTTTCATAAAACGTTGCATCTGAAACACAGTTCCATTATCGCGCAAATGCGGTCTTCGGGCTAATAAATGCGAAAAGAAAACGCAGGACGCGTGGCGAAGCCGTTTCGCATGCGGGTCTTTCGAGGGTGCTTTCGCACGTGCGGTGCGCGTTGTTTTCGCCGTTGAGGGTATTTGCGTCCATTCGACGGGAAAACGCGGGAAAGGGTTGCGTGTCGCCTCGATATCGTGTTACAAAAATAAAAGTCGTAACACTACTGATTATAGCGGCGGTCCCGGATGGGACGAAGAACGCCGGCGGGGCATGGAAACTCAGGAGAGAAGGAGCCAGGTCGCATGGAAAACACGGTAACGAGAAGGCAATTCGCGAAGCTTGCGGGCGCAGGCGCGCTCGCGTTTGCGGCTTCGGCTGCGCTGGGCGCCTGCTCTGGCGAGCGCACGGACGCATCGTCGGATAACGCGGCAAGCTCCTCTTCGCCTGCTTCGGGCGACACCAAGCAGGTCGTCGTCACCATGCCGACGACGTCAGAGCCTGCAGCCGGTTTCGATCCGCTCGTGTCGTGGGGGTGCGGCGAGCACGTGCACGAGCCGCTCATCCAGTCAACGCTTATCACGACAACCGCTCAGATGGGCTTCGAAAACGACCTCGCGACGTCGTACGAGTGCTCGGACGATGGATTGACCTGGACGTTCGTCATCCGCGACGACGTGAAGTTCAGCGATGGGGAAGAGCTCACCGCAGCAGACGTCGCCTTCACCTTAAACAGCATCGTCGGCTCTGCGGCGTCCGAATGCGATCTTTCCATGGTCGACAAGGCCGAGGCGAAAGACGACGTCACGGTTGTGGTATCGCTCAACAAGCCCTTCAACGCGCTGCTCTACACGCTTGCTGTGGTGGGTATCGTGCCCGAGCACGCGTACGGCCCCAACTACGGCAGCGCCCCCATCGGCAGCGGCCGCTACCTGCTCGAGCAGTGGGACAAGGGCCAGCAAGCCATCTTCAAGGCGAATCCTTCCTACTACGGGGACGCGCCGAAGATGGAGCGTGTCGTCGTGCTGTTCCAGGACGAGGACGCCTCCCTCGCGTCGGCGAAGGCGAAGCAGGCCGACGTCGCCTACACCTCCGCCACATTCGCCGGCAATCAGCCTGCGGGCTTCGATCTTTTGAACTGCGCGTCCGTCGATTCGCGCGGCATCTCGCTCCCCGCGGTCGAGCCGGGCGGGACGCGCCGCGACGGCGAGAACGACTACCCGAGCGGCAACGCTGTGACCTGCGATATCGCTGTGCGTCGCGCAATCAACCTCGGCATCGACCGCCAACAGCTCATCGACCACGTGCTTTCGGGCTATGGCGAGGTCGCGTACAGTGTCGGCGATGGCATGCCGTGGATTTCCGACGACATGAAGTGCTCGACCGACATGGCTGCGGCGTGTGCGCTGCTCGACGAGGCGGGCTGGGCGGTCGGCTCGGACGGCATCCGCGCCAAAGGCGACGTCCGCGCCGAGCTCACGCTGTACTACGCGGCGAGCGACACGGTGCGCCAGGCTATCGCGCAGGAGTTCGCGAGCCAGATGAAGGGCCTGGGGCTCGATGTCACGCCGAAGGGCGCGAGCTGGGACGAGATTTACGCCCACGAGTTCAGCGATCTTGTCGTGTGGGGATGGGGTTCCAATTCCCCGATCGAGCTGTACAACCTTACGTACTCGAAGGGCGTGGGCAACTACGCATGCTACGAAAACGCCCAGGTCGACGGTTATCTCGACGCCGCGCTCGCTGCGAAGACGATGGACGAGTCCTACGAACTGTACAAGAAGGCCCAGTGGGACGGGACGAACGGCGTGGCGCCGCAGGGCGCGGCGACGTGGGTGTGGTTCGCCAACGTCGACCACCTGTACTTCGTGAACGAGGGGCTCAAGGTCGCCGAGCAGAAGCCGCATCCGCATGGGCACGGCTGGAGCATCGTGAACAACGTCGACAAGTGGGAATGGGCTTAAAGCGGGCGTTCGCGCAACGCCCGCGTGCCCGAAGACGATCATGGCCCGTTTCATCGCAGACAACCTCATACGCTTCCTCCTGCTTCTGCTCGCCGTGAGCTTCGTCGTGTTCGCGCTTATCGGCATGTCGCCCATCGACCCCGTTCAAGCTAACGTCGGGCAGGCGGCCTACCTCAACATGACCGAGGCGAAGCGTGCCCAGCTCGCCGAGCGCTGGGGTGCGAACACCCCGCTCCTCGAGCGCTACGCAAGCTGGCTTTGCGCGCTTTTGCAGGGGGATGCGGGAACGTCTTTGCGCTTCAACGCACCGGTTGCCGAGGTGATCGCCAATCGGGCGACGAGCTCGCTCGCGCTCATGGCGATCGCGTGGGTCGCGAGCGGCGTGCTCGGGTTCGTGCTCGGGATCGCCGCAGGTGCGACGCGGGGAAGCATCCTCGATCGCGTCGTGAAGGCGTACTGCTACCTGCTCGCCGCGACGCCGGCGTTTTGGATAGGGCTCGTGTTCCTCACCGTGTTCGCCGTTGAGCTGGGATGGTTCCCGCTCGGGTTCTCGGTTCCCGTCGGCGTGGCCGCAGCCGATGTCACCTTGGCGGACTCGATCCACCATATCGTGCTGCCTGCGCTTACCTTGTCGGTCGGCGGCATCGCGAGCATCGCGCTGCACACGCGCGAGAAGACCATCGACGTCATGGAAAGCGACTTCGTCCGATTCGCGCGCGCCCGTGGGGAAAGCCCGGCGCGGGTCGTCTTGCGCCATGTCGTCCGCAACGTGTCGCTCCCGGCCATCACGCTGCAATTCTCCCTCATTTCCGAGATATTCGGAGGATCCGTCCTTGTTGAACAGGTGTTTTCCTACCCTGGGCTGGGTCAGGCGGCGGTAACGGCGGGCCTGGGCGGCGACGCGGCGCTGCTCGCGGGCATCGCGATGGTGTCGGCGGCTCTCGTGTTCGGGGGCAATCTCGCGGCGAACCTTCTGTACGCCGTCATCGACCCGCGCATCAGGCGCTCGGGTGCGCCGTCGGGAAGGAAGGGAGGCGCTCATGCGTAGCGAGCGGAACGTATCGGCCGATGGCGCGGGAGCCTCCGCGGCCTTGGCGCCGTGCACGGGAGAATGCGCGTCCTCCGCGCCGCGCGTGCTCCACCGGCCGCGCCGTGCGTTCGCGGCGAACCGCAAGGTGGCGCTCGTCTCGTGCGTGCTTGCAGCATGCGCGCTTGCCGCGGTGGTGGCCGCGGGGCTTGCCGTGTACGGGAGCGCGACGGAGGTCGACTTCACGGCGAAGAATCTCGCCCCGAGCCTCGCGCACCCGTTCGGCACCGATTGGATGGGGCGCGACATGCTTCTGCGCACGCTTTCGGGTTTGTCGACGAGTGTGCTCGTGGGGCTTGGCGCTGCGGCGTTCTCGTCGGTGGTCGCGCTCATCCTCGCTGCTGCTGCGGCCCTCGGTGGCAAGCGCGCCGATGCAATCGTGACCTGGCTCATCGACCTCGTCATGGGCGTGCCGCACATCGTGTTGCTCATCCTCATCTCGTTCGCGCTCGGCAAGGGGTTCTGGGGCGTGACCGTCGGCATCGCGCTCACGCATTGGCCGAGCCTCACGCGCGTCCTGCGCGCCGAGATCATGCAGTGCCGCGAGTCGACGTATGTCGCGGTGGCGCGCAAGCTGGGCAAAAGCTCCGCCCGCATCGCGCTCGACCACATCGTGCCGTACGTCTTCCCGCAGTTCTTGGTGGGACTCATCCTCTTGTTTCCCCACGCCATCCTCCATGAGGCGGCGATCACGTTCCTCGGCTTCGGCCTCCCGCCCGAGCAACCAGCCATCGGCGTCATCTTGAGCGAGTCGATGGGGTACCTGTCGGCTGGGATGTGGTGGCTCGCCGTGTTCCCCGGGCTCGCGCTCGTGGCGTGCGTCGCGCTGTTCGACGTCGCCGGATCGAGCCTGCGCACGCTCATCGACCCGCATACGGCGCAGAGGTAAGGGTGTTATGAAGGAACCTATGGAACAAGGAGAACCGGTGCGCGCGTGCGCCGAGACGGGCGCGCATGAGGCGCACGACCACGCCGATCGCGAGCGGCATCACCATCACACCCATGCGGGCGCGTCGCACCACGAGCACGGGCACCACCTGCTGCAGGTCGAGCACTTGAGCGTGTCGTTCCAAATGTACGACGAGGATGCGTCGTTCTTCGCTGCGCCGCGCCGACGCGTTCCCGTGATCGACGACTTGAGCATTTCGGTCCACGCCGGCGAGATCATCGCGGTTGTCGGCGCGTCGGGGTCGGGCAAGACCTTGCTCGCCGACAGCGTGATGGGGCTTTTCGAGCCCAATTCCGAGGTGTCGGGCGATATCTGGTTCGACGGCGTCCTGCAGGATGCGGCGTCGCTCGCCTCTTTGCGCGGGCACGGCATCGCGCTCGTTCCGCAGAGCGTGTCGTCGCTCGACCCGCTCATGAAGGTGGGCAAGCAGGTGGAGGGCGCGTGTGCTCGCCGCGATCGGGCCCGCTGTCGTGCGCGCCGTCGGGCGCTGTTCGCGCGCTACGGCCTTGCCGAGGAGGTCGCCGACCTGTATCCGCACGAGCTTTCGGGCGGTATGGCGCGCCGTGTGCTTCTATGCTCGGCGCTTATGGAGGACCCGAAGCTCATCATCGCCGACGAACCCACGCCGGGTCTCGATTTGGACCTGGCCGTTCGCGCGCTGTCCGACCTGCGCGCCTTCGCCGACGAGGGCGGCGGCGTGTTGCTCATCACCCACGACATCGAGCTTGCGCTCAGCGTTGCCGACCGCGTGGCGGTTTTCCGCGACGGCACCGTGGTCGAGGAGACGTCGGTGGAAAGCTTCGCCGCGCCCGAGCTGCTCGAGCACCCGTTCTCGCGCGCGCTCTGGCATGCGCTTCCCGGGCATGGGTTCACGGCGGAGTCTGATGCTGCGTTCGGCGAGCTCGATCGTGGCGTCGATGCGCAGGGCGTGAAGGCCCCCGCGGGCGCCGAACCCGAGCGCGCCGCCGACACGCGAGGCGCTAAGGCCCCCGCGGGTGTCAGCGCTGCCGGCGATGCAGACGACGCGCAGGGCGCGGGGAAGGAGCGCGCATGCTAGAGGCTGCGAACATCTCGTTCGGGTACGGCGACCGCGCGCTGTACCGTAACTTCAACCTGACTGTCTCGCCTGGTGAGCGCGTTGCGCTTAACGCGCCGTCGGGGTTCGGCAAGACGACGCTCTGCCGTATCCTCGCCGGGTACGAAGCGCCGTGGTCGGGCGAGGTCCTTGTCGACGGCCGCCCGCTTCCCGCGCGCGGGGCGTGCCCGGTGCAGCTCGTGCTGCAGCACCCCGAGCTCGCCGTCGACCCACGCATGCGCATGCGCGACGTGCTCCGCGAGGCGGGGGAGGTTCCCGAGCGCATCGTGAGCGGCCTCGGCATCAGGGAAAAGTGGAAGACGCGTTTCCCCCACGAGCTTTCAGGCGGCGAGCTGCAGCGCTTCTGCATCGCCCGCGCGCTCGCCGCGAACCCGCGCTACCTCATCGCCGACGAGATCTCGACGATGCTCGATGCGCTCACCCAGGCGCAGATCTGGCGTTTCCTGCTCGAGGAATGCGATAGGAGGCAGATGGGGCTCGTGTTCGTCTCGCATTCGCCGGCGTTGACCGCTCGCGTGGCGACGCGCGCCGTTGACCTCGCCTCGTGCGCGCTCAACGGCTGATTTTCTGGTTTGAGGCCGCGCTTTCCGGCACATGCGCGCTTATCGCCTAAAATAGGAGCGTTGCACGCTTTAGTGACAAGGAGATCTGCGCATGTGCGGAATCGTCGGTTACACAGGCAAAAACCCTGCTCAGGGCATTCTTATCAAGGGCTTGACGCGGCTTGAGTACCGCGGCTACGACTCCGCCGGCGTCGCCGTGCAGGAAGCGGGCAAGCTCGAGGTCATCCACCGCAAGGGCAAAGTCGCGAGTTTGGAGCACACGCTTTCCCATTTCAATTTCGAAGGAACCTGCGGAATCGGGCACACCCGATGGGCGACGCACGGCAAACCGAGCGAGGCGAACGCGCATCCGCATACGTCGTGCGGCGGGCACATCGCCGTCGTGCACAACGGCATCATCGAGAACTTCGCCGAGCTGCGTGAGGAACTCACCAGCCGCGGGCATGTGTTCACGAGCGAGACCGACACCGAGGTCGTCGCCCACCTGATCGAGGAAGCCTACGACGGCGACCTCGTCGCGGCGCTGCGCGAGGCGTGCTCGCATATCGTCGGCGCATACGGCCTGGCCGTCGTGTGCGACAGCGAGCCGGGCGTCATCGCGGTGACGCGCAAGGATTCCCCCATCGTCATCGGGCAGGGTGCCGACGGCACCTATGTCGCCTCCGACATGATCGCCATGATCGACGCTACGCGCGACGTGGTCATCCTAGGCGACAACCAGTACGCGCGCCTCACGCCCGCAGGCGTCGAGTACACCGACGAGGCGGGCGCCCCCATCTCCCCGAAGGTCACGCATGTCGACTGGGATGTCGACCTGGCAGAAAAGGGCGGATACCCCGACTTCATGCTGAAGGAAATCCACGAGCAGCCGCGCGTCATCCGCGACACGCTCGCTGGGCGCCTCGTGAACGGCGCGCTTTCCATCGACGAACTCGACCTCACGCCCGAGGAGCTTAACCTCATCGATCGCGTGTACGTCATCGCCTGCGGCACGAGCTACCACGCCGGCCTCATCGCGAAGAACCTGATCGAGGGCTGGGCGCGCATCCCGACCGAATGCGAGGTCGCGAGCGAGTTCCGCTACCGCAACCCCATCATCACGCCGACGACGCTCGTGGTCGCCGTGTCGCAGTCGGGCGAAACGGCCGATACCCTCGCTGCCATCCGCGACGCCCGCGTGAAGGGCGCGCGCGTGTTCGGCATCACGAACGTGGTGGGAAGCCCGGTGGCGCGCGAGTCCGACGGCGTCATCTACACGAAGGCGAACAAGGAGATCGCCGTCGCGTCGACGAAGTCGTTTTTGGGCCAGGTCGTGAGCCTGACGCTTCTCGCGATGCTGCTCGCGCAGGCGAAGGGCAAGCTGCGCATGAACCAGATCCGCCTGCTGTTCCGTGAGCTCGCCGATACCGCCGACCAGGTGGAGCGCATTCTCACCGAATGCAAGCCGGCGATTGAGGAGGCGGCGCGCGCCTGTAGGGATGCGCATGACGCGCTGTTCATCGGACGCGGCATGGGCGCCGCGATTAGCTACGAGGGCGCGCTCAAGCTGAAGGAAATCAGCTATCTGCATGCCGAGGCGTATCCTGCCGGCGAGATGAAGCACGGTCCGATCGCGCTTATCGACGAGGGATTCCCCGTCATCGCCATCGCGACGAAGAGCCCGGTGTACGACAAGGTCGTCTCCAACTTGCAGGAAAGCAAGGCGCGCGGTGCCATGATCGTGGCGGTGGCGACCGAGGGCGACGAGGACATCAAGCAGAACGCCGATTACGTGATCTACATTCCCAAGGTTCGCGACGCGTTCTCGGCCATCACGGCGAGCGTGCCTTTGCAGCTGTTCGCGCGCGCCATCGCGGTCGAACGCGGATGCGACGTCGATCAGCCGCGCAACCTGGCCAAATCGGTCACGGTCGAATAGGAGCTGCGCATGCCGTCACGCAAGAAGGACGCCGTGCGAGCCGCCGAAGACGCGCTTGCCGCTTCGCTTCCCCCGATCGAGGGAGCGGTGGGGCTCGGTGTCGACATCGTGGAGATCGATCGCATGAGGCGCATCCTCGAACGCACGCCTTCTTTCGCGCGCAAGGTCTTTTCCTGCGAGGAGTGCTGCTACTGCGACGCGACAGCTGCACCGGAGGTGCACTACGCCACGCGCTTCGCTGCGAAGGAGGCGGTGGTGAAGGCGCTCGGGACGGGTTTTTCCGGCGGCATCGGCGTGCGGGATGTCGAGGTGAAGCGCTCGTCGAAAGGCCGCCCCTACGTGGTGCTTTCCGGCCGTGCCAAGCAAGTCGCGCGAGAAATGGGCGTGCGCGAGATGCCGATCTCGCTGTCGTACACGCATACCGACGCGGTGGCGTGCGCTCTTGCGATCACCGACGAGTCTCGCCG
>CAKUIV010000006.1 GCA_934661105.1 uncultured Ellagibacter sp. | reverse complement strand
GAGGCGCGATGGAGCGCGATGACGGGATGGCCCACCGCTTCGAGCATGCGACGCACCTCGCGCTTGCGCCCTTCGCGCAGGCCGACGAGCACGTAGCTCCCCGTTTTCTCGCGCACCGCACGGGAACGTTTCCCGGTATGCGATGCCGCAAGCCCGCCCGCACCGTCGCCGGTGCCGATGGCACGGGCTGCCCACGAAGCGTCCTCGCCGCGCAAAAGCTCCGCATGCGCGGGAAGCGTCATGCCGTCCGAAAGGCGAACGCCGCGGCGGAGCCGCTCAAGAGCGCGTGAGTCGGGCGAGCCCTCGACGAGCGCGACATAGCGTTTCTCGACGTGGCGGCGCGGATGGAGCAGCGCGTTGCCGAGTTCGCCGTCGGTCGTGAAGAGCAAGAGCCCGGTGGTATCGCGATCAAGCCTCCCAACAGGGAAGATGCCGGGGAAACGATCGGTCGGCACAAGGTCGGCGACCGTGGCGCGGCCTTGCGGGTCGTCCATCGTGGTGACGTAACCGGCCGGCTTGTGGAGCATGATCGTCGTATGCTCGGGCACCAGACGGATGGGCGCTCCCCCGTCGACGCGAACTTCGCATGCGTCGGGATCGACAGAGACGCCGAGTTCGGCCACGACGCCGTCGACGGTGACGCGCCCGGCGACGATGAGCTCTTCGGCATGACGACGGCTCGCCACCCCTGCGCGGGCAAGGAATTTCTGAAGTCGCATGGCCATGGCTACTCGTCTTCCGTCTCGAAGACGAGATCATCGAAGTCGATCTTGTCGACGACGCCGAAGGCCGACCCCATCGCGCTGGCAAGCGCATCCCGGGCGTCTTCACCCGGCCCACCGCTTTCGTCGAGGCCCGACCCAAGGTCGAGCGTCGCCTGATCGCCGAGCGCTTCAGGCGCGGCATGTCCCGCAAGTGCCGCTCCGGGCGCCGCGCCGACCATTTCACCCTCGTCGTCATCGTAGACGATGCGATCGAGCACGTCTCCCTCGTCGGGCTGGACAAGCGCGCTGCCCGACGCCTCGCGCGACGTCGACAAGCGCTCGTAGATGAGCGCGCGGGTTGAATCATCGGGCGCGAAATCGGACAGGTCGGGCAAATCGGAGACGGAGCGCAAGCCGAACTTCTCGAGGAAGGCGCGGGTCGTGGCGTAGAGCATCGGGTTGCCGGGAGCATCGGAGGTTCCCGCTTCGCGCACAAGGTCCTTCTCGACAAGCGAGTTGATCGAGCTATCGGAGTTCACGCCGCGCACGCTTGCGACCTGGGCGCGCGTGGTCGGCTGCGTGTAGGCGATGATCGCAAGCGTTTCCAAAGCCGCCTGAGAGAGCTTGCGCGTATCCCACGAGAGCACGTACTTCTCGATAAGCTCATGATAGGCGGGATGCGTGTAGAGGCGCCACCCGCCTGCGACCTCGCGCAGCTGGATGCCGCGGTTCTCGGATTCGAGCTTGTCGCGCAGGCCGACGAGCGCGCGCTCGACCTCGCGCGGATCGACTTCGAGCATATCGGCGAGCGCGATGGTTCCCACCGGCTCGTCGGTCACGAACAGCATCGCCTCGATTGCACCTTGAATCTGGCTTGGATCTAGTCCTTCGAACATCGCTATTCCTCCTCGCCCACCGACGTGAGCGCATCGTCGCCCGTCAAATCAAGGTCGCCCGACCCTTCGATATAGTCGATCGAGATGTCCCCGAACGTCTTCTCTTGCTCGATGCGCACCATGGAGCGCTTGTACAGCTCGAGCACCGCGAGGAACGTGACGACCACGACCGGCGTGGGCGTGCGCTCGTTCACGAGCTCCGAGAAGCGCAGGTGCTTCTTGTTGACGATGCGCTGATGGATAGCCCTCACGTGCGTTTCCACGGGGATGGGCTTGGCGGCGATATGCTCGCTTTCGAGCAGGAACACGTCACGGCGGGCCATGGCGCGGGCGCATATGAGGGCGAGCCCATCAAGCGTCACGTCCTTGAGATAGTCGGGCATGAGGTTCAAAAAACACGCGTCGGGGCCGAAGGGCCGCGTGCGCATGCGCCCCTCGGCAACGAAACGAGCATGGAGCGCCGCCGCCGCGTTCTTGTACTGTTTGTACGCAAGCAGCCTCTCGACGAGGATGTCGCGCGCCTCGCTCGGGGAAAGCTCGGCGATGTCGTCGTCGAGTTCCTCCTTTTGCGAGGGGATGAGGCTTTGCGCCTTGATCTCGAGCAGCGTCGAGGCAACGAGCAGGAAATCACTCGCCACGTCGAGATCGAGGTTTCTCATGCGCGTGACTTCCGCAAGATATTGATCGGCGATTTCGGTGATCGAGATCGCCCCGATATCGACCTTCTGACGGCTAACCAGGTAAAGAAGCAGGTCGAACGGGCCTTCGAAGCTTGCGGTTCTGACTTTGTACGACATCGTCGCGCCCCTTTAGGAAATCCGGAACGGGAACAAAAGGTTGCCCACGTTGCCCGCCGTAACGTCGAGGTAGACGCCGATGGGGTTCACATGCAGAACATAGGGCAAAACGATGAGCACGATCATGAACACGGGCAGGGCGTACTGCTGCACCCGATAGTATGCGGAAAGATGCTTTTTCGGAACGAGAAGCGCAAGCGCCGAAGAGCCGTCGAGCGGCGGGATGGGCAGCACGTTGAAGAAGAGCAGGTAGAGATTCACGAGGGCAAACAGAGGAAGGAACGTGAGATAGAAATACGAGAAGAGCTCGCTTTGCATAACGAGCGTCGGCGCGATCCCGTAGAGCGCCCAAGCAGCTGCCGCAGCGAGCATCGCCATCGCGAGGTTTGCCGCAGGGCCCGCGATGCCCACGATGACGTCGCCTGTTTTGGGATTCTTGAAATACGCGGGATTGTAGGGAACCGGCTTCGCGTAGCCGAACACCGGGCCGTTCATGGCGAGCATGCACAGCGGCAGGATGACCGTGCCGAACGGGTCGACGTGCTTGAGCGGATTCGCCGTGAGGCGCCCGGCTCGTTTCGCCGTGGGATCGCCCAGCTTGTAGGCGGCGAAACCATGCGCCACCTCGTGGAACACGATGGCGGGAACGAAGCTCAGAATAGAGCAGACGAGGTATGCGAGGTATTGCGTAGACATAGGATGTAAGTGTAGCGCAAGGCCGCCCTGCGAAAGCGTGCAAAGCCGCCGAGCGCGAAAAGCGCGGATGCGAGCGTGGGAGGGACGCGCCACGCCATGCGGAAGCGAAATGCGGGCGGGTGCCTCGGCGCGGGAGAGCGCATCTCCGATGGAAAACCTCGGCAAGCAAAAGCATGCTCGCATGGCGGCCAACGACGGTTTTGCGCAGGCCGGCAGCAAAAAGCGAGGCGTCCATGGCAGAATGCGACGGTTTTGCAAGCACCGCACGCGAAATGAGTCCTTTGATGGCGGGCAAGAACGGTTTTGCAACGGCCAGGAGCATGTTTTCCTTGCAAAACCGCCTTCCGATGCCATTCGACGACGCGCACACCGCCTCTGGTTTTGCAAAAGCGTCATGCGTTGCCATCTGAGCCGCCTTTTCCCGCTCGAGATGTGCAAAAGCGGAACAGGCCGCCATCGAGCAGCATTTTTTCGCAAGCAGAACGACCCCCTAGCGCTTTCGGCGGAATGCCGCGGTTGCGACAGGCGCGCCGAGCTGCATTGCGGATGCACCGCGGCGATACAACTCGGCAGCTCTTACCTCATCCCCGGCCAGGATTGTTGGCGCAAGGCCTCGTAGGTTGCGATGGCGACGGCGTTCGAGAGGTTGAGGCTGCGCTCGTTTTCGCACATGGGAATGCGCACGCAGGAATCGAGATAGCGTTCGATGACCGCTTCGTCGAGGCCGCGGCTTTCGCGCCCGAACAGGAGGAAGGCGCCCGCGCCGTAGCTTGCCTCGGTATAGTTGCGCGAAACATGGCCCGTGAACAGGTGGAGCTCATCTTGGCCGTGCGCCTCGAGGAACGCGTCGACGCACGGCCACTGCACGATCTCGACGTCGTCCCAGTAGTCGCATCCCGCGCGCTTGAGGTTGCGCTGCGTCAAGCGAAAGCCCATCGGTTCCACGAGGTGCAGCACCGACCCCGTGCAGGCGCAGGTGCGCGCGACGTTGCCCGTGTTCTGGGGTATCTCAGGTTCGACCAACACGATGTTCAGGGGTTTCATCTTTTTACCTCTCATCTCGCGCAACTTGATTCGACTAAGGAAAAGAGAGGAGGTGCCGGGCGACTTCTTTCGCGCGCAGTTCCGCACGAGCCGGAAGCGCCAGTGGCGCTTCCGTTCGAGCAGGACTGTTTGAGCATGAAGGAAGTCGCCCGGCACCTCCTAACGTTAAGCACGAATCAAGCTTGCGCTTTCTGCTTTTCCATTTCGGCTTCCAGCTCCTCGTTAAGCGTGAGCCACTCCTCTTCCGCAGCCGCAATGCGTTTCTTGAGCTGGGCATGTTCGGCGATGGCATCGGAAGATGCGTCTTCGTTGATGTAGAAATCGGGGTCGGCCATGAGTTCGAGCAGCTCTTCCATGCGCGCGTTGTCACGCTCCATCTGCTTGTCAAGTTCGGCAATGCGCTTGCGATGGCTTTTAAGCGCGGCGTAGGCGCGGTTGCGCGCCTCGGCCTCACGACGCTTCTGCTCCTTCGTCTTCGGGGCGCTGCCTCGTGGGGCGGTAAGCTCGTTCTTCGCGCCCGACGATGTACCCGACGAAGCCGTGTTGCCCGAGCCGCTCTTGCCCGATGCCGGAGCTTTTCCCGCCGCCTTCATGGCGTTCGCCGACTTCGATCCGGAGCCGCCCATGACCTCGTCGACGAGCGACCGGTCCTTCGGCGCCTCGCCGTCGAGCTGGCCGCTCTTGTACAAGTAGTAGTCGTAGTCTCCTGCGTAGTTGGTGACGCGGCCGTCCTTCACTTCCACGATGCGGTTCGCAACGCCGCGAATCAGATGCCTATCGTGCGTGATGAACAGCACCGTGCCCTCGAACGCGTTGAGCGCCTGCTCCAAGATGTCGGCACTCGCGATGTCCAAATGATTCGTCGGCTCGTCGAGACACAAAAGCGGGCGCGGCGCCACGAGCATCTTCGCCAGGGCAAGGCGGCTCTTCTCGCCGCCGGAAAGCACGCTCACACGCTTGTCGACGTCGTCGCCGTTGAAGAGAAACGCGCCCAGAAGCGTGCGAACCTGGCTGATCGTCCAACCGGGCGCTACATGGTCGATTTCCTCGAACACGGTGTTTCCCGAAGTCAGCTCTTCAAGCTGGTGCTGGGCGTAGTACGTTTTCGACACATGCGTGCCGTACTTGATCGTGCCGGCATCGGGCGCGAGAACACCCGCGATCATCTTCAGGAGCGTGGACTTGCCAGCACCGTTCGGGCCGACAAGAGCCACCTTCTCGCCACGGTACATCGTGAAATCGAGCCCGTCGTAAACATGATGGTCGCCGTAGGATTTCCGCAGACCGTGCGCCTCGACCACCATATCGCCCGTGCGCGGCGGCTGCTTGAAGTTGAAGTGCACCGTCTTCTTCTCTTCGGGGATTTCCACGAGCTCGGCTTTAAGCTTTTCGAGCTTCGCCGCACGCTCCTGCGCCTGACGAGCCTTCGTTGCCTTGTAGCGGAACTTCTCGACGAACGCCTCGAGGCGCCGCATCTCCTCGATCTGCTTAGTACGTTCCTGCTTCAGGCGTTCGATTCGCTCGGCGCGTTGCTTCAGGTAGGCGGTATAGTTTCCCTTGTAAAGGTTGACCTGCTGGTTGTCGACTTCGGCCACACGGTCGACCATGTTGTCCATGAACGCGCGGTCATGACTGACGACGATGACGGTACCCGAGTAGCTGCGCAAAAAGCTCTCGAGCCATTTGACGCTTTCGAGGTCGAGGTGGTTGGTCGGTTCGTCGAGCAGAAGCACTTCGGGGTTTCGGATGAGCAGCTTCGCGAGCGCGATGCGCATCTGCCAGCCGCCCGAGAACTCGCTTGTCGTGCGGCGCATGTCTTCTTCCTTGAAGCCCAAACCGAAGAGCACGCCGCGCACCTTCGCCTCGATGACGTAGCCGCCGAGGCGTTCGAACTCGTCTCGCGCACGGCCGGCCGCAGCCAAATCACGCTCGCTCGGGTTCTCGCCAAGCGATTCCTCGAGTTTGCGCAGGCGCTTTTCGGCAGCGAGCACTTCGACCTGCGAAGCCATGACCTCGTCGAAGATGGGCTGCTCGTCCATCTCGATCGCTTCCTGCTCGAGATACCCCACGCGCGCGCCCTTTGCGAACAGCACGCGGCCCTCATCGGCGTCTTCCTCGCCGGAAATGATGTTGAGCATGGTGGTCTTGCCGGCGCCGTTCGGGCCGACGAGCGCCAGGCGGTCGTATTCCTCAAGTTTGAAGGTGACGTCGCTGAACAGGACGCGGCCGCCGAACGACTTGGAAATATGCTCGAGCTGCAGGATCATGGGTATCGTTTCGTCTTTCTTAAACTCGTTTACGTACAACCTGTTAATGATACCCGAGAACGCGCTTGCCCGCCCAAAGTAGATGCCTGCTCTATAAAACGAACGCCTGCAGAAGGCGCGCGCCGCCCGCCGCGGAGAAAGCCGAAGCGGAAGCGGCGCCGCATACGAAGATCGGCTCAATCGCCTCGGTGTTTCCCGAGTCGACGTACCTGCGATGCGCCGTGCGCTTCTACCGCAACGAGGTGCACTGCAAAATCACCGGGTATGGCACTGCGAACCGCAAGGAAGAAGCGCACGGGAAACAAAAATTGGAGGCCATTGGGAATAAACCGCCGACTCGCCATTCGTTATTCCAACGACACGGTAATAATGCCCTCTTCTATCCAGCCTCCTGATAACGTTCTGCCGACGCGCTTGCCCAAACCAATCTGCCCAGGTTCGTTATATTCCTCTTTGGCGACGAAATCGTTGTCGGCAATAGCATTGAGACGGCGCCCTCTTGTCAGTTGGACGCCCCATGCGAAAATTTCCAGGATAAGAACCCCCTGCAACACCCGTTGCCACCATTTGCCTATTTCGTCACCGCAGCATTTACGGCCGCAACTCCGTTTACGGCTACGCCCAACGACGACGGCTCTGACCCGAGCCCATCATATTCGCCATTTCCAACCTCTGAGTTTCCACATTCGCCCATGATGCTCACTGCTCTTTTTTGGGGGCAGGTATCTAAACCGTGATTTCCGTTAGCACTGAATCCGAGCCCCGAAACTCATTGGCTGAAGCATGGGCCTTTTTGCGAGGGGCGGATTGAGGAATCGTTTGTCGGGCCGAATCCAAACGGACCGCGGTTGAAGAATCGCCGGCAGCACACACCTCTCACGGGCGTTCGTTTCAGATTGATCCGTTTGAGACCCCGCGCGTGCCGACAGGGCGAAAAGGCCGTTGGAGGGAGTGCCGGCAAATCGTGAAGAGGGGAAGCCTGCAAAATGGAAGGGACGCCCTTTTCGCCTTGTCGACATGCGCGGGGAAAGCAAAGTCGAGCTATTTGAGAAGCTTTATCTTGATCGCATGAGCGGGGCACGCCTCGACGCACGCGCCGCACTTCGAGCATTCGGGAATGCGCCCCGTGTGCGGGTCGAGCTTTTCCGGGCACGCATCGACGCACGCACGGCAGTCGACACCCTTCTCGCGCAAGCACATGCCCGGGTCGACGCGCGGTCGCAGCATGAGATTCGCGTTCGCGATGAGCGAGGTGAGCGCGCTTATGGGACAGATCTTCGAACACCACTTCCGAAGCACCGTGAGTTCGAGCACGAGGATGATCGGGAACACAACGAGCGCCCAGGAGGGTTCGTTGAACTGGAACAGATGCCACAAGCCGATGATCGTGGCGAACGTGAGACCGATAGGGCACACGAGGCAAAACACCGGGAACCCGAACACGGCAGCCGACGCCAGCGTGCCCGCGAGCACCGCATGGCGCGTGTCGAGCCGCACGCCATCGCGCGCACCGCCGACGGGGGCGAGCTTGCAAGCATGGCCGTACGACGCACACGAGGAGGATGCGTATTCGGCGCTGCAGACGCTTCCGCTCGCGGCCGAGCACCCGCTCTCGCATGCGACGACGCCACCCTCGACACCGACTTTCGTGAGAGAAATTCCTTCGCCGTGGACAAAATCGGGCGATATGCGAGCCTCCGTTTCGCTTGAACCAATATTTTCCGCCTGAACGGCCCCCGTTTGGGCGCTTTTCTCCCCGATTTCGCCCGATTCAAAGAGAGAAGCCTCGCATTTCGCATCTTTTTGTCCATCGCGAGGCGTTTTTTCGGAAGAAGTCTTCTTTTTCGGGCGAAGGAACCTTTGCAGCCACGGGATGGGGCATCCCCAGGCGCAGAACGCCTTGCCGACGATTGCGACGAGCACGACCATCGCCGCGAGCAGGATGATCGGATGCAGCATGAACTCCTTCGCGCCGAACATGGTCTCGAGCGCGCCGAGCGGGCAGATGGCCGCAATCTGGTCGATGCCGAACGCCGAGGGCGTGCCCGACCCGATTTTGAAAACGAGTCCCGCAACTACGAACGCGACGAGAGCCCAAGCCACTATCGCGCGCGCCCGCTTGAACCCGAAACGTTTCTTCATCGGGCGTCATCTCCTTCTGCCATCCTCCCCCTCGCCGCCGCGCGCACGTTGATGCCTCGGTCGGTGCCGCCGGCGAAGGTGAGGTAGCTATTCGATGGGCAGGCGTACTCACACGCACCGCATCCGTTGCATTTCGCCTCGTCGATGACGGGGCGCCCCGACGCATCGAGGGAAATGGCCCCGTACGGGCACGCATCGACGCACACACGGCACCCGCCTTGCAGCCACGCGATGCAGCGATCGCGATCGACCTCGGCCACGCCGATGACGCGCGAGGTGTCGCGAGCGCCGAGGATGGCGCCTGCCGGGCACACGTCTTCGCACTTGCCGCAGAAGTCGCACGCGCCTTTATGGAAATCCATGATCGGCGTACGCCAGTTGAGCAGGCCGTCTTCAAGCAGGCCCGTGCGCAAGCACCCCTGCGGGCAAATGCTTTCGCAACGGTTGCACTTCAGGCACGTCGCCCTGAAACGAGAGGCGTCCTGAGCTCCCGGCGGGCGTAAAAGCGCGTCCGTCCCAGGCGTCGCCGCCCAAGCGACGCCGCCGAGCGCGAACATCGACGCGAAGGCCCCGCCTCCCGCGAGGAAGGCGCGGCGCGTTATAGGTTTCGACATAGTATCTTCAACCGCCTTTACGCCCCGTGCGCCTAAGCAGCCTTGGCCGACGCAAGCTCGCCGACCGCTTCGGCCATATCGGCGATGACCTCGGTCTCCATGTGGACGAACGAGCGAATCACCTGGGAAACGCCGCGGTAAAAGCGGGTCTCGGCCACATCATCAACCGCATCGCAAAAATCATCGATCCAGTTCAGCTGGTGATTCTCATGGAATTCGGCCGCCTTTTGCGAAAGCGCGCAAGCACGCTCGAAGTCACCGGAAAGGCATGCTGCGTTGGTGCGCTCGAGAAGCGTCGCCATGAACTCGAACTCGAACGACAGATGGTCTTCGGGCGTGTGGAGCTCCTCGTCGGGCTGGATGTGCTCGGCACAGAAGGACTTGTACACCTCGTCGCGCGCGTCCTGCATCAAAAGCCCCATCTCGGAGGTGAACACGCTTTCGAACGGCGTCGCCGCGAACGACTCGTAGTTGCCGGCCGCGAGAAACGTGTGCGCGTAATCGACCGCAAGCTCCTGGCGCGTGCCGGTGTTGCGGCGGCGCAAGTAGCGGTCCATATCCCCGTATCCTGCGGCAAGCCCATCGTCTCCCGCCGCGAGCGACTTCAAGTCGAGGCTCGCCAAATGGTCGATCTGCTCTTGGGAAAGCTCCTTCCACAGAAGCTCGGCGAGCATGCGGTAGTATGCCGCGCGCCCGGCGTTGACCTCGATGAGCTCGGCCACGCTTACCTCGGTAGCGTTGTCGTTCATGGATATCCCCTCTCGTTTCGAATGATGACTCTTCCGTTGTTTCATCCGAAGACGCGCTCTCGGATAAGCGCCCCTTCGGATGAAAGCCCGGCCCCGCCCTGGGAAGAACAGGGCCGGGAGCTTTCAGATCGCCGTAAGGCTCCTAGATAACCGTCATGAACAGGTCGGCAACCGGAACCGTGACAAGCCACATGATGCAGCGGTAGGCGATCGCGCCAACGAGAGCGCACACGCACGAGGCGGCACCGAGGGCAACGAGGCTCTGCATCTTCTTGGGAAGCAGGGCCCCCGCTGCGCACGGAACCACGCCGCCCGCGACGACCGCAAGCGCAAGCAGGGCGAACACCGCGCCGTCGGACGCGCCGGCGGAAAGCGTGTAGGCTAAAGCGCCCACCGCGGAAAGGACACCGCCTGCAAGAAGCGCCGTGGCGTAGGGCTTCACGTCGAGCGACGTTTCGCCGGCGTCTTCGCCCTTACCGGCGACGAGACCGACCACGGTAAGGTACGCGCCCACGCCCGACGGGATCGCCGTGAGCATGTAGCCGAGCGGAAGCAGCTGGGTGTTCCAGTTCGGACGCGCGCTCATGAGGTAGGACTCGCCCGCCATGAACGACAAGAGCACGCCGAACACCGCGCCGATGACGGCGACGACCTTGCGAGCGGTCGCGCCCGCGCCGCGCTTCAGAAGCACGAGGTAGATCGCCACGCACACGATGAGGCAGCCGACGAGCACGGCCTCGGTGAAGATGCCCGAGGTGGGATGGCTCAACGCGCCCATGATGCGATCGGGGTGCGACAGGTGCGTCACCGATGCCAAGCCGCCCACGATGGCGATGACGAGCGACGCCACCGCCGCGGGAAACGCCGCCTTCTTCGCGCGACCGAGGAACTCGTCGGCCGCAACGCAGATGAACAGCCACGCCGCAAGGCCCGTCAGAGCCGTGAACAGAACCAACGACCATTGGATTTCCATGCTCTTACGCCTCCTTCGCGAACCATGCCGGATCGGCGCTGTCGGATGCCGGCGAGAGCTCGTCGACGTCGTGCCAGGTCGCGATCTTGCTCGACAGGATGTAGCGCGTCGCCGGCTTGTTGCCGACGTCCTTGAGCGAATGCACCGAGTCGGAATCGGCCGCGGCGATCGCCTTCGACACGTCGGAATCGGGGTCGTCCAAATCACCGTAGAAGCGAGCGGACGCGCAGCACGCGGCAACGCATGCGGGCTCTTCGCCCGCCGCGGTCAGATGCCCGCACAGCGTGCACTTCTCGACGGCCTTCTCCGCCGCATTCCACGAGCGGACGCCATAGGGGCAGGCCATCATGCAGTACTTGCAGCCGATGCACTTCTCCTTGTCGACGAGCACCTTGCCGTCGGCGTCGCGATAGCTCGCGCCCGTCGGGCACACGTGCACGCAGGGTGCATCCTCGCACTGCTGGCACTGGACCGGCAGCCAATACTGCTCCAAGTCGGGGAAGGTGCCGTGCGGCCCCACCTGGATGACGCGGTTCCAATATTCCCCGAGTGCTATGCCGTTCTCGTTCTTGCATGCCACTTCGCAGGCATGGCAGCCGAAGCAACGGTCGAGGTCAACAACTAGACAATAGTGACTCATGACTGGTAAAACGCTCCTCCCGTAAAGTCAGTGGGCTCGGGCATCCAGGGCTCGAAGTCGGTCGGGTCGTACCAGACGCCTTGGGGCTTCTCGGCCTTCTCGACCTTCACGTGGATGCCGCGCAGGGTGTAGGTGCCGAACTCGGGGTTGAAGTAGCCCGTGTTCTTGGTGAGAACGTTCATGTTCTCGGTCGTCCACGACTTGCGGCCGTCGGAGCCGTCTTCCAAGAACTCGGGGTTCCAGAAGCGCTCCATGTAGACGGACCCTTCGGCGATGCCCTTGGTCACACGCGCAACGCCGTAGATGCCGTCCTTCACAACCGACTGGCCGTTTGCGGTGAGTTCCTCGCCCGGGGCGAACTCAGACGGGCCGTCGGCGGCGTTTTTGCTCTTGGCGAGCGTCGTCTTCTTGTCCACGCCCGTGGTGATGTCGCGGAACACGTCTTTGCCATCAGTGCGGGGCGACTTGACGTTGACCCAGTCCCCGTCCTTGATGCCGTACTTCTCGGCGTTCTCGGGGCTGATCCACAGCTCCGGCGCCGGGTACAGCTCACGCAGGTAGGGGTTGTTGCGCAGCGTGCCGTGGTGGTAGTACGGGATGCGGCCTTCGGTGAGGCGCAGCGGGTACTCGTCGCCGAAGTTCGTCTGGTCTTCGGGCTCGAAATAGTACGGCATGGGGTTGTAGTCCACGAGCGCCGCGGGCATCTCGAACTTCTCCTTGCCGTGACGACCGATGTAGAGCATGGTGTCGGCGTACGGGCCGCACTTCTTCGGGTCGTCCTTGATGTCGGAGGCGCAGGTGGAGAAGCCGGTGTAGGTGACCTTGCCGTCGTCGGCCGCAGCCGCCGCGAGGTCGCCCTTCTTGCCGCCGGCGCCGCCGCCCGCGTTCACCTTGCAGTAACCGTCGTAGGTCGTGCCGCCCCAGTACTCGTCGTCGGTCGCCCATTCCTCGGGGAACACTTCCTTGGCCTGCTCCATCGTGGTGACGCTCGGGTCGCCGCCCTGGGTCGCGACCCAATCCCAGTACTCGTTGATGGTCTTCCAATACGGCGGGACCATGGGGCTGCCGATCTTGTCGGCGTCCATGCAAGCTTCCATGTTCGGGTCGTAAAGGTCAGACGTCGGGTCGGACATCGCCTCGGCGATCTTGCCCCACATCATGATCTCGTCGGCAGCCTCGAACAGGTTCGTGACCGGCTTGCGCATGAGGTTCACGTTCAGACGGTTCTGCGCGAAGGCGTTTTCCAGCCACTCGCACACCGGGAACACGATGTCGGCCGCTTCGGTGGTGAAGGAGGTCGGGTACATGTAGCCGTGCACGATCAGGTCGAACTTCGGGAAGGCGTCGACCCACGACGAGGAGTTGCCGAGAGCGGCCATCTTGTTGCCGGAACGCTCGATCCAGACCTTGGGCTGGTAAGGCTCGCCCGTGAGGATGGCCGAGAGGATCGTCGGGATGTGGCTGTGCATCCAGCCGCCCAAGCCCTTGTGCTCGGCGTAGCCCAAGCGCTCGAGAACCGCTTCGTCGTCCATGAAGTTGTACGCGGTCTCCCCGATGAAGCCCGAGGGGAAGATGGTGGATTCCGCGGAGGAAAGGCCCTTCGAGCCCTCGCCGCCCACTTTGTTCGCAGGGCAGCCCGGATGCCACAGGTGCGCCGTCATGCAGTCGAGCGCCGCAGCGCCGATAGCCGCCTGGGCCGAGCCCGGGTACATATCGGTCGCCACGCCGAGGGAGATGCCGCCATGCGGGCTTGAGCAGTAGATCTCGATGGCCTCGACGATCTTTTCCTTCTGGCAGCCGGTGATCTTGGCGACGGTGTCGAGGTCGAATGCCTCGCAGCGGTCCTTGTAGGCCTGGAACGCCGTCTTGCAGGTGATCGTGGTGCCGTCCTTGAGCGTCACGTCCACCGTGCCGAACAGCTGCGGATGGTACGTGCCGTCGTTGTCGGGGCCGAGCGCGAAGGCCTTGGTGACCGCACCCTTCTCGGTGTCGAAGTAGACGTAGCCCTCGTTTTCGGCAGTGACGTCGGAGAACACTTCGGAGGCGCGCAGAAGCCGGCCGTCTTTGGTGATGTCCTCGGCGACGGGCGGCAGGCTCACTTCGTCTCGCGGGTCGACGAGGAACGGCAGGTTCGTCCACTGCTCGCAGAAGTCCTCGTACCCGGGGATCTTCTCGTAAAGCTTGTTCTCGATGATGTAGTGCATCCAGCCGAGCATCATCGCCATGTCGGTGCCGGGCTTGATGGGCAGCCACACGTCGGCCTTGGAGGCGTCGGCGTTGAAACGCGGGTCGACGACGACGGTCTTGCAGCCGTTCGCACGCAGCTCCGCCACGCAGCGGCCGGACGTCGAAGGCGAATGCCACGACGGGCCCGTGCCCCAGATGACGTACGCTTCGGTGATGCCGCCGTAGCGCGCCGGCTTGTAGAGCTCGGAGCATCCGGAGTCGGCGATCGAGGTGTCGCCCAGGCCGTTCACGAGCGGCATGGTGTAGTTACGCGGCAGATAGCACTGCGCGCAACCGGGCTCGAAGACGTTGCCCGCGCCCCAGAAGTTGCGGAAACGCGGCGGGCTGAAGAACTGCGGGTTGCCACCGCCGCCGGTCGAGGTGAGCAGACCGTGCTTGCCGGTCTTGTCGCGCATGTCGATGAGCGCCTGGGCGACGGTCTTCGCCGCCTCGTCCCAGGTGATGCGCTCCCATTTGTTGCCGGGCTTCTCGCCCACGCGCTTCATGGGGTACTTGTTGCGATTCGGGTGGTAAAGCGCCTGCACGCCGGACAGACCCTTCGGGCAGATGCGGCCCTTCGACATCGGGTCGATGGGATCGCCCTTCAGCTTGATGACGCGCCCGTTGCGCACCGTGGCGATGACACCGCAGTTGGCGATGCATGCACGGCACGAGGTGCGGACCTCTTGGACGTCGTCATCGGCCCAAGCTTTGTCGCTGTGCGTCAGATTGTGCGCCGAGCCCAAGCCCAGCGCCCCAACCGCTCCGGTTACGGCTGCCGCTTTCATAAACGAGCGGCGCGACATAGTCAAAGACACAGCTTTCCTCCTCCTTCTTTCTTTCCTCTTCTTTTTTCACGCTTACAGATAGAGAGCGCTAACAGGAAGCCTTATGGGCTTCGAGCAGCGATTTGCCTGCGTCGGTCGCGACCCAGGCCCCCCTCCAAACAAGCGCTCCGGCCTTGTCGAGCTTGTCGACGTAGAAGTCGGGCGCGAGCTGGTGCGAATGTGCCACCACGTCGTGAGCGAACTCGGGGGTGGCGTTGAAATATTCTTTGATTTCCGGGAACGTGCGCGGGGTTTCGCAGAACTCGATGAGAGCCCAAAACGTATCCGCGCGGTGCGGGTCTTGCGCGAGCTGCGCTTCAATGCGACGCTCAGGGGCCAAAAGCCCGACCGCCGCGCGTCCCGCCGCCGTGGCATCGATCCGGTACGTGGCGACAAGGTCGTCCTGCTCGTCGCGAGAAAGCTCATCGAGCGTTTCGGGCGCGATAGGCTCGCCCGCCGCATCGAGCGGCGCCTCTTCGAGCCCGCCTGCGCGCACGAGCATGCCGATGAGCTCGAACGGCGTTTGGATCACATGGCTGTAAACGACCTCGTCGCTTGCTGCGATGAAGTCCTCGACTTCAGTGAATTCATGGGGCTCTTCGCAAAACACGAGCGTTTTGTAGAGAATCTCGCGAAGGGAATTCTGCGCGCCGATGCATGTGATCACCGCGTCGAGCGCCTCCTCGTAAGTGCGCGAATTCGACGCGCCGCACGTGCGGGCGCCCTCGCCGTTAAGAGCATTTCGCGCGCTTTGGCCGTCGCGGTTCTGCTCGACGGTCGCTCCTTTTTCCGCATACGTCTCGAAGCTTGCGGGCGCGTCGAATTTAGGGAAGCGCTTCTCGCTGAGTTTCATGTGTTCGTCCCCCTCTTCTCGTCCTGCGGGCCCTCTTACCCGCAGGCGTCAAAGTTCATGGCGCTCACTATAAGAAGGAGGCGTTTTCCCTGCATAGACAATAGTTAACTATTCGTTTGGCAATCGATAGTCAGTCGATGACTAGATAAAGCGAAACCAGTCGCGTTAGAATTGGCCCGTTCATGAAAAGCATGGAGGGGATGCTCATGAAGCAGACGCAGCAGGCTTCGGGGAAAGCCGCGACGAACCAGCAGAATACGGGCAAAACCGCGAAGAAGCCTTCCTGGCTTTTACGCGGAAGCACCGCGCTTGCATCGATAGACCGCCAAGTGCCGGGACTTACCTATTTGGGACTTGGATGCTGGATCGCCTGGAACACCATCGGATTCTCGGGAGCGTTCTGGCTGCACGACACCGACACGAGCGTGCGCTCGGAAAACCTCATGATGGTCCATCTCGCCGCCTGCGTCGTGACGCTGCTTTTGTTCGCTGTGTTTTCGAAGCGGGCCTCGAAGATCGTGGCGAAAAACGCGTTCACCTATGCCGGAGCCGCTATCGCGTGCCTGGGAACGCTGCTCATCGTCATAACGCGAGAGGAGATCCTGCCCAATCAGTACCTCTTTTACGGAGGATGCATCCTCTCGGGCGCGGGCACAACGACGCTCTTCATGCGCGCGGCCGCTCTCTTCGGCACGCTCGCGCCCCATCGAGCGCTCTACACGATTGCCATGAGCGAGCTCTTCTCGATCATGGTGTTCTTCGTGCTGAACGGATGCCCGAACGAAGTCGCGAGCGTATGCTTCATCATGCTGCCGCTTTTGTCGGCGTTCTTCTTCAGTCTGCGCAGCAGAAACGTGCGAGGGGAAACCCAGGTGCTCACAAGCGAGGTCCCCATTCCCCGAAAGTTCGGCGTGCTTTTGCTATCCATCGGGCTGTGCTCGACCGCGCTTGAGCTTATCCGCTCCTACATCCTCATCGGCATGCCGCCGACGGTAAGCGTTTCAAGCACCGCCGTCGCGCAATTCGTCGAGATATTCGTCCTGGCCGGCATCGCCCTCGCCATGCTGCTCGCACGCGGCAGCCGCGACGATTTCGGAAAGCTCTACTCGATCGCCGCAGGAGGCTTGACGCTGCTCATCGTCGTGGTGTCGATGTTCTCGCTGCGCTCGACCGCCGTCGCCTCGTTGGGCTGGATTATCTGCTCGTGTTACAACATGGTCGTCTGGTCGATGCTCTACTACCTGGTCTATCAATGGAAGGCCAACGCGGTGCGCGTCGTGGCGCTGGGCAACGCGGCGCTTTCGGGCGGCTCCCTTGCCGCAGCGGCGCTCGCGATGGCATATCAGAGCACGCGGTTCGGCGACGATTTCATGCGGGTCGTCATCACGGTGATCGGTGTTGCGGTGCTCGTCGACGTGCTGTTCGTGTTCTCGGAAAAGCAGATCAACAGCCTGCTTCTGCCCATCGACGAGACCGCTGACGCTTCAGAAGACGTCGAGGGAGGCGCCCGGGAATCGGGCCAATGGGACAAGAAGTGCGCCGCCGTGGCCGCGCGATGCCAGCTTTCGGCGCGCGAAGCCGAGGTGATGGCCTCCCTCTCGCGCGGGCGCAGTGCGCAGGAGATCGCCGATCGAGAGGTACTCTCCATCTACACCGTGCGCGCCCACACGCGTTCGATCTACGCGAAGCTCGACGTGCATTCGAAAAAGGAACTCGTGGAGTTTATCCGGAAGGAAGAGATCTCCTAGGAGGCGGTAACAAGGGGCTTAGGCACCGGGAACCGAGACGCCGAAACACGCTCCCTGCAGAACCCCCTCATTTCCCCTTCCCCGTCCGAGAAATCTTGATGAAGACGATGACGAGACAGACAAGCGCGAGAAGAGCCGAGAACCCAAGCGCCGCGTGGAATCCCCAAAATGCGCCGGATCGGGGGAAGCACCCGATGGCGAACACCATGACCGCCGTGGCAAGCGACGCCGCGATCTGACGTGACATGATCATCCCGGCCGAAGCGTGCGTGGTCAGGCCGTCACGCCCCAAAGACCCCAATCCCCATGCCGTCGTCGTGGGGATGAGGGTGGTAAGACCGACGCAGCGCAGCATTTGCCCTGTGGCCATGACCCAAAGCGGCGCCGTGGCGGAAACGACCGCGCACAACAGCGCGCCTGCAAACAGGAAGCAGCCGCCGAATATCGCGACACGTCGTGCGCCGAACCGGTCGGTGGCCATGCCCGCACCCGGTTCGAACACAAGGGCCGCCAGCGCACCGGGGAAAAGCACGAGCCCGGCTTCAAACGCATTGTGCCCGCCGGCTTCGATAACGGCAAGAGGGATGACGAGCGTCATCCCCATGAAGCAGCCGTAAAGCGCGCACTGCGCGACGACGCTCACTCGATATTCCCGATGCGAGAATATCGCCAGGTTAAGCAGAGGCTCTTCGATCCTGCGCTGGCGCTTCGCGAACAACGCCACGCATACGGCGCCCGCAAGCACCGGCGCCCACACCAGAGGCTCTCCCAAACTCATGTTCGCCGCCGCGGTGAAGCCGAGCAGAAGCCCGCCGAACCCGAACGTCGAGAAGACGAGCGACGTGACATCGAGGCGAGCCGCCGCATCTTTCACGTCGCGCTCGCGCACGACGACGAATGCGCTCACGACGAGCACCGCAGACGCGCACACCAGGATGAGGAACATCGCGCGCCAACCGAACGCCGTGGCTAGCGCACCGCCGACGACCGGGCCGATGTTCGGCGCGAATCCAAGCGCGATGCCGGCAATCCCCATGGCGGTCCCATGGCGATTCTCCGGGAAGCGCGTCATGGCTATCGTCTGCAGAAGCGGCATGAGCACGCCGGTGCCCAGCGCCTCGAGCACGCGCCCGATGATGAGCATCGGGAAGCTGACGGCAAGAAAGTCGCAAAGCGATCCCACGAGATAGAGCCCATACGAGCAGAGGACGAGCGCACGCACCGAAAGCCTGCGCTGCAGGTACGACGCCAAAGGAACGGCTGCACCCATGCAGAAGATGTAGATGGTGGCGAGCCACTGACCCCAGCCGATGTCGGTTCCCAGATCGGCGAGAACCACATCGGCCGTGGCGTTGAGCGCCGTTTGCGTCATCCCGCCGAGTCCTGTTCCCACCACAACGATCGCGAACAGAGCGTATGTGTAGTGCTTGCCCTGGATCATGCCCGTCATCTTCCCTTCTCGACCGCGATCCGCGCCCGTCCCCTTGGTGGGCGGCAATCGGATCGCAAGCCGCTTCGAGTGCGTTCGATCCCACCTTGAAGGGTACGGGAGGCAACGACGCCGATACCCCCGACAGCGACTGAAAAACGCACGGGAAGCCGACCCGCCGTTCATACCAGAGGACTGAAAGGGGCAAAAGCGGGCGTCGTTTTCGTCAGAGCGCAAAACGGCCCCAGAATTGTTCCTGGGGCCGATCGTAGGTGCGGAATGCTATCAACAGGCGGAACGAGCCTAGGCGATCTTCGCGCCGGCGTCGGGACCGGGCTTGCAGGTGAAGAGCTCGTCGACGTGAACGATGATGCCGCCCTTCGCGGTTGCCGGCATGCCGATCGCCTCAAAGCAGCCGTCAGCCCACTTCTTCAGCTCATCGAACTGCTCGCCCTCGTTGATGTAGTTCGCCGTGCCGTGAATCTGGTAAGCACCCTCGTCGCCCCAGAACGTGATGGCGACCTTGCTGTTCGCCTTCAGGTTCGCAAGCGTCTTGTTGAAGAACTGGTCGGAGATGTAGACGGTTTCGTCGTCGAGCACCTTCTTCATCCCCATCGGATCGGCGTTCGGCGCACCGTCCGGCGTTGCCGTCGCGAGAACCATGTTCTTCGCGTTGTTGAACATATCCTGAGCTTCTTTGGGCATAACGGCCATGGCGTTTCCTTTCATCGCATACGAAAAACCCTGGCGGAACGACATCCGCCAGGGTTCATGATACTGCGATTCCTAATCAATTGTCTGCAGAACGCCCCACTCAAACCGGATTGAGCGACTCTCGCGTTCACCAATTCGAGTGCGTTCGGCACCCAACCTTAAGCCGCGGTCTTTTCAGTCCCCTCGGTCGCGTCGCATGAAGCGAGACGCCCAGACTCTGCGGTGCGGACCTTGTCACGCATCGCCCACGAAAGAACGAGGTAGAGCACGACCGTCATGGGAGCGGTGGTGAGGAAGGGCACGGACACGACGCCCGTCGAGTACAGCACCATGTTCGCAATGCTCGTAACCGCAAGCGTGATAACGCCGCGCCAGTTCACCGACTCGACCGATGAGAGCGGCACCCCGCGGCTTCCGATCTTCATAGGACCGCGCACGATGTAGTAGTCGGTGATGAGGAGCATGCACCAGGAGATGGTGAGAATCGAGCCGAACGACATGAAGGCGTTCACCTGGTCCAAGATGTTGCCCAGGATGAAGGCGAGCCCGATCGCGTTGGCGATGACGACGGCGACGGGCCAGGACAGCTTCACGCCGAACAGCGAGTCGAACAGGTTCGTCACGGCGTTCGCGCCGCCGATGGAGTTGGAGGTTTCCACCTTCATCTGAGACAGGCAGATGATCGCAAGCCCCACCCCTCCCGCAGCGAGCACAAGCGAGATGCCGGGGTTGGTGATCGCCGCGTGCGCGGCGGCGGTGGCGCCCATGCCCTGCGCCGAGAAGTACTCGACCGACTTCTCGAAGCCGAAGTACGTGATAAGCGCGCCGAAAAGATAGGTGATCACCGCGAAGAGCGAGCCCACGCCGGCGATGGGGACAAGATCGCTCTCTTTGCGGGCGAAACGCGTGAAATCGGCGGCGAACAGCGCGAGCAGGCCGCTCGTCATGATGGCGTAGTTCACGCCGTAGGCGAAGCCCTGCCCCACTTCCACGCCCGGGATCATGACTCCGTGGGTGAGCGCGTCGCCCATCTGACCGTTCGCGGCGATGAGGTAGACGACGTAGCCCATCACGCAGAAGAGCGCCACGACGAACGCCGCGTTCATGCGCGCGATGATCTTCGTGCCGAAGAGCGCCATGAAGATCCACACGCAGGATATGCCGACGAAGAGCGCCCAGCGCTCCCAGGTCGCGTCCCACCCGAACGCGTAGAGGATGGCGTTGCCAAGCTGGACGGTGCCCACGGCGAGCACGCCGACGAGCAGGAAGATCCAGATGAGCGAGCCCACGGCCGAGCCCTTGGTGCCGAAGATGTAGAGGCGGGAGGCGACGTTGTTGGGAAGGCCCTCTCGGAAAGTGATCTTGCCCACGAGATAGGTGAGGACGAACGACAGGGCGAAGGTGATGGCCATGGCGACCCCGCCGAGCTGGCAGCCCGCGTAGAACGCCACGATGCCGCCGCCCATGAGCTTGGAGAGCGACGACACAACGCCTGAGAGGATGGCGGCGATGTCGGGCCAGGCCAAACGTTCCGAATCAGGCACACGCTCGAACAGCGACGACTGGGAAGTCGCCTTCCCCTTCGACGGCGCGCGTCCCTGGGCGGGAGCCGCCACTTCAGGCGTCGATTTCCCCTTCGCGGCGCTTTCCGCCGCAGTTTCTGCGTTCATATGTTCCCCTTTGATTCTTCGGCCCCTCATATGGAGTCATGCGTATCGATGCTGAGATATCGAAACCTCAGAGAAGAGGGCTGTGGCGCTTCCCGGCATGAATAGAGGGAAAAGGGGGAAGCACCTGGTGGAGGGTTCGCTCTTAGGGGATAAGAGCGCGGGATATGTGGAGGGAACAGCCCTCTTCTCTGAGGGATGGGCGCCCGATCGATGAAGGCGCCCATCGAAATTCGCGTCTTTCAAGACGTCACCCGCCCGCGACGTTCTCGAAAGACAAGCGGTTCACGGGCGGCAGAACGCTACACCCCGCCGCCCGAACAGGCTTTCCTACGCGATACCGAGGTTCGCGAGGACGATCATGACGACGAGTGCGCACAGACCGGCGCCGATGGAGATGGCGGCGATGTGCTTGTAGGAGTTGCCATGGTTCAAGCCCATCGCGGCAAGCATGCCGAACATTGCGCCCGAGTTCGGCAGCGCGCCGCCGATGGTGGCAGCGGTCGCGATGATCTTCGCGAGAGCAGCCGGGTCGCAGCCGGTGGCCAGGTACGGCTCGAGGAAGTTCTGCGCGATGATGCCCACAGCGCCCGAACCGGAGCCCATGACGCCACCGAGGACGGCAGCCATGGTCGCAGCGGAAACGTAGGTGCCGCCAGGCATGTTGAAGATGGCCTCGTAGATGACCGTGAAGCCGACGGAAGCGGCGGCAACGGTGCCGACGCCGACAGCGGCGGAGGTGAAGAGCGCGGGGCCGAGGGCGTTCTTGGCGCCGTTGCCCATGGTGTCGCGCTGGCTGGGGATGAACTTGTTGAACACGATCATGGAAACGACGACGGCAACGATCATGCCGATGTAGACGACGTTCTTCACGCCGAGCTGGGAGCCGCCGATGATGATGACGATCAGCAGGATCAGCGGGAGCAGGGACACGATCAGGCTCGGGAGTTCCTTCTGCTCGGTTGCGGTCTGCTCGTCGGCAGCGGTGATCTCGTAGGTCTCGCCCTTGGCCTGAGCGCGTTTCAGCGCGAACTTGATGTAGAGGCAGGACACGACGATGGCGATAACGGTACCGACGATGCCGAGCACCGGGGCCGCGGTCATGGACACGCCGCAGCCGTTAGCCGCGTTGATCCATGCAACGGCGGGAACGCCAGGGATCATGGCCATGGTGAACGAGCAGGCGGCAAGCGACCATGCAGCGCAGAACAAATGCCACGGAATGTTGCATTCCTTGAAGATCGGGCGAGCCAGCGGGATGAGGGCGAACATAGCCACGAACATCGAGATGCCGGCGTAGGTGAGGATCGCGCCGACAGCGGCGATGGCGAGAAGGACGAGGTACGGGCTCTTCGTGCCGACCTTGCCCACGATCGCCTGGGCGATGGACTTCGCAGCGCCGGACTTGTCGATGTACTCGCCCAGGATAGCCGCGCCCATGAAGATGAGCAGGTTCTTCTGAACGAAGCTTGCCAAGCCGGTCACGTAGGAGGACTGCGTGCCCAGGATTGCGTTGGCGATGTCCATGCCGTTAGTGGCCGCGATGATGACAGCCGTCACGATGGACGTGATGAGAACATTCCAGCCTTTCATGGCTGCAATGACGAAGAAGACGAGACCGACGATGATGCCGATGACTCCAATCCACTCCATGTTGCTTCCCCTTTCGTAAAGCAGGTTGTTTATCTGCAATGCCGCTGCAAAAGAGACTCCCGCGTTGGCGGTACGGGAAGGTTCTGATGCAGCGACGTGCATTCGAGCAAGGCCCGCCCGAGTCCCCTTGATCGATCGGGCGGGGTGCCGCAAGCGGCTAAGCCCCCCGCAGGTCGGGAGAGTCCCGCCTGCGGGTTGGCAAGCGCTTACGCCATGTCGTTGCGAGTAGCGCGCATGAGCTCGACGACGGAGCCGTGCTTCATCTGAAGCTCGTTGCGGCGGATGGTGCCCTCATCGAAGGTCGCGAGGTCTTCGGGGCTTTCGAACATCGTGCCGAAGTCGCCGCGCTGCTGGTTCAGGCGGATAGCCTCATCGGCGTCGTACGGAATGAGCGGGGTCTTCTCGCGCGGATTCCAGATGATGAAGGAGGGCTTGGTCTTATCGGGAGAGGGCATGCCCGCGCAGTAGCGCACGTCGCCGTACTTCTCCACGAGCTCGTCGATCGGGCCGAAGTCGAAGGCGCGCAGCGGGCAGCTCTGGGTGCAGGCGGGCTGCTTGCCGTCGGCCAAGCGGTCGATGCACATGTCGCACTTGCTCATCTTGCAGGTGGGCTCGTCGGTCGCGAAGCGCGGGGCACCGTAGGGGCACGCGTCGTAGCACTTGCGGCAGCCGGTGCATTTGTCCTGGTCAACGAGAACAGCGCCGAACTCGTCCTCTTTGTAGAGGGCACCCGACTCGCACACCTTCACGCATGCCGGGTCCTCGCAGTGCGCGCACGGGAACGCGAGCGAATGGAGGCGGATGTTCGGGAACGTTCCCTCTTCCCATTCGTACACCGTCATGTACTTCTCGGCGCCCGGCTCGATGCCGTGCCAGTCCTTGCAAGCGATGCTGCATGCCTGGCAGGCGTAGCATCGGTTCATATCGAACATGAAACCATACTGAGTCATCGTCTTATTCCTTCCCCTCACCGAGCGAGCGGCGGTAGTTCAGAGCCACACTTGCACCGCGCATGCCACCGCGCTCAGCCTCGTTGCCGAAGCCCTCGGCGTCGCCATCGCGAAGCTTCTCGACCTCCACGAGACCCGCGATGATGAGCGCGCCCAGGATGTGGGGCAGGTGCCCGTCGTCGAGCAGGATGTTCGGGGTGCCGCGAAGGTCCTCGCCGTACTTGTTGCATTCGGCCGGCGTGCCGTCGGTCTGGAACCATGCGCCATGGTGCACAGCCGCGGTGCCGGGCATCATGCGGTTGGTGACGTAAGCCGTGAGCTCGACCTCGCCGCGATCGCTGTAGACGCGGCAGATGTCGCCGTCCTTGATGCCGCGAGCCTGCGCATCGACGCCGGAGATCCACACCGCATGGCGATAGCAGTCCTCGCGCATGAGCGGGTTGTTGTCATTGCTCGAATGCTGACGGTAGATCGAGACCGGGGAAACCATCGACAGCGGGTACTTCGTGACCTTCGGGTTGTAGAAGCCGTCGTTGGAAGCAGATCCGATGTCGCCTTCGACGTAGCTCGGGCTCCACACGGGCATCGGGTCGATCTTGCCGCGCCAACGGGACTCGGTCATGTCGTGGGTCTTCACGTAGTTCGACACGAACTCGATCTTGCCGGTCGGGGTTCCGAACGGGCTCTCGCCGCGCTCGATCATGCTCTTGAACGGGTAGTACGGCACGTCGATCTCGGTGCGGACGACCGGATGAGCGTTGAACTCTTCCCAGGTCGGGCGCTTCTCGTAACCGAGGTAGGCCATGACCGTCTCGTTGTTCGCCCAGTTCTCGAAGGCCTCCTTGTACACGGCCTCCTGAGCGTCGACCCAGTGCTCGGCGTCCACATCGAGCATGCGGGGGTTGTACTTGTCGGCCACGCCGAGGCGCTTGGCGATCTCGGTCCAGACCCATTCCTTCGAGCGAACCTCGCCCGGGAAATCAAGGCCGCGCGCGCAGAACGTGAAGTAGTTGCGCATGCCGTTCGGGCCGGACACGAAGCGCTGATGGCCGTACATGTACTCGTCCATGCCCTCGAACTGCCAAATCGGGGCCGGCAGGATGATGTCGCAGAGCTCGGCGGTGGGCTGGTTCAGATGCCACTGGAAACCCCAGTTGAACTCGGTGGCAGCCATGCCGGCGAAGCGCTTGTTCACATTGGAGTGGTTGTTGCCGTAGTTGTTCTCGAAGATGATCATCTGGATGTTCGGCAGCGGGCACTCGTTGTTCGGCGATCCGATGCGATGGCGGAACTCCGACTCGCTCATGCGACCTTCCCAGTAATCCTTCTGGCAGGCGAGAATCTCGGTGAGGCAGTTGTTGTTGAACAGCACCGGCACCTTGTAGTCGCCCGGATCGCGATGCCAATCGGCACGCGGTGCGGGAACGCGGCCCGGCGTGGGCAGGCAAGCGCCCGTCTGGCAGCCGCCGGCGCATGCGATGTTGCCGGTCATGGCCTGGAGCAGCATGGAAGCGGCTGCGGAGTAGTCGCCCATGTGGCGCTTGGCGCAGGAATAGAAGTACTGCAGGTGAACCGGCTTCGTGGTGCCGTACAGGCGCGCGAACTCGCGGATGGTCTCAGCGGGAACGGCGCAGATCGGAGCGGCCCATTCCGGCGTCTTCTTGATGCCGTCTTCGCCTTCGCCCATGACGTAGGTGCGCCATTCCTCGAAGCCCGCCTTGTCGACCCACTCGTCGACGAACTTGTGGTCGATGAGGTCCTCTTCGTAGAGCACCTGCGCGATGGCGAGCATCATGGCAAGGTCGGTGCCGGGGCGGATGGGAATCCACTGATCGGCAAGGATTTCCGCAGACTGCGTGTAGCGCGGATCGATGACGATGGTCTTGCAGCCGTACTCGTGCGCGAGCTGCATGTAGTACGATGTCGGGCCGAACCATGCGACGACCGGGTCCATACCCCACATGACGAAAAGCTTGGAATTGAAGATGTCGGAGGCTTCGAAGCCGGGCAGCGCCTCGGAAAGGCCCTTTGCGGTCTTGGAAAGGTCGACACCGAGATGGAGCATCTCGCCTGCGGCATGGCCGGACGTGGAGTGCTCGCCCCACGCGCCGAAGCCCGCTTCCCACCACGGTGCGAGCGGGAAGCCGTTCTTCTCGAACGACGGGTACTGGGAATGGAAGATGGCGTACGGGCCGTACTTGGCCTTGATCTCTTTGAGCTTGTCGGCGATGGTGTCGAGAGCTTCTTCCCAGGAAATCTGCACGAAGTAGCCCTTGCCCGGGCCCTTTTCGCCCACGCGCTTCATCGGGTGCAGAAGACGCGTCTCGGCCTCGATTTCCTTCTTCCAGGAATGGCCCATGGCGCACGGACGCATCTGGACGTTGCCCTTCCAGATGTTCTCCCAGCCGCAATCCTCACGGCTGTCGTTGGCGTTGACCGAGTCGTCCGGCTCGATCGCGATGAGCTTGTTGTCCTTCACGTGGCACTTCAGAATGCATGCCGAGTCCCAGCAGCCGTTTGCAGGGCAGGAAGTGTAGAAGATGCGCTCCCCCTCGTGCTTCGCGCGGCTGGCATCGATGATTCCTTGCTTGTCCACCGACTCCTCCTTTTGTTGCTTGGAGCCGCGCAGTCGGGCAGTCGGGTATGAAGTTCGCGTTGGTGCGGCGAGCTTGCGCGACCCCTCCGTTGCGCAGCCATTCGATACGCCCTCGTCTTGTAAGCCATCGGCCAATTGAATCAGGCCCCGCCAACGGCTTGTATTTGGCGTCGAATGGAAGGATAGGGAGCGCAAACGGCGTTGATAAGTGGTTTCGGGGATTTCGACGTCGGAGTCGTTTACCGCTGCCGTAAAGGTTTCCTTGCATGGCAAGAGGCGTTTACAGCGGGCGAAAAGCGCGCTTTGCAGCGAGAAAAAGTTAACTCTGGTAATGTGAGCGTGTCGCTATAAAGATAAACCCCCGAATTTGGCAGGTTATACCAGATTCGGGGGTTTGCAAGTGCGGTGGCACATCATGCAGCGGCATCGGGTCGAGCCTGCTGGGCATCGGAGGCGCAGACTGCTGCGAGAGAGCGCGACATCGCGCTACAGGCGGAAATACCCGTCGGGGATATTGTTGCGGATGAAATCCATGAACTCGATCGCAAGCGGGGATATCGCGCGCTCGGGCAACCAGACGAGGTCGATCGGGTAGCGCATAGGGTCCGTGTCGACGTCGACCCAGATGATGTTCGGTTCGTTCTTGTAGCGCTCGGCGATGCACCGAGGGACGGTCGCCCACCCCAGACCCGCACGTACGCCTGCGACCATGGCCTCGTGCGTGTCGAAGCGCGCGACCATGTCGTGATCGCGCAGCGACACGCCGTAGCGGTCGCGGAAGTGGCGGTTACCCACCATATGGCGCCCGGAATTCCACTCGTAGATGATCATGGGCCATTCAAGCAGCTGCTTCACCTTGATGGGCTGCGGCACACTGTTGTACGGCGGCTTGTCGGGCATAAGGAAAACGAGTTTCGAATGCCCGAGCGTCTCCGAGTTCACGCCGTCTTCGATCGACTCGTTTTCCAGAATGGCGAAGTCGAGCTTGCCTTCTTTGATTTTCTCCATGAGCTCGGGCTCGTAGCCCGCTTCCAGGTGAACGAGCGCCTCGGGGTGCAGGTCGTGGAACTTCTTCACGAGCGAGGGCAAAAGCGCCACGCCGTCGGCCAAGCTCATCCCCACTTCGATGGTGCTGTCGAAACTTTCGTCGGCTGCGGCAAGCTCGGCTGCAAGTGCGCTTTCAAGCGACGTCATCTTGCGGGCGAATTTCGTCACGATGACGCCAGCTGGCGTGGGAACCACGCCTGTCGAGGTGCGCTCGTAGAGTTTCGTCCCATAGCGTGCCTCGATGTTCGCAATCTTCTGGGACAACCCAGGTCGAGACATGTAGAGTTTCTCCGCCGCCTGCGACAAGCTCTTCGTCTCCGAAACGGTCACGAGGACTTCGATATCGTCAAGCTGCACGATTCCCCCTTCATCGCTTCGGCGGCAATCCGAACGCCGCTGTCAATCCGGCTTGACAGCCAAGTCGAAACGACTTGGCGAATAATCCTTCGGTGTAAAGAGGAGTTTACACCCTCTCGACTGTTTTTGCGAAACCGACGCCGGAGCGGCCGCTTCAGGAAATAATCCCGATGCAGCGCTTTTAAACCGATCGACGCAAAACAACCCCTCCATGCCTATAATGAAAACGTATTATCCCCCGAGCGTCAAGTTCGGGACCTGAGAGAAGGCCACTCACCATGGATTACCGTGCAGGACTGCGCATCGACCCTACCGCGCATATCGCGAAAAGCGCGACCGTCATCGGCGACGTGACGATCGGCCCCGACGTCACCGTGTTCCAGGGCGCAGCGATCCGCGGTGATTTCGGAGGGAGCATCGAAATCGGAGCCGGCGCGAACATCCAGGAAAACTGTTGCGTTCACGTGAACACCGGAGAGGTGACGCGCATCGGCGAGAATGTGACGGTCGGCCACGGCGCCATCATCCACGGCTGCGAGATCGGCGACGGATCGCTCATCGGGATGGGGGCAATCGTCATCGACCGCGCACGAGTCGGGAGACACTGTCTCGTAGGCGCAGGATCACTTGTCACCGGCACAGCCGACATCCCCGACGGCTGGATGGCGCTCGGATCGCCAGCGCGCCCCGTTCGCCCCCTGAACGAAAAAGAGCTCGCCGACCTGGAAGACGCCTGGCAAGAATATCGCGCTATCGGCGCCGACATGGAAAGCCAGGGGCTCCTTCTGCCCGGAAACGAGTACAACCCGATCTAGATCGCGGTCAGCGGGAAGGGGCGACCACATGAAGCAGCGAACGCACGCGCCCCGCATGGGATCGAGCAGAGAAATATGACCTTCAGGGACAAAATGTCGCGATATGCGAGCCGACGAGTCTGAATCGCAAGGTTCAATTTACGAACTCAAAACTCACGACCAGGGCTTTTGTCAAAAGTTGACCGTTTTGCGCGACGATCCCGAAAACCGGGACTCGCATATCGTCCATTATTGTCCACGAACTTCCCGTTCTGCAGCAGTTCGCAAAAGCCGATTCGGAGCTCAACCAAGAAAGAGGCTCGAGCCCTGCTAACATACACGGTTGACGAGGTCTTCCCCCACCGCAATACGGTCGATGTTCTCCCAGATCACCCGATGCGCACGGTAGAACATGCCTTCTGCGACACCCCCTACATGCGGCGAGAACACCACGCGGCTCGAGGCGGCAGCAGAAAGGTTCACGAGAGGGTTATCGCAGGTCACAGGCTCCGGCGAAAGCGTGTCAAGACCCGCTGCGGCAATACCGCCCGTTTCAAGCGCCGCCGCAAGCGCCTCCTGGTCCACGATATCTCCGCGCGCCGTGTTGACGAGCACGCCGTCGGAACGCATCTTGGAGAGGAACGCTCCGTCCACCATGCCGCGCGTCTCATCGGTCACGGGAACATGCAGACTCACGATGTCGCAGGACGCAAGCAAATCGTCAAGACTTGCGAAGCGCGCGCCCAATTCGTCTTCGAGCGGCGCATCGAGCGGATGGCGCTTGTTGTAGAGCATCTTGCAACCCCAAGGGCGAAGATAGCGCGCCGTGGCCTGGCCGATCGCGCCGAAACCCACAAAGCCGACCGTGCAATCACCCAGCTCACGGAATCCTTCCACCATCATGCGTTCTTTAAGCTCGATCTGATGCCCTGCGCGAACCGCTGCGTCGCCTTCGAGCGCGCGGCGCAGACACATGAGCATGAGCATGACAGCCTGCTCCGCCACCGTGCCCGCGTTCACGCCAGCGCAGTTGCACACGGCAATGCCCCGAGAGCGCGCCGCGTCCACGTCGATCGCATTGAAGGCGACGCCTTCCGAATGGATGAGCTTGAGGTTCGGCATGCCTGCAATCAAGCGCGCGTCGACCGGACTTATGGCATCGGCCACAACGACATCGGCATCGCCCGCAAGCGCAAGGAGCTCGTCGTCAGACGCGCCCCGTTCGGCGCAGACGAGCTCGGCCTTGTGAACAATGGGCAGATCGGGAAGATATTTGCGCGTGCGCGCCTCGCTGCCGACGGTAAGAACTTTCACGGGAAGTCCCCTTTCGATAGTCGCGATAGGTTGCTACAGCAAGCCCATCCACTGCCAATACGGAACGGAAACGGCAAGGCCGATCAGGCACGTTGCCAGGTACACGCCGCAGTATCTCGCGAGCTCGGAATGCTTCGCCATCTTGCCGTCCACCGCATAGAACGCCGCCAGGTAGATCGGGCTTTGATACTTCGCGAACCAGGCGATGACAAGCGCATAGGCGGAGAATCCGAGCACCCACGGGTTCACGCCGACGCTTGCCGCCATCGGCACGAGAAACGCCATGAGAAGATTAAGGTACGCCACCTCGGAAACGATGAGGAATCGAAGGATGACGGTGATGACGCCGATTCCGAGAACGAGAACGTAGGGATTGCCCGCAAGCGCTTGAAACGCAGGACCGCACGTGCTCATAACCCAGTCGTTGAGACCCGCTTCCGAGAACACCGACCCCAACCCAAGCGCGATGCCGATGAACAGAAGAGACGTCCAGTTCACGCCGGATTTGAATGAGGGCACGTCGACGACTTTCAGCACGAACATGGCAACGAGCGCCGCGAGGCCGACCGCCATTGCCGACACATGATGGAAGGGCTCCGTCGCCCAAAGAACGACCGTGACCAGGATAATGCCGAGCATGCGCTTCTCGGTGGATGTGAAGGGGCCGAGGGAAGAACCCGTCCCCATACGCGAGTCGTCAGCAGCCTCGGAAGCGCAGCTCGCCTTATTCCCGCGATTATAAATCCCCATGATCAGAAAGTAATTCAGCACGAGCACGACAACAAGCCAGGGAAGCGCGGCCACGAACCAGGTCGCCATGTTGAATTGCTCCTGCACCTCGGCGGGCAGCGTCGCCATGAGCGCATAACCCGTGACCGATGCCGACACGATGGTCGGTGCCACGGTGCGAATGCCGACGAGCATCGCCGCGAACAGGCCGGTCGCGCGTTTGCCCTGACGTTCGTAGCCCAATTCATCCCCGATGTTCATGGCGAGCGGGGCCAGCATGGCGCCCTTCACGGCGAGACTCGGGATAAGCGGACCCAAAACCGTGCCCGTCACGAGCTGCGCGATAACCTGGCAGCGGAACGTGCGCGGGAACTTGTTCACGATCGCAAGCGCGATGCGTTTCATGAGCCCGCTCTTCTTCATGCCGACGCCGAGCGTGAACGCAGAAAGAAGCAGCCACCACGTCGACGATGCGAACGTCGAGAACACCGCCCCTGTCGAGACGCCGGCCACGACGACGAACAGCACCGCCATGACGACCGCCGTGACGAATTCGGGGAGGACGCCCGTGATCCACCACACGATGGCCATGACGAGAATGCCGAGCACTGCAGTCGCCTGATACGAAAGCCCAGGTATGGGACACGTTGCAATAAGGAAGACTGCGGCTACGGCGCCAAGCGCCGACACCACGATTTTAACGATGCGCTTCTGTTGTTCCGACACGATAAGTTCCCCTTTGCCTTGCCTGGTCAAGCATACTCCAACCGGGCGAATAAGGGGAGCCTGCCGCACAGCGCACGTTTAGACCTTCCGCGCTCGGCAAGCGGCCGCCGGGTGCGGAAGGCGGCAACAAGCGCGAAGCAGCCCTTAATCCCCCATGTTCTCGACGATGCCCTCGATGAGGCTGCAGAATTTCGGCTCGGCGACGCGCGCGACCTCGAACACCTCGGTGTCGCTCGGCGAAGAGCCCTCGACGCCTGCGGCCATGTTCGACACGAGCGAGATACCGAGCACGCGCATCCCGACATGACGCGCCGCGATGACTTCCTCGCACACGCTCATGGCGACCGTGTCGGCACCCCATGCGCGGAATGCGCGAATCTCGGCGGGCGTTTCGAAGCTCGGACCCAAAAGCCCCAGGTACACGCCTTCCTGGACGGCGACACCGCGCTCATCAGCCACCTTATGGGCAAGCTCGCGCAAAGCGGGATCGTAGGCGTCGGTCATCGAGAAGAACCGGAACGCGATGCCGTCGGGCTCGGTTCCGACAACGGGGTTGCGCCCTGTGAAATTGATGTGGTCGCTCATGATGCAGAACTCGCCCGGCGTGTAGTTCTCGTTGATGGCGCCTGCCGCGTTGGTCGTGATCAGCGCCTCCACGCCGAGTTCGTGCATGAGCCAGATGGGGAATGCCACTTCCTGCGGGGTGTTCCCCTCGTAGCCGTGCAGACGGCCCTGCATGGCAATCACGCATTTGCCACCAAGGTTCCCGCAGATAAAGCGCCCTTTATGCCCCGTTGCTGTGCTCTTTTTCATATGGGGAACCTCGCCGAAGGGCACCATTATCGCATCTTCGATCTTCTCGCCCAAAGGACCGAGTCCCGACCCAAGCACGATGCCGACCTTCGGGGCGCGCTCGCCCAGGCGCTCACGCAGGACACGCGCCGCCTCTTCAAGCTGCGCCTTGAGCATATTTTCCTCTGCCATAGGGAAACCTCGATTCACTAGACCATGTCGAATAATAGTATGGCTATTCTAGCGCAGAAACGCGCCAGGGCACCATCGAGGCGCACCGGGGCGTCGCGTCCGCAAAACGTGCAGGATCGAATCGGACGATGGTCAGATACCTAGCGATTCTTCGTGAAATGGTACGTCGGCACCGCTTCCTCGAGGATGCGGATCGCTTCCTCGTCGGACTTGCCGATAGCGCTTTCGAGCTCGTCGAGCTTCTGGGCAACCTGCTCGTGGCTGATTTCCTGACCCTGCGAGATCATGATGGAGTGGTTGCTCGTGGGAAGCGTCTTCTCTTCGTCCATGAGCAGCTCTTCGTACATCTTCTCGCCATCGCGCAAACCGGTGTAGGTGATGCTCACATGCGCGCCGGAAAGACGGATGAGGTTCTTCGCCAGATCGGCGATCTTCACCGGCTCGCCCATATCGAGCACGAAGATCTCGCCGCCTGCCGCCATGCCGCCCGCCTGGATGACGAGCTGCACCGCCTCGGGAATGGTCATGAAGAAGCGCTCGATGTCGGGATCGGTCACCGTAACGGGGCCGCCGGCCGCAATCTGCTTCTTGAACAGGGGAATCACGCTTCCGTTACTGCCGAGCACATTGCCGAAGCGCACGGCGGCGAACACCGTTTTCGACGTGTGCGCGTAATACTGCATGACCATTTCACCCATGCGCTTCGTGGCGCCCATGACGCTCGTCGGGTTCACAGCTTTGTCGGTGGAGATGAACGTGAAGTGCTCGACGCCGAACGCGTCGGCGGCGCGGACGACGTTGAGCGTGCCGAACACGTTGTTCTCGATGGCCTCGCGGGGACACACCTCCATGAGCGGAACGTGCTTATGCGCTGCGGCATGGAACACCACCGAGGGACGGTACTTCTCGAACAGCTCGGTCACGCGCCGATCGTTGCAGATGCTGCCGACCTCGATGTCCACCTCGAGGTCGCTGTATTCGCGCAAAAGCTCCTGGCGAAGCATGTAGGCGTCGTTCTCGCAGATGTCGAAGATGACGATGCGGCGAGGCGCCACTTTCGCCAGCTGACGGCACAGCTCGCTTCCGATGGAGCCGCCGCCACCCGTGACGAGCACCGTTTCTCCGGCAACATAGGCATACGCGATGCGCATATCGAGTTGGATTTCCTCGCGACCCAAAAGGTCGGTCACATCGACGTCGCGCAGAGCCACGTCGCCGAGCTCGTCGATGCGCAGATCGCGAATGTTCGGCAGCGTCTTAAGCGTGCAGTCGGTCTTGGTGCACACCTTGTAGATGCGTTTGCGCTCGCTCGGCGTCGCCGACGGGATCGCCACGACGATCTGCTGGATGTCGTACTTGTTCACGAGCGCGATAACATCGTCGGTGGAACCTTCCACCTTCACGCCGTGGATGCGAAGCCCTCGTTTCGTCGGGTCGTCGTCGGTCGCGACGATGGGAATGCCCGGCATGTTCGGGTCTTTCGTGGACATACGGTTGATGGTGAGCGAACCCGTTTCACCGGCTCCAACGACAAGCGTGCGCGGACGTTCCATGCCGCTTCCCGAGAACGCGCGCTTGCGACGACGCATCAAGCGCCACACCATGCGGTACGCCCCCATGATGAGTACAAGCAAAATCGCCGACCCGATGAAGACGCGGATAGGAAGCCGCACATTGATAATCCACAAGAATACGGCTCCGACCAGCGTCGACAGCACGACGGAGAACACGACTTGCAACGCTTCGTCGACGCTCGCATATTCCCAAAGATTGTTGTACAAGCGGAAAGCCCCCATCATAGCGACGTTAACGACCGCCAAGATGCCGAGGATGAAGAAGATCTCGTTGCTCACGAATACCTCGTCGTACACGTTCGTGAGCATAGAAGCCAACCAATACGCCACGTACGTGGCGACGATATCGAGAAGCACCAGCGGTGCAGTGCGCTTCGCTATATGCAAATCCATGCGTGTCCTCACTCGGATGTAAGCGGCTTCGAAGAACCGCATCGACACAACCTATTGATTGTAATCGATAGCGAAAGGCGAAGCGCATATTGCAGAAGAATTGCATCGACGAGTCGGCCCGTTCGTTCTCGGGGCGGCAGGCCCCCTTCCCCGCTTCGCAGCCTACAGTTGCCCCGCTTGTACGCAAGCCAACTTCTGAGGCGCGGGGAAGGGGGCCTGCCGCCCCGAGAACTTCGTCTTGCCCCGACCGGGCATTTGCAAGTCCGTCTGCGCCCCGCCTTCTTCATCGCGCCTCAGAAGTTGGCGCAGATACGATCTGATTTCCTGTAGGCTGCGAAGCGATGAAGAAATCGGGGCGCAGACGGACGCCGGGATTCCGAAAACGCTCAGCGGCTGTTCTTCCCCTGGCCCTTCCGACTGGTCCCGC
>CAKUIV010000005.1 GCA_934661105.1 uncultured Ellagibacter sp. | reverse complement strand
GCCCCTCCTCGCCGAAAGTACTGCGGAGGAAGTCCGTGGGAGGATAGGGCGTTCCGCTCATGGGCGGCGCTTTTTTTTCTTTCGCGCGCCCGCCCGGGCGCGCCGGGGCGGCCCGTCGGCCGCCCTTTTTTGTTGCCGTTTCGTTTCCTTGGTATTCTTCCTTAGCCTTAGGCTGTACAATAATCCAGTTTGACAAACATCTGCCGTTGGCAGATACCGGTACGAAGGCACTTCAAGGAGCTTTATCACCATGACGGATTACAAGAACGAACACTGCATGCATACCGCTACGTGCGGCGAGCTGCGCAAGGAGGATGTCGGCCGCGAAGTCGTGCTCACTGGTTGGGCGTGGCACAATCGCGATCATGGCGGACTCATCTTCTGCGATCTGCGCGATCGCGAGGGGTACACGCAGGTGGTCGTCGATCCCGATTGCGTAACGGCCGATGAATTCCATGTTGCTGAACATCTTGGTCGTGAATTCGTTCTCCAGGTGACGGGTAAGGTTCGTGCTCGTGGCGAGGGTGCTGAAAACCCCAATATGGCAACAGGCGAAATCGAGGTTCTCGCTTCTGCTTTGAAGGTCTTGAACACTTCCGTTACGCCTCCGTTCTCTATCGAAGACGGCATCGAAACCGATGAGACCACGCGTATGAAGTGGCGTTATCTCGACCTTCGTCGTCCTGAGATGTACCAAAACCTTCTGCTTCGCCATAAGGTCGCGCAGGCGATTCGCCAGGCTTTGAACGAGCGTGGGTTTATCGAGGTGGAAACGCCGATTCTTGCGAACTCCACACCTGAGGGTGCGCGTGATTATCTCGTTCCGTCGCGTCCGAATCCTGGTAAGTTCTACGCGCTTCCGCAATCTCCCCAGCAGTTCAAGCAGATGCTCATGGTGGGTGGCATCGAACGCTACTACCAGATCGCGCGCTGCTTCCGCGACGAGGACCTGCGTGCCGACCGCCAGCCCGAATTCACGCAAGTCGACATCGAGATGTCGTTTGTTCAGGAAACCGACGTCATGGATCTCATGGAGGGCGTTTTCCAAGAAGTTCTCTCTGCTGCGGGCGTTGAACATGAGTTCCCGCTGCAGCGTATGCCGTGGAAAGAGGCCATGGACCGTTTCGGTTGCGACCGCCCCGATGTTCGCTTCGGAATGGAGCTCGTTGACTTGACCGATTTGGTGAAGGATTGCGGGTTCAAGGTCTTTACCGGGGCTGCTGCAAACGGCGGCGTCGTGAAGTGCATCAACGCGAAGGGCGCCGGCACCTGGTCTCGCGGCGAGATCGAGAAACTCGGCGACATCGCCTCCGCTAACGGCGCGAAGGGCATGGCGTGGATCGCCTACACGGAAGCCGACACGGAGCTCAAGGGCAAGAGCCCGATCATCAAATTCCTCGGCGATGAGGTCCACGATGCCATCAAGAAGGCCGCTGACGTCGAGCCGGGCGACCTGCTCCTCTTCGCTGCCGACACGTTCGACACCGCGAGCGCTGTTCTTTCCGCGCTGCGTCTCCATATGGCCGACGCGCTCGGTATCGAGCGCAAGGGCCATGCGCTTCTCTGGGTCGTCGATTTTCCGATGTTCCGCTACGATGCCGACGAAAAGAAATACGCGGCTGAACATCATCCGTTCACGATGATTCCTGAGGCCGATTGGGACAAGATCGAATCTGATCCGCTTTCGTGCTCGAGCTACAGCTACGACATCGTTATGGACGGCTTTGAAATGGGCGGCGGCTCGATTCGTATCCATAATGCCGACCTGCAAAAACGCGTGCTTCGTCGTCTCGGCGTGGATGACGAGCAGATGGAGGAGAAGTTCGGCCATCTTATCCATGCGCTCGAACTCGGCGCTCCTCCCCATGGCGGCATCGCCCTCGGCCTCGACCGTCTCGTCATGCTGCTTGCCGGGAAGCAGTCGATTCGCGACGTTATCGCCTTCCCGAAGACGTCGAGCGCGTCCGACCCGATGACGGGCGCACCGAACGAGGTGACCGGGCGTCAGCTGAAGGAAGTCAACCTGCGACTTTTGTAGTTGCGTTGGCCTTTACGGCCAACGCAACCTGCCGACGCTGCGGGCTCGCCGGGCGGTCCAGCTGGCGCTCCAAGGTTTTACGATGTTCGGGTTTGCCTGACGGCAAACCCGTTTCGCTGACGCTGCGGGCCGCTCTCGCACCCAGCCTTGCCCCTTGTGCTCGACTCGGCGCGTACCGAAGTACGCTTGGTCGAGCGGCGGGGCAATTCCGGGTGCGAGAGCGGCCCTCGCTGGCTTATACTCCTCCTGCGCTGCCTTTTCTAAGGTTCTGTCCCGATTTCGTTTTGCCGATTCGGATTGATTTCGTGGCATAGATTGAACGAGGCGGACGTGTTCTCGTTCGCTTCGTTTCAGATTCTCCTTGTTATTCCCGAAAGGATTCCCATGAAAACTTTGCGGCCGTATCCTCGCGCCACTATCACGCCGAAGGGCGAGCATGCTTTGGAGAAGGGACATCCGTGGGTCTACGAAGCCGAGGTGACCTCGCTTGAACCTGCGCCGGGGGAGGCGGATGTAGCGAACGGGGAGATCGTCGACGTCGTGAACCGCAAGGGGTCGTATCTGGGGTCGGGCTTGCTGTCTCAAAAAAGTAAGATCCGTATTCGCCTTATCACCCGCAACGCGAACGACCGCTTCGACGGCGCGTTCTGGAAGCGCAAGGTGCAGTGGGCGTGGAATTACCGCAAGACCGTGATGGGGTCTGATGCAAGTGCTTGTCGCGTGCTTTTCTCTGAAGCAGACGGGTTTCCGGGACTCGTCGTCGATCGTTTCGGCGACGTGCTTGTCGCCGAAACGCTTTCGGTGGGGATGGAGCGCCTGAAACCGGTGATCTTCCCTGCGATCCTCGAGGTGCTTGCTGAAGACGGCATCGCCATTCGTGGCCTCTATGAGCGCAATGATGCCTCGACACGTACCCTCGAGGGGCTAGAGCGCACGACCGGCTGGTTTGCCGGCGGCGCATCGGGCGACGGACGCTCCCTTGGCCCGCTTACCCCAGGGACGGCTGGCACGGAAGCTTTCGGCCCCACATCGACGCAGATCGTCGAAAACGGCGTCCGCTATGAAGTCGATTTCGAGAACGGGCAGAAAACGGGCTTCTTCCTCGACCAAAAGTACAACCGTCGTGCCGTGGCGAAGCTTGCCCAGGGACATCGCGTGCTCGATTGCTTCACGCACACCGGATCGTTCGCGCTCAACGCCGCCCGTGGCGGAGCGGAGTTCGTCCGGGCGGTCGACGTTTCCGAGCTTGCAGTCGATCAGGCTCGTGCAAACGCCAAGCTCAACGGGCTCGAGGATAAAATGATGTTCACGGCGGCGAATGTGTTCGATTTGCTTCCCTCGCTCGAAGGGTCGCGCGATGAACGCTACGATTTCATCGTGCTCGATCCGCCTGCATTCACCAAGAGTCGCAAGACCATCGACTCGGCGGCGCGCGGTTACAAGGAAATCAATTATCGCGCGATGAAGCTTTTGCCGCGCGGCGGCTATCTTGCAACGTGCTCGTGCTCTCATTTCATGGACACGGAGCGCTTCAGGCGCGTGATCTCGTATGCCGCGCATGATGCGGGGGTTCAGCTGCGTCAGATCGAGGAACGTCAACAGGCGCCCGATCACCCGATTCTTTGGGGTGTCCCCGAAACCGATTACCTGAAGTTCTTCCTGTTCCAGGTGGTGTAGCACCTGGCGTAACCGCCTGATGGATTTCAGGAGGCCTTCAGGTTGGTGGAAATACGGTCGCGCATTCGTGACGGTTTGTTGACAGCGGGCGATGCGCGCCCCGCGAGCCGGCGCCTTGCGTATCATAGGAAGCGTTCAACGAGGTCGGAGCGTTCCTAACTCGCGTTCCGACGTTTGCGAAACCCGTGCAATGCGCGGGTTTCGCGCATTTTGGCAAAGGTGGTGCGGTTAGCAATGAAGGGTTTTCTCGAACGGATGCAATGGAAGATGACCGCTGCGATGCAGGGCCGACGAGGGACGGACAGCTTCTCGAGCGCCCTCATCGTCGCCGGGATCGTATGCATCGTCTTGTCCGTGCTGCCGCATTTGGGATTCTTGAGCTGGATCGCCTTCGTCTGCTTGGCATATGCGCTCTTTCGCACGTATTCCCGCAACATCGCGGCGCGAGACCGCGAGAACGAGACGTTTCTTCGCGTGACTGAAAAGCCGCGCCGCGCGTTTTCTCTCGGCCGCAAGAAATGGGAGAATCGAGACACGACGTTGTACTTCAAGTGCAAGGGTTGCGGGCAGGAACTTTCGGTCCCTCGCGGTAAGGGAACGCTTCGTGTGGTGTGCCCGAAATGCAAGACCGAAACGATCAAGAAGTCTTAAAGGGAAGGCTGTTTCGTGTTCGGTTACATCATGGTTGATGAGAAGCAGCTTGCACCTGCGGAGATGGATCGCTATCGCGAGGTGTATTGCGGCGTGTGCCATTCCCTGAAGGACCAAAGCGGGCAGCTTTGTCGCATGGCGCTTACCTACGACATGACGTTCCTTGCGCTGCTTCTGAACTCGCTGTACGAGCCGAACGAGAAGAAGGGCGCCGAGCGCTGCGCTGCTCATCCCGCAAAGCCCCAGCCCTTTGCAACGAGCGAGTGCACGGAATACGCTGCCGATGCGACGGTGGTGCTTGCGTATCATAAGCTGCTCGATGACTGGAGTGACGAGCGGAAGGTTTCGCATCGCGCGCTTGCGGGGCTGCTTCGTTCCGCGTATCGCGAGTCGTCGAGGCGGCGTCCTTCCATGGCGCTCGCCGTCGAGCGGGGCATGGACGATATCCGCGCGATCGAGCAGGCGAAAAGCGCGTCGCTCGATGAGGCGGCGAACCGCTTCGGGATGCTTCTCGGCGAAGTGTTCGCGTATCGGGACGACTTCTGGAAGCGCGATCTTGCTGCGCTGGGTGCGTATTTGGGAAAGTTCGTGTACCTGATGGATGCCGTGATGGACTTCGACGGCGACGTGAAGTCGGGTAGCTATAATCCCCTTGTCGAAGCTGATGCGGCGCCTGCCGATATGGGCGAGGCGCTTCGCGCGATCGCGGCGCAAGCGGCCGGTGCATTCGAGCGTCTTCCGCTTGAGCAGGACATCCATATTCTCCGCAACAGCGTATATGCGGGGATTTGGGGCCAGTATTGCGGGAAGTTCGGCGTGCCGGATTGGCACGCGGCTTCGAGCGATGCGTCCGACGGCAGATCCGCAAAGACGGATCGCGTATACGGGGACGACGATGGCGGGCAGGCGGTACAGCCTGTTCGCGACAACGACACGGAATAAGGAACACAATGGCAATGGATCCCTATAGCGTTCTGGGAATATCGCGCGACGCGACTCCGGACGAGGTGAAGAAGGCGTACCGGAAGAAGGCGCGTGAAAACCACCCCGACCTGAACCCGAACGACCCCAAAGCCGCCGAGCGCATGAACGAGGTCAACGAGGCGTATGACCGCATCATGAATCCCGACAAGTACGCTGCGGCGGACAGGCGCGCGTCGGCCGCTTCGGGCGCGAACCCTTACGGGGGATCGTCTGCCGGAGGCTATGCTGCCGGGAACCCGTTCGGCGGCGCATCATCCGCAGGTGCAGGCGGCGGCCAGCAGCAGGGCAATCCCTACACCTCGAGCGGCCCGTATGGGTGGGCCGGAGGATTCGGCTTCGATTTCGACGACTTGTTCGGTTACGGCACGGGTTCGGCGGGCGTGCCGCGCCCGGAAGCCTCCATGGGGGACTCTGCCGAATTCCGCGCCGCGATCGATCTTATCAATTCCGGGGACGCGTCGAGTTGCAAGCGCGCTGCGGACATTCTGGCGACGGTAACGAGCGGCGGGCGCAACGCGCGATGGTACTACCTCAGTGCGCTCGCGAACAACGGCGCGGGCAATTCCGTTATGGCGCTCGATCAGATTCGCCGTGCGGTTCGCATGGACCCGAATAATCAAGACTATCAGCGCGCCTATCGCGCGTTTCAGAGCTCGGGGCAGACCTATACGCAGGAACAGCAAACGCGCGGGTTCACGGTGTCGGCGATCGACCCGACGACGCTGTGTTGCGGCTGCTGCATGTTGCAGTTGTGTCTCCAGCAGATTATGCGTTTCGGGTTCATAGGCTTCTAAATTCTCTCGGAAGGAGAATGAAAATGGCGGCAACAATCGGAATCGACTTGGGCACGACGAACAGCTGCGCTGCGGTGGTGGAGGGCGGCAAGCCCGTCATTATCCACAACGCCGAGGGCAATCGAACCACGCCGAGCGTCGTGGCGTTCACCAAAGACGGCGAGCGTTTGGTCGGAAGCCCCGCGATCAGGCAGGCGGCCATCAACCCCGACCGCACGATCTCCTCGGTCAAGCGCCACATGGGGACCGATTGGCGCGCGCAGATCGACGGTAAGAATTTCACCCCGCAGGAGCTGTCGGCGATGGTTCTGCGCAAGCTCCGCCACGACGCGGAGGCTTTTCTGGGCGATACCGTGACGCAGGCCGTCATCACCGTGCCCGCTTACTTCAACGACACGCAGCGTCAGGCGACGAAGGATGCGGGCCGCATCGCGGGGCTCGACGTTCTGCGCATCATCAACGAGCCGACGAGCGCCGCGCTCGCCTACGGGCTCGACAACGGCGATCCCCAGAAGGTCATGGTCTACGACTTGGGTGGCGGCACGTTCGACGTTTCGATTATCGAGATCGGCGAAGGGGTCATCGAGGTTCTGGCGACAGCGGGCGACAACCATCTCGGCGGCGACGATTTCGACGAGCGCGTGGCGAAGCACCTGTTCGATGAGTTCCAGCGTGAAAACGGCATCGACTTGCGCCGCGACCCGGCTGCGTCCCAGCGTGTTCTCGAAGCGGCGCGCCAGGCGAAAGAGGAGCTCTCGTCCATGGAATCGACGCGAGTGAACCTGCCGTTTCTGGCGCAGGGGAAAAACGGCCCGCTCCATCTGGAATCGCAGATCACTCGCAGCGAGTTCGACCGCATGACCGCCGATTTGGTCGAGCGGACCGAAGGGCCGGTGTCGCAAGCCCTCGTTGATGCGGGAATCGCCGCGTCCGAGCTCGGCAGCGTGCTTCTCGTCGGCGGGTCGACGCGCATCCCCGCAGTGCAGCAGAAGGTTCGCTCGCTTACGGGCAAGGAGCCTTCTTCTTCCATCAACCCCGACGAGTGCGTTGCCGTCGGCGCAGCCATCCAGGGCGCGACGCTCGCGGGGTCGTCGACGGGGCTGGTGAAGGCCGATTCCATCTTGCTGCTTGACGTGACGCCGCTCTCGCTTTCGCTCGAAACGGTCGGTGGCGTGGCGACGCGCATCGTCGAGCGCAACACGACGCTGCCGGTTCATTATTCGCAGGTGTTCACCACGGCGGCTGCGTTCCAAACGAGCGTGGAGATCAACGTGCTGCAGGGCGAGCGCCCGATGGCTCGCGACAACAAATCCATCGGCAAGTTCCGCTTGAAAGGCATCAAGCGCGCCCCCGCCGGCGTTCCCCAGATCGAGGTCACGTTCGACATCGACGCGAACGGCATCCTCACCGTATCGGCGAAAGACAAGGGCACGGGCAAGGAACAGTCCATCACAATCGACGATTCGGGCCGCATGTCCGACGAGGAGATCGAGCGCGCGATTCGCGATGCCGAGACGTACGCTTCTCAAGACGCCACGCGCCGCGATGCCATGAGCGTGCACGCGGAGGCGGCGCAGCTCGCATCGGAGGTGGAGGCCGCGCTCGCAAAATCGGGCAAGCAGCTGGAAAAGAGCGAGAAGAAGCAGGTCAAAGCTGACGTGAATGCTTTGCGCAAGCTGCTTGTCAAGAAGACCGAGAAGCTTGAGGAGACCGACATCGCGGCGATCCGCTCGGCGAAGGAGCAGCTGGAAAGCTCGAGTGCGCACGTCCGCTCCCTCGCGGCGAGCTAACGGACGGGAAACGGCTGCGCCTGCACGGCATTTCGCCATGCGGGCGCAGCTTCGGACGGGACGAATCTCTTTCGGTCGATTGCAGAACCGGCATTGTGCACTACAAGTGACAAATAAACACCGTTTGTGGTAAAACGTGCAGAAACGAATTATTTGCCCAGTTTCGCGGAAGGGATTTGCCATGAGCGGTGCGGAAAAGGCTAGTGCGGTCGACCATCAGGCCGGCGAAGAGGGCGGTACCGATCGGGAATCGCCCGAAGGCAAGGGCCGCGCGGCATCCGACCGTCGCGTCGTCCGAACGCGAAAGGCCATTCGCAAGGCATTCATGCACCTCATCCAGGAGACTGATTACCAGAAGATCACCATCACGGCCATTGCGCGCGAGGCCGACATCGATCGCAAGACGTTCTATCTGCACTACGATTCGGTGGAGGCTCTTGTTGACGAGATCATTCAAGATGAGGCCGACCGCATCGTGAAAGCGTGCCTGGAATCCCTTTCGGGAAACGACGACACGCCGGTCGTGGTCGATCTGTTCAAGCAGCTCTCCATCGGGCTTGCCCCCGATTTGAAAAGCAGCAAACGCGTGGTGTCGCACGTTCCCTACGAGCAGGTGCTCGACAAGCTCGAAGGGTCGCTCACGGCGTCGCTCATCGAAAACGACACACTCGGTCTTTCGTCGATGGGCCCTTACCTCAACTACTGCGTCGCGTTCTTCAGCGCAGGGCTTGTGACGGTGGTTCGCCGCTGGATGCGCGCGGAGTCCGATATTTCTCTCGAGAGCATTGCAGAGGTAACGCATATCGCCGCCCGATCGGGTATCGACGGTGTGCTCAAGATGATGCCTGAGGTTTCGGCGCCGGCATCGAAGGAGTAACGGCCGTTTGGCAAACTCGCTCGCTTTTCCTGGGGGTTTCGATTTCCGTTTGGTCGTTTCTTGACTTTTTCCGATGCGGCGCGTATGTTTATTTGGTTACAGCGCGGTTTTGCGAAGAGACCTTGCGTATACTGATGCAAGCATTTTCAAGCGAGCATCTTGAATGGGGCGGGGCGGCGACATGTTCCGAACCTGGTCAGGTCCGGGAGGAAGCAGCCATAAGGGGCCTCTGACGAGCGCCCTGTCCTATTCAAGATGCTCGATTCGGCGGCTTCGGCCGCCGCTTTTTGTATACGCCTTCGGTTTAGGGAATCTATGGACATCATCAACTTCTTCGTGAGCCTCCTGTCCGACCCGCGCGGCGCTATCGCTGGCTGGATCGTGACGCTTGGCGCGGCTTGGGTGTATACCCCTCTGTTCCTCATCGTGTTCATCGAGACGGGTCTTGTGTTCTTCCCGTTTCTGCCGGGCGACTCGCTTCTGTTCGCGGCGGGCGTGTTCTCGGCCGATGGCGGCGGTTTGCATTTGTGGGCGACGCTCTTCGTGTTCTACGCGGCGGCCATCTTGGGCAACACATCGAATTACTGGATCGCGCGTTTCTTCGGGAAGCGCATCATCGATTCGGGCAAGATCAAGGCGCTCACGCCCGAGCGCATGGGCAAGCTCGATCATTTCTTTGCGAAGTACGGCGGGCTCACCATCGTCATCACGCGCTTCATGCCGTTTTTCCGCACGTTCGCCCCGTTCATCGCGGGCACGGGTCATATGAACTTCGGGAAGTTCACGCTGTTCAACGCGATCGGCGGCATCTCTTGGGTGAGCCTGTTCGTTTTGGTAGGATACTTCTTCGGGGGCATCCCCTTTGTCCAAGACCATTTCGAGGTCATCGTGCTGGGAATCGTCGCTGTGTCGGTTGCCCCGGCGGTGATCGGCGCGGTTCGCGCGGCGATGGGGTCGCGCAAGAAGAAGGGCGCTCACGAGGCATAGACGTACAAGCGGCAAGACTGGAGCTTAAGGCGCATGGCAGAGGCACTGTATACCAAATATCGTCCGCAGGTTTTCGAGGACGTGGTGGGGCAAGAGCATATCGAGCGCACGATCAAAAACGCCATCGAGCAGGACAAGGTAAGCCATGCGTATCTGTTCTGCGGACCTCGCGGCACTGGTAAGACAACGACCGCCCGCCTTCTGGCCAAAGCGCTTTTGTGCGAGCGCGGCCCTACGGCCGAACCCGATGGGACATGCGAGGATTGCCGGCTTATCGCCGCAGGCGAGCACCCCGATGTGTACGAGCTCGACGCGGCGAGTCGAACGGGCGTCGACAACGTGCGCGAGGAAATCATCGGGCGCGTGCAGTTCGCCCCAACGCGCGGGCGTTACAAAGTCTATATCATCGACGAAGTCCACATGCTCTCGACGGCGGCGTTCAACGCGCTGTTGAAGACGCTTGAGGAACCGCCGAGCCATGTGGTCTTCATCCTTGCGACGACCGATCCGCAGAAGGTTCCCGAAACCATTCAATCCCGTTGCCAGCGATTCGATTTCAGGCGCATCTCGTCCGAGGCGATGGTGGCGCGCCTTGGCGCGGTGTGCGTGTCGGAAGGCGTCGAGTTCGAAGGCGAAGCGCTCGATCTGATCGCGCATCGTGCGGAAGGCGGCTTGCGCAACGCGCTCACCTCGCTCGAGCAGATCATCGCGTTCGGCGAGGGGAAGGTGACGCTCGCGGGTGCCGAGAGCATGCTCGGGTCGCTCGATTCGAGCGAGATGTCCGAGATCATGGCGGCGATCGGCTCGCGCGATGCGGCGGCGTGCTTCCGTTGGGTCGCCCAATACGTGGAAACGGGCGCCGACCTCGCGCGGTTCACTCATGACTTGGCCGAGCATGTGCGCAATCTGTACGTGATGTCGCTCACGGGCGCCGACGTCGCGCTCGAGGTGAGCGCGACGGAGCGTCGCGAGCTCGAGGCCGAGCTTCCCCGATTCGGCAGCGACCGCTTGGCTCGTCTGCTCGGCTTGTTGGGCGACTTGTCCGCGGAGCTCAAGACATCGACCAACCCGCGGCTGTCGTTCGAGATCGCGTTGACGCGCATGGTCCGTCCCGACTCCGACGTGACGCTCGAGTCGCTTGCCGAGCGCGTCGAGGCGCTGGAATCGAGCTACTCGGCCACGTCGCACGTGATCGGAGACGCACCGGCGCAGGCGGTGTCGCCTGCGGGTACGCAGCCGCGTCGTGCCGAGGCCGCACGGACGAGCGCGGCGCCCGAACAGCGTCCGGCATTCGAGAAAGACCCGATGGGCGCGCAGCCTTCCGTCGTTCGCGAAGGAAGCGCTTCTCGAGGCGATGCCGCTGTCGCTGAGCGCCCTTCTTGCGTTCAGGAAACCGCTCCGGCTCCGTCCGGCGAGCCGTGTGCGCAGGCTACTGCGAATACGGTGTCGGCGCCTGCGGCTGAACAGCCGAGCGGGACGGGGGAGCCGGGCGTCTCGGACGACGTGGCGCGAACCCTTCGCAACGAGGCTGCGCTGCAGCGGATTTGGAGCACGGCGATCGCGTCGCTCAAAAAGAGCAAAGCCGCCTATGGCGTATTGTTCCTGAACACGAAGGCCGTGTTCGACGAAGCGCGCGGCATGCTCGTCATCGAATTCCCGAAGGAAAACGCGTTCGCCTTCAAAGCGGTGCAGAAGCCCGATGTGCAGGACGCCGTCTCGGCTGCGCTCGTTGCGGCATGTTCGGCATCGATCCCCTTCGCGTTCTCGCAGGGCCCGGTTTCGGTGTCTACGGTCCAGCCGGCTCGCGCTGCTCAGGCGGCGGGCGGGTCGACCTCGCAGGACGCGCCTCGCGCTTCGGCCGCGCAAGAGGCGCCTTCGGCGGTTCGCCAGGCTGCTGCAACCGCATGGCAACGCGCGAAAGCGCAGGAGGCGGTGTCGACGGGCGATCGTGCCGCTGCGCCGGTAAACGCTCGCGCCGCGGCGCGAGCGTATCCGGAGCCGGAGCAGGTGCCCGTCGATGCATACGGTTCGGTTCCTTACGATGAAGTTCCGTATGGAGACGCCGACGTCCCTTTTGACGAAGCTCCCGGAGACGTCGCGCGCGGCAGTCGCGGGAGCGGGTCTGAGAGCGCTTCAGGTGGTCGGTCCGGGCACGCTTCGCGTGCGCAATCTGCCGATGCGGGCAACAAGTTCGCCCAGATGGCACGCGATGCGGCGGCGCGCACGGCGGCGAGTCGCGCGGAAGCGTCCTTTGCTGACGGTAGCGAGCCCGATGCTCGGACCTCGGCTTCGGTCGAAACGACGGGGCCGGCCGGCGAGCCGCGCGACGGCACGTTCGCTTCGTCGGACGATTTGGCCGCGCTTCTCGCGGCGGGAGGTTTCGCGGGCGCTCACGTCGAAGAAATGAGAGAATAGGCACTGCTGTTTTTCCGCGTTCGCCTCTGGGCCTTTGGCCTGGAGGGCGGCGCTTGCAATGAACGAAACGATTCTTGAGGAGAGAACATGGCTAAACGAGGCGGATTCCCCGGTGGCGGCATGGGCAACATGAACGCCATGATGAAGCAGGCTCAGAAGATGCAGGCGGAGCTTGCGAAGGCCCAGGAAGAGGTCAAGACCATGTCGTTCGAAGCGACGGCTGGCGGCGGTATGGTGAAGGTGAAGGCCTTGGGCGACAACACCATCGAGTCGATCGCCATCGATCCCGAGGCGGTCGACCCCGAGGACGTGGAGATGCTCGAGGATATGGTGCTCGCGGCAGTGAACGAAGCGCTGCGCGGCGTGTCCGACATGGCGGCCCAGCGTATGAGCGCGGCTACCGGCGGCATGAGCATCCCGGGCCTCATGTAGGCGGTCGCTTCCGTGAATTCGGCTCCAGCGATTCAAAAGCTCCTCGACGAGCTCGAGCGATTGCCCGGTGTCGGCCCGAAATCGGCCCAGCGCATGGCGTACTGGCTCTTGAATACCGATCGAGCCACGGCGATGCGCTTGGCGGAGGCCATCGTCGAGGTGAAGGACACCGTTCATTTCTGCTCACGATGCTTCAACTACGCCGAGGGCGATTTGTGCGAGATTTGCGCCTCGACGAAGCGCGACGCGGGCGTGATATGCGTGGTCAGCGAGCCGCGTGACATCCCGCCCATCGAGCGCACGGGCGTCTTCCAGGGCGTGTACCACGTGCTCGGCGGCGCGCTTTCCCCGCTTGAGGGTGTGGGCCCCGACGATTTGCACATCGCCGAGCTCATGGCGCGCCTCGGAACGGAGGAGGTGCGTGAGGTGGTGCTTGCCACCAACCCGAACGTGGAGGGCGAGACGACCGCGTCGTATCTGGCGCGTCTCATCAAGCCTTTGGGCGTGAAGGTGACGCGTTTGGCGAGTGGGCTTCCCGTCGGCGGGGACCTGGAATTCGCCGACGAGGTGACGCTTGGGCGCGCGCTCGAAGCGCGTCGCGAGCTGTAGCCTGCGATTTCGCTTCATAGAAGCCGCCCCTCTTTTCCGATTGAAGTGGGGGCGGCGAAAAAAAATAAAGCCTCGCGTTTGCGAGGCTTTATTCGCTTCGTCCAACAATGAGGAACCTGTCCCCTCCAAAAACAGGATTCTCGCTGTTGGCGAAGTCCGAAAAGCGTAGTATTTCGTCACGTAGTATAGCATTGATCGCGGTCTGTGGGCGGTTTTTCTGGCTCGACCTTAAACTGGCTTGAGGCGGGCGCTTTCTGCGCGCTTGCCTCAAGCTGCGATTCGCAAAGAGGGTCGCTCTCCTTTTCGCTCCCTGGTACGGCTTGCCGGGCGGTTCGCTTCGCCTCGTGAGTGATATACTTTCGCCTTACGGAAACAAGACGGGAGTTGCGTACTATGGTGAACGTGCCCAGTCCGGCAGTCGCGATTGTCGGGCGTCACAATTCGGGGAAGACCACCCTCATCGTGAAGCTCATCGCCGAGCTCGTTGCGCGAGGCCACGACGTGGGGAGCGTCAAACATCACAGCCACAAGGGCTTCGACATCGATTATCCGGGGAAAGACTCGTACCGTCATCGCGAGGCGGGCGCGTCGGAAACCGTCATCGCGGCGCCGGGCCAGATCGCCCGCATGAAAACGCTCGACGGCGAGATCGAGTGCAGCGACATCGTTCGCAGCATGCCCGGTCACGACATCGTCGTCGTCGAGGGATATCGCAAAAGCGGGCTTCCGACCATCGAGCTCATGCGCGCGGGCAGCGAAGCCGATGCGCGCGTCGCCGAGGCGTTCGCTCTTGGGGCGAAGAACGGCTGGCCGCTCGGATGCGATTTCGTGCAAAGCGCGCGAGAGCTTTTCACTCCCGAGGGCGAGCGGGTCCAGGGCGCCGAGGAGCGCATCGGTACCCGCTTCGCCGGCGAAGACGGCACGCTTCATCCCGACCTCGCGTCGAAGATGCCCACAGGGGACACGGTTGCCATCGTGACCGACATCCCGGAAGCTGCGAAAGCCGCGGCCGCATACGGCATTCCCGCCATCGGCCTCGACGACACGGCGGCGCTCGCCGACTTCATCGAGGAGCGCTTCGTGCGCCCCCGCGTGACGGTTGTCATTCAGGCGGGCGGGGAAAGCCGCCGCATGGGTCGCAGCAAGGCGACGGTCCCGTTTTTGGGCCGCCCGCTCATCTGCCGGCTTATCGAGCGTTTAAGCCCCGTCGCCGACGACCTGGTCATCACGACCAACGAACCTGACAACCTCACGTTCCTGCATCGCGAGTTCCCGAGCCTCAATATCCAGCTCGTGTGCGACAACTTCGACAGCCGCGGTGCGCTTCCGGGCCTTCACACGGCGCTGCAGGCTGCTCGCAATCCTTACGTCGCCGTGGTTGCGTGCGACATGGTGTTCGCAAGCGCGTCTTTGGTGGTTGCGGAGGCTCTTGCCATGAACGAAACGGGAGCCGATGTGGTCGTTCCCGTGAACAAGCACGGCTTCGAGCCGTTTCACGCGATGTATCGCCGTATGAACTGCCTGCCCGCCGTGCGTCGCGCGCTCGACCGCGGGGAAAAGCGCGCGCAGGCGTTCTTCGGCGACGATGCCGTTCGCGTTCACGAGTTCCCGCAGAGCAAGGTCCTCGAGGCCGAGCCCATGGGGGGCTGCTTCATCAATGCGAACACGCCCGAAGAGCTGCATGCGCTCGAGGATATGGTGCTGGAAGACTAATCGCGCGAAGGCGTCCGTTCGCGAATGTGCAGGAAACGGGCTGCCGGTGCGGCGCCGACGAGGGCGCTGCGCGCATAGAGGGGGAGGTCATGCCGAATCTTTCCGACATCGTCGATGTTGCCGAGTCGCTTGAGGGAAAGGCGGTTCTGCCGATCGAGAAGCGTTGCGTCGCGGTGAGGAACCGCCATTCGACTTGCACGCGATGCGTCGACGTGTGCATCGCGCACGCCGTGTCGGTTGAGGACAATCGCGTGTCGATCGATTCGGGTGCATGCGTGGCGTGCGGCGCGTGCACGGCGGTGTGCCCGACCGAGGCGCTCGTCCCGATCGACCCGACCGACGACCGTTTGGCCGAGGCCGCGGCGTCGACAGCTGCGTCGCTCGGCGGGAAGACGGCGGTGTTTGCCTGCGCGCGTATGGCCGCGCGCAACATCGGCGACCCCGATAAGTACGTTGCCGTTCCCTGCTTGGGCCGCATGGAGGAGAGCCTGCTTGTGCAGCTCGTCGCCCACGGGGTTTCGGACGTGGTGCTGGTCGACGGCGTGTGCAAGACGTGCAAGTTCGGCGGAACCGACGCTGCGACGTCGGAAGCCGTCGCGTCGGCGAATGCGCTCCTCGCTGCGCAGGGGTCTTCGGTCCGCGTGCGCCGTGTGTCGGAATTCCCCGCCGAGGCCGTCGAGGAAACGGGCCGCAAGTCGCGCGCGGCGGCGCGACGCGGGTTCTTCACGCAAGCGGGCAGCATGGCAAAGGACGCGGTGAAGACCGCAGCCGAGCATGCGATCGACGACACGTTCGGCAAAAAGGAAAAGCCCCTCAATCTACGCGAGCTTTTACGAACCGACGACGAGGGAAACCTTCCCCAAGCCGAGCAGACGCGCCACATGGCGATTCTCGACGCGATGGACGCGATCGGGCGCTCGGTCGTTCCCGAAATCACGACGCGCCTGTTCGGCAGCGTTTCGATCGACGAATCGAAGTGCCGCGCATGCGGCATGTGCACCGTGTTCTGCCCGACGGGCGCACTGAAGAAAAGCGACGAGAAGCCGGCCTGCGGCGTGGGCAGCTACTTGGAGTTCCAGGCGCTCGATTGCGTGCAGTGCAACCTGTGCGCCGACACGTGCCTGCAGAAGTGCATCGAAGTGAGCCCGACCGTGTCGACCGACGAGCTCTTCGATTTCGAACCGCGACTCATCCACCTGCCCGAACCTCCTGCTCGCGGGACGCTTCTTTCGCGTATCAAAGGGCTTTCCCACTAAGCCCGCTTTCGGGAGAAGCCGTGTTTTCGGCGCCGCCCGCGCGTATTTGCCAGCCGTTCGCGCTCAAACGCTTCAGTGTGCTATACTGTGGTCACTTTAGCGCAGTAAAGTGCAAAAGCGCACAAAGGGAAGAGCGGCGGCGCGGGGTCCTATCGGGCTGTTTCGCGTCGCCTGTGACGAAGGAGGAACCGTCAATGAAGAAAATGAAGGTGCTTGCAGCTTTCGCTTGCGCGTTCGCGCTTGCGGCGTTCGCCCTCGCCGGCTGCTCGAGCAACGCCTCGAGCTCGTCGAAGGGCGACGCGGCGAAAAGCGACGCTCAGACCGAGAAGACCACGTTGACCGTCGGCTTCGACCAGGCGTACCCGCCCTACGGGTTCGTCGGCGACGACGGCAACTACACCGGTTTCGATCTCGATCTCGCTGCCGAGGTTGCCAGCCGCAATGGTTGGGACATCAAGCTCGAGCCGATCGATTGGGACGCGAAAGACACGCTGCTCAACTCCGGCGCCATTTCATGCATCTGGAACGGCTTTACCATGGAAGGCCGCGAGGACGACTACACGTTCTCCGACCCGTATATGCTGAATGCCCAGGTCGTTGTCGTTAAGAAGGATTCCGGCATCTCGAACCTGGCCGATCTTGCCAACAAGACCGTCATCACCCAGGTCGATTCCGCTGCCTACGACGTGCTTGCCGGTGAAGAGGCGACCAAGGCCGATGTTGCCGCCACGTTCAAGAACCTCGAGACGATCGGCGATTACAACACCGCGTTCATGCAGCTCGAGTCCGGCGCCGTCGATGCGGTGGCCTGCGATCTTTCCATCGCTCAGTACCAGATGAGCGCGAAGCCCGACGCCTACGTCATGCTCGACGAGAACCTTTCCACCGAGCACTACGCGGTCGGCGTGAAGAAGGGCGACACCGATCTTGCCGACACCATCACCAAGACGCTCAAGGAAATGGACGCCGACGGCACGGTGAAGAAGCTCTGCGAGAAATACTCCGAGTACGGTCTCTCTTACGAGAACTGGCTTTTGAAGTAGAGGCGGAGAACCTCAGGCGATGCCGTGTCGCCGCCTGGTAGAATCGCCGACGGAACTTGTTTCGAATCGCGGATCGCGGGCAGGGCAACCTTGCTCGCGATTCGCGCTGTTATGAAGAAAGAGGGCTGCCGTGGAAATCGGGACCATGCTTTCCATGCTCGGGCAGGGGTTCATCGTCACCCTGCAGATTTTCTTCCTTACGCTGGTGGGCTCTTTGCCGCTTGGCGTGGTGGTCGCGCTTGCCCGCATGAGCCGGGTGAAGCCGCTCGCGTGGCTTATGAAGTTCTACATCTCCGTCATGCGCGGAACGCCGCTCATGCTGCAGATGTTCTTCATCTACTTCGCGCCGTACTACCTTTTCGGCATCTCGCTCACCCCTGAATCGAAGTTCTCGGCGACGATCATCGCGTTCATCATCAACTACGCTGCCTACTTCGCCGAAATCTACCGAAGCGGCATCCAATCCATTCCGCGTGGGCAGTACGAGGCGGCGCAAGTGCTCGGCTATTCACGTGGGCAGACGTTCTTGAAGATCGTGCTGCCCCAGGTGGTGAAGAGGATTCTTCCGGCTATCGGCAACGAGGTCATCACGCTTGTGAAGGACACCTCCCTCGCGTTCGCCATCGGCGTCGCCGAGATGTTCTCGACCGCCAAGGCGCTTGTCGCCTCCCAGGTGAGCATGCTGCCGTTCGTGTTTGCTGCAGCGTTCTACTGGGTGTTCAACTTCATCGTGGAAATCGTGCTCGGCCGTATCGAGAAGAGGATGAATTACTACCATGACTAGCGACAACGTGCTTGTGAAGCTCGATCATGCCAAGAAGAGCTTCGGCGACAACCAGGTGCTCAAGGATATTTCGCTCGAGGTGCGCCGCGGCGAGGTCGTGGCGATCATCGGCCCGTCAGGCGGCGGCAAGTCGACGCTTTTGCGCTGCATGACGCTCCTCGAGACGCTCGACGGGGGCTCGCTTGCCTATGGGGATTTGTCCGTGGCAAGCGATGACGGATCGGGACGCGCCGTCTACGGCGGCAAGGACGTCATGAGGCAGGCGAAGACCCGCTTCGGGCTCGTGTTCCAGAATTTCAACCTCTTTCCGCACTATTCGGTTATCAAGAACGTGACCGACGCACCGCTTTGCGTGCAGAAGCGTCCGCGCGAGGAGGTCGTGAAGCATGGGAAAGAGCTGCTCGCGAAGATGGGGCTTGCGGGCAAGGAGGACATGGTGCCCTGCGAGCTTTCGGGCGGGCAGCAGCAGCGCGTCGCCATCGCACGCGCTCTGTGCCTGAACCCCGAGGTGCTCTTCTTCGACGAGCCGACGAGCGCGCTCGATCCCGAGCTCACCCGCGATGTGCTCAAGGTTATTCGCGATTTGGCGGCCGAGCACATGACTATGGTCATCGTCACGCATGAGATGTCGTTTGCCCGCGACGTGGCTGACCGCATCGTGTTCATGGACGGCGGCATGGTCGTGGAGGAGGGTCCTGCGGCCGAGCTGGTGAACAGTCCGAAGCAGGATCGCACGCGTGCGTTCTTGCAGCAGTATCTCGAAGGGTAAGCGAATCGCGTTCGCGGGCGTACACCCGTGGGTGTATCTCCGTGACGCAATGATGACGATTGCCCTGCGGCAACGCGCCTTCGTCAGGGTGCGTGATAAGGTGGGCACGTCAACCCGAAAAGGGCAAGGAGCGTGAACACCATGAGCGATTACAACCATAACGACGCAGGTGAGCAGGGCGCGGGAAGAAGCGGCGCGCCTGTGCCCCCCGATTCTTTCTACCACTACGCAGGGACGGGTCCCGGAGGCGGGGCTGGCGCGAATGCGACGGGTGCGCCGTCGCGGCAGGCTTCTGGCCAGGGCGCGTATTATACGCAAGGCGCGACAACTCCCGTCAACCCGGTGGGCTCGAGCTACTCGCAGCCGTCGGGTCGTCATGGAGGTGCAAAGCCCCAGGACCCGAAAAGCCACAGCGGCGCGAAAACGTTCGGCATCGCCTTCGCGGGCGCGGCCGTTGCGTGCGTGCTCGTGATCGGCGGGTTCTCGGCGTTCAACGCGGTGACGACCGGATCCCCTTCGGGTACGACGACTGTGCTCGGGTCGACCTCGTCGACTTCGACGACGGGCAGCGCCGACGGCGACACAACGCTTGCCGAAAGCGTGTCGCAGAAGTGCCTGCCCTCCGTCGTCGCGATCGACGTGTACACCAACCAGACAAGCGGCTATTACGGGCCGAACACGTCGAGTTCGCTTACTGAAACCTCCCTCGGCAGCGGCGTGGTCCTTTCCGAGGACGGCTACATCATCACGAACTACCACGTCATCGAAGGCGCCGATGCGCTGAAGGTGACGATCGACGGCGAGGAGTACGACGCCGACATCATCGGCTCCGATCCGAGCTCCGATATCGCCGTTGTCAAGGCGAAGGACGCGAGCGGGCTTACCGCCATCGAGCTGGGCGATTCGGACAACTTGACGGTGGGCGAGTGGGTCATGTCCATCGGCAGCCCGTTCGGCCTTGAGCAGTCGGTCGCGACCGGCATCGTCTCCGCGACCAACCGTTCGCAGGTTATGGACAGCTCTTCGAGCTCCGATCAGTACAGCCAGAGCTCCGGCACCACGACCGTCTACACCAACATGATCCAGACCGATGCGGCCATCAACCCCGGCAACTCCGGCGGCGCGCTCGTCGATTCCGACGGCAAGCTCATCGGCATCAACACGCTGATCACCTCGTATTCCGGCAACTACTCGGGCGTCGGCTTCGCCATCCCGGTGAACTATGCGGTGAACCTTGCACAGCAGATCATCGAGGGAAAGACCCCGACGCACGCGCAGCTTGGCGTGTCGCTTTCCACCATCAACTCGCAGATCGCGCAGCGCTACGGCTTCTCCGTTGACGAAGGCGCGTACGTCTCTGCGGTGAGCAGCGGGTCGGGCGCCGATTCCGCGGGCATCGAGGTGGGTGACATCATCACCGCGTTCGATGGCACCAAGGTTACCTCGGCGAGCGACCTCATGCTGGCGGTCCGTTCGAAGAACCCGGGCGATTCGGCCACCGTCACGGTGAACCGCGATGGCAAGAGCCAGGATATCCAGGTGACGCTCGGTTCTGACGAGAATTCGCAAGCGAGCGCGAGCTCTCAGAGCTCGACGCAGAACGGTTCGGGCTCGTCGAGCCTTGAAGACATCCTGCGCCAGTACGGGCTCGGCAATTCCGGCAGCCGTTCCGGCACGGGAACGAGCGCCCAGGGCGATACCGGCGCGCAAGCGGCGTAAACGGTCGCGGGCCGCACGTCTTTTCGTACGGCCCGGCCGGAGGCGAGTTCATCTTCGTTCTTTCTTCGTTCGTGCGACTTGTTTCCAGCTGGGCCCGTCTCTTCGGGCTTGCACCTTTTTCCCGTTGACCTTTTTCTTGGAGGGCTCTCGCGGCATCGGCGCGAGAGCCCTCCCTGCGTTCATGCTCTCGAGAGCCTTTCCCTAGCGGAGATGGCGTGCAGTTGGCGGGCTGCGCCTTTTCGTCTGACGCGTTTCGGGTAATATAGGTCGGAACGAGTAAAAGGACGCAGACGAAGGGGTCTTAATGGCGAACGATTACAAGTACAAGCGCGTGCTCCTGAAACTTTCCGGCGAAGCTCTTGCGGGCGATCTGGGCTACGGCATCGACCCGAAGGTCGTCGACGACCTGGCCGATCAAATCGCGGAAATCGTGCATGACGGCGTGCAGCTCGCGGTGGTCGTGGGCGGCGGCAACATTTTCCGCGGAGTCTCAGGGGCGACCGAGGGCATGGACCGCGCGCAGGCTGACTACATCGGCATGCTCGCCACGGTGATGAACGCGCTGGCCTTGCAGGACTCTTTCGAACGCCACGGCGTGATTTCCCGCGTGCAGAGCGCCATCAACATGCAAGAGGTTTCCGAGCCTTATATCCGCCGCCGCGCCATTCGCCATATGGAAAAGGGCCGCGTGGTCATTCTCGCCGCCGGCACGGGCAACCCCTACTTCACCACGGACACCACCGCGGCTCTGCGCGCGTGCGAACTTGATGTCGACTGCCTCATGAAGGCAACCAAAGTCGACGGCGTCTACGACAGCGATCCGAAGACGAACCCCGACGCGACGCGTTTCGAGTCGATCAGCTACATGGAGGTGCTCAACCGCGGGCTGCACGTCATGGATTCCACGGCCACGTCGCTGTGCATGGACAACAACGTCCCCATGATCGTGTTCGACCTTACCGCTCCCGGCAATATTTCTCGCGCGCTTAAGGGCGAAGCGGTCGGAACCACGGTAAAATAACTGAAAGAGTATCCTGACGGCGCGTTTGCCTGGGCTTTTGGCTCAAAGACGTCGCATCGTGGCGCGGGGATGAAAGGAAGCTGATATGAGCATCAACGAGATCAAGGCGCAGGCGCAAGACCGTATGAAGAAGGCGGTCGCCGCGCTGCACGAAAACTTCGCGTCGGTTCGCACGGGCCGCGCGAACGCCATGTCGCTCGATCGCATCAAGGTCGACTACTACGGCGTGCCGACTCCAGTGAATCAGATGGCAGGCGTGAAGACGCCGGATGCCCACATGCTCGTCATCGAGCCGTGGGACAAGTCCAGCTTGAAGGCCATTGAAAAGGCCATCCTCGAAAGCGATTTGGGCGTGACCCCGTCTAACGACGGTTCGGTCATTCGCCTGCCGTTCCCGGCTCTTACCGAGGAACGCCGTCGTGAACTGGTGAAGCAGTGCAAGGCGTATTCCGAAGAGGCGCGCGTCGCCATCCGCAACATCCGCCGCGATTCCAACTCGGCCGTCGAGAAGTGCATCAAGGAAGATAGCCTCCCCGAAGACGAGCAGCGCCGCGCCGAGGGCGAGATTCAAAAGCTTACCGACAAGTTCATCGCCGAGGTCGACGAGTCCTTCAAGAAGAAGGAAGCCGAAGTCATGGAAGTGTAGGCAGCGTCGCTGCCTTTTGCCGTGCTTCCGCACGAGCCTCTTCCGGAAGCGCGACTTCATGCTCTTATCCGCCCGATTGCCGAGGTCTCTTTGAACAAACCGCTTGACTACATATTCCCGAGCCCTCCTTCAGGGCTTTCCCCTGAAAGTCTCGATTGTTCGCGCATTCCCGAACATGTTGCCGTCATCATGGACGGCAACGGGCGTTGGGCGAAAAAGCGCGCGCTGAATCGTCTGAAGGGCCATAAGGCGGGAATCGAGGCGGTTCGCGAGACCATTCGCTGCGCGAGCGATTTGGGCGTTCGCTATCTCACGATCTACTCGTTCTCGACCGAGAATTGGAAGCGCCCGCAGGAAGAGGTCGTCGGGCTTATGGATCTCTTCGCGAAGACCATGCTCGCCGAAGTCGACGGCCTTCACGAAGAGCATGTGCGCGTGAAAACCATTGGCGACTTGTCCCCGCTTCCCGAGGAAACGCGCATTGCGTTCGAGGAGGCGTGGGAGAAAACGAAGGATAACACGGGGATGACGCTTGTCGTCGCCGTGAACTACGGGTCGCGCCAGGAAATCGTCCGTGCGGTGAATGAGTGCGCGAGACGAGTCGCTTTTAAGAGCAAGGTGGGGGAGGGCATCGATCCGATCAGCGCAGAAGATTTCGAGAATTGTCTGTTTACGGCCGGCATGCCCGATCCCGATCTTGTTATTCGGACGAGCGGGGAGGTTCGCGTGTCGAACTTCCTTCTGTGGCAGATCGCGTATTCCGAGTTCGTGGTGACCGACGTGCTTTGGCCCGATTTCGACCGGTACGAATTTTTGCGCTGCCTTCTCGAATTCCAGGGTCGCGACCGTCGATTCGGGGCGGTGAAATAAGCGTGCCCGCCACCGATGACCGCAAGCGAACGACGAAAATCAAAGACTTCGCGTACGAAAAAACGCCTCAGAAGCTGAAGAACGCGACCGATCTGCAGGTTCGTTTTCGCACGGGCGCGGTTTATGTTGCTCTGTGCGTCATCTGCATCCTCGCGAGCGACATCTCGACGCTCGTTTTCCTTTGCGCCACGGCAGGCATCTGCGCCGGTGAATTCTACTACATGCTTCGTGCGGATGCGAAGCTCCCGAACGAGATGCTCGGAATCATTGCGGCGGTGCTCTATCCGGTCAGCGTGTATTTCCTCGGTATCACCGGTGCGCTTTACGTAAGCATCGCTCTTTTGCTTGCGCTTATCGTTTGGTACGTTTTCTGGTTGCGCGCTCGCGTTCCCGATGTCGGCGTCAGCTTTTTCGGAGCTGCGTATACCGGCTTGCTGCTATCGGGAATCATGGTGGTGCGTACGTCTTTGCCCGACCCATGGGGCGGCATTCTCGTGATCGGCATCTTTTTGAGCATCTGGGCGAACGACTCGTTCGCTTATCTGGTGGGCAGCAAGATCGGCAAGCATAAGATGGCTCCGCGCGTCAGCCCGAAGAAGAGCTGGGAGGGGTTTTTCGCTGGGCTCGTCGGCTCGATGCTGTTCTGGGCGTTGTTCACGCTTATCCCCGGCTTGGACTTGAGCCTCCCCGAAGCGATTCTGTTTGGACTTGTATGCGGGCTTATGGGAGTGCTTGGCGATTTGGCTGAAAGCCGAATCAAACGAAACTCGGGATTCAAGGATTCGGGAACGATCATGCCAGGTCACGGTGGGCTTCTCGATCGCTGCGACTCGCTGTTCCTCGTTGCGGCTTCGTCTGCCATTCTTTTGCTGGCTTCTGGCGCCATTCCCTATAATTTCTAACCTTGCTTAAGAAAGGACGCGATATGAGGCGCATCGTCGTTCTCGGGTCGACGGGGTCTATCGGAACGCAAACGCTTGACGTGGTGCGGCAACATGCCGACAAGCTTGCCGTCGTCGGCCTTGCGGTCAATACGAGCGTGTCGGATATGCTTGCGCAGGCGCGCGAGTTCGGAGTGAGGCATCTTGCAGTGGGGGACGAGGGGCAGATGCGCAGCGTTGCGGCTGCGGATGCTGCCGCATACGTTTCTTCCCTCGGAGGCGCAGCGACGATCGGCTTCGGCATGGACGCGGTCGTCGAGCTTACCCGCCTACCCGAGGCCGATGTCGTCGTGAACGCGCTCGTCGGTGCAGCCGGATTGCGCGCGAGCTACGAAACGCTTAAGGCGGGCAAGGTCCTTGCTCTTGCGAATAAAGAGTCGCTTGTCGTCGGCGGTGATCTAATCATGCCGCTCGCTGCGAAAGTCGATGCGCAGCGTCGCGCTTCGGGTGTTGCCCCGGCAACGGGGCCTGCGGGCGGGTTGATGCCGATCGACTCGGAGCACGGTGCGATTTACCAATGCCTTCTCGGTGAGAGCGAACGTGAGGTCGCAAGGCTGTGGGTAACGGCATCGGGCGGCCCGTTCAGAGGGAAGAAACGCTCCGATCTTGCATCGATCACGCCTGGTCAAGCACTGAAACATCCGACATGGCATATGGGGGCGAAGATATCGATCGACTCCTCGACGCTCATGAACAAGGGGCTTGAGGTGATTGAAGCGCATCATCTCTTCGATATGCCCTATGACAAGATCGAGGTTGTGGTGCAGCCGCAGAGCGCTATTCATTCCATGGTCGAATATGCCGACGGCAGCGTGAAGGCGCATCTGGGGACGACCGACATGCGCATCCCCATTCAGTTCGCCCTTTCGTATCCCGATCGGTGGGATGCTCCGGTGGCACCGCTCGACTTCCGAACGCTCGGTTCGCTTGAATTCGCGGCGCCCGACGAGGAAACGTTCCGCTGCCTTCCGCTTGCTCGTCATGCGGGGAGCGTCGGTGGAACGTTGCCATGCGTTATGAACGCCGCAAACGAGGTCGCCGTCGCGGCCTTCCTCGAGGAACGCGGAACCTATCTTGGGATAGCCGAATGCGTCGAAGCGGTTATGGAGGCGCATGAGCGGGAAGGCGTGCAGAAGGTCGAGAGCCTTGAGCAGCTTGAATCGCTCGATTCCTGGGCGCGCGCAAAAGCAAGGGAAAGCATCAGATAGGCGCGAATCCGGCCCTCGCTTTCGTTTGAAGGCGAGGGCCGGAGCTTTGAATGCGAGGTTTCAGTCGCCGACGAGGCACGGTTTAGTCGAGGGAAGGCTCTTTTGCCTGGTACATCGAGATGATCCGGGCGGCCTTTTCGATGGCGGCTTCGCGCATGAATTCCGATTTGCCCGTTCCGCTTATCTTCGCCGCGTAGGCGATCATCTTCGCGTTCGATTCGGGGCATTTGAACGACAGGTTGGAATTCGGCTCCTCCGACAGGCGAGGGCGACCTGGTTGTTGCTCTTCGAAGCAATCGCTCCGTCCGACGACTTTCGATTCGGTCGCACGACGCGTGATCTCCTCGGGGATGATGAATCCATTTATCAGTCGATACTTTGCCATTACCTGCCCCTTTCCCTGTTCTTTATAAGGTACCGTATAAAATGAGAACAAGGCGTGAGAATAATAAGAAACCTTGCGATAAAACCGCCCCGATCTCTTAGAACGGTTTTATCGTCTGCTCGAAACCTGGAGTCTAGGGGCGTCGGCGTTTGGAGACGGTGCGCTTTGCAAGCGAAAAGACCGTCGCGGCAAAGGCGAGCGCCGCGACAACCGGCAACGTCTTCAGTGCTGCGCTTAAGGCGAAGTCGCCCGTTTTCCCTAAGGCGCTGCCTGCTTTCTCTTTCGGTTGCTGTCCGGTAGCGGGCTGGTCGGGTTCGGATTCCGATTCGACCGAGATAACGGCATGGGCAACCTTGTCGTCCTCGAGGCTCGGACTCGAAAGCGTGGCTCGATTCGAGAACTTCGTTCCTGCAAGCGATTCGTCCTCGAGAAGGGCTTTGAACGATATCGTGGCGGTGCTTCCCTCGGGCAAAGTCCCGACAGTTGCAGAAAACGCGTTTCCGTCGCTTTCAATCGGTGCATCGATGCGCGCGCCGTCAATCTCGATGGAGATGCTTTCGAAATCTATGGGAACTCCTTCGGGCAGCTTCGTGTCGTCGATCCGAACATCGGCAACGGCTCCGCCGACGGCTCTCGCTTCGATTTCGTATGCAAGCTCCTCCCCGATGCTTGCGACCTCTTTATCGACCGACTTGACGATTACGGCATCGGGCTTCGATGGCGGGTTTGCCGTGACGACGACTTCTGCTTTGGCGAAGGGATCGTCGTCGAGGCTTGCCGAAGTCAAGGTCGCCGAGTTTTCAACCTTGTCCCCAGCAAGCGATGCGTCTTCAACGATCGCTTCGTACTCTATCGTTATCTGAGATTTCGCCGGCACGCGGCCAAGCGAAAGCGAAAACGAGTTCGGCTCTTTGCGCTCGAATGATGCTGGCGAGGCCTTGCCGTCGACCGTCAAGACGAACGTCTCGTAATCGATGGAGACGCCGTCGGGCATACCCATATCTTCCAGGTGTGTATCCTCCAGGTCGGCTTCCCCCGATTCGATGCAAATGGCGTAGGTGATGGCGTCGCCTTCTCGGGCACTTTCCCTTGACGCCGTCTTCTTCACGGTTGCGGAAGGCGTGGGTTCATCGAACGCTTTTTCCACGTCGATGCTCGCTTGTGCCATGAGATCGGCGTCGAAGTCGGGAGATGAAAGGACGGCGTTGTTGACAACGCGTCTTCCTATAAGCGATTGGTCTTCGACTTTTGCCAAAAACGACACTTTTACGCAGTCGTTTCGAGAAAGGGTTCCAAGTTCGAGCGAGAACTTGTTCCCCGAGGCGCGCAGTGGGGTGGAATCGAACGCGCTGTCGTTTATCTCGACAGAGATGCTGTTCAGGTCTATGGTCATCCCGTCGGGCAAGCTCTTGTCGGAGATGACGGCATTGCGCGCCGTTCCCTCGGTTACCGTTGCGGTAATGGTGTAGGAAACGAGGTCACCGATGCGGATCGCATGCGGGCTCGCCTCTTTCTCGATGGCGGCGGTGGCTCGCTTGCCGATTACGGTGACGTCGTGGCGGGTCGAATCTCCTGCTGCATCATCGGCGTCGGCTCGCGCGCGGTTTTCTGCCTGGCTCCGCTCTTCTTTCATCATGGCGTCATAAGCGACGTCGATCGTTTCCTCGTCGGAAAGGTCGAGTCCCGTTTCCAAGAGGAAACCGATGACGTTTCCCCCGTCATCGACTTGAGACGCGATCGACTTCGGCCTTACGGCGACCCCTTCGCTGTCGAACATGCGGATGCTGTCGATGTCTATATCCGCGCAGGCGTCGTCATCGAAAGAGTCGCTGAGGGTGACGTTGTGCGCTGTTACGTCTTCTCGCGTCTGCGAGACTGAAAGCTCGTAGTGGGCGGTATCGCCGACCTCGTAGGTCGCTTTATCGGAGCGTTTCTGGATGCGGAGTTTTGCGCCTTTCACGGTGATGCTTTCGTCGTCGGTCGTTCTGGTGTTCGGCTCGTCGACCACGGCGAGAGCGGTGTTATCGACCGTCTTTCCCGCCAGTGCTGCATCGGCGATGGCGACGGTGTAGTCAACATACACCGCGGTCTCGCCCGTCGACCCTAAGGGATTATTCCCTGAGGTTTCCTGCTCGCCGAAGCTCCAGGTCGTGCGAGCGTCGGTGCTGCTTATCAGGTTCTTGTGCGTTTCGATGATGAAGCTCGGCTTGTTCCTGTTCGTGCGGATCGCGCACGAGTCGGTGATATCGTTGCCGTCCGAATCCCAGATTTTTATGCTGTCGCGTTGCAATTCGACTCCTTCGGTATGCAGTAAGTCGGAGATGACGAGGTTTCGGCCAAGCGTTCCGGGCGTCGTATTCGTCGCTTTGATGTGGTAGGTGGCGAAATCGCCGACGGTGTAATGGGAAAGGGAAGCCGTCTTCTCGACGTCGAGAGCCGGTTGATTCACCCAGATAAGGGCGTCGTCGTTTTCTGGGAGGGCATTGTCGGCGATGGCGGTCGCTGTGTTCTCGACTTCCCATCCGGCAACCGATTCTTCCGGATGGCATCGATAAACGATCGTCACGGGGGTGTTGGCCGGCAGGTGGTTGATGGCGGCTGAAAAACCCGTCCCATCGGGAACGACGTCGCACGTCACCGTGCGCACGCTCGTCTCGCCGTGGGTGCGATCGCCTCCCTCCGTCGGGTAATCGACGGAGTCGGGGATGCCGCGGACGTCGAGCTCGAGATCACCCGCATTCGTCCTTCCAATTTTCATTCCCTCGGGAAGGCTCGTGTCGCTTATCGCGACGTTGTTCGCGATGGTGCCTTCTTTCGTGTTCTCGACCACGATCGTATACTCGACGACGCCGGCGTCCACGTCAGATGCCCCGACGTAGTGCTCGTAGTAGTCGGCGCTCTTCTGCACGGTAAGTTTTGCGGTGTTCGTCCAAATTTCGGCGGGGTCGTCGGCGTCCATGCAGTTGTTGGCGTGGGCGGAGGCAAGGTTCACCTGCTCTGCCCCGTTTCCTGATTGCAGGGCGATTGCCTGGTAGGTGACGGTCAGCGTGTCGCCGTAGTTGAACTTGTCGAGGGAGTAACTCCAGCGGTTTTCGTTGATGCTTGGGGAGGGCAGGTTTTTCATTCCCGTTGCCTGAACGGTTTCGGGGATAAGCCGCATGCCTTCGGGGAGGTTGTCGGAAAGCACCGCTTCGCGGCATTGCGCGTTCTTCTCGGTCTGTGTGAACACGGAAGCGAACGAGACTACGTCGCCGACCTCGTGTTCGTAGGCGTCGGCCGTCTTGTCGACGTGCCATTGAGGCGTGACGAGGGTCGTTTCGACCGAATTGCTCAAATACGCGCCGCTGTTATTCACGTGAGCGTACGCGCGATTCGAGACGAAGAGCGATCCGTCGGCGGGATATTCGGTCAGGACGGCCTTGAAGACGAAACGGTAATGCTCGCCCTGCATGCGCATGGAATGGGCGAGATAGTCGCGTGAGAACTCGAACTTTACCGTGTTCTCGACGGTAGCCGCGCCTCCGTGCCCCTCGTAGATGATTTTCCCGGCACCTTCGATACGTCGTCCCTGTTCATCGGCAAGATAACCCGAACCGTCGACATAGCGCATCTCGCCGGGTAAGACGTCGACGATTTCGAAATCGGTGTATGAATATCCGTTTCGGCAGGTCACGCCGCGTTCGTGCACGGGAGCGTCGACGGTGTAGGTGACGACATCCCCGAGGGACACCCCTTCCGTCTTGTCCGCGGTCTTCGTGACCTTGAGCTTACCGATGTCGGTCGCATCGTCTTTGGGGTTCGGTGCGGTGAGAAATTCGTTTGTCATGGCGAAGAAGGACTGCGCCGTCGAGTCGATGCCGGTCCAGCTCGTCACGAACGTGAGCTCGCAGGGCATGCCGCGCCTTTGTCCCGTGGTATCGAAATAGGCGCCCACGAGTCCGAGCTTGTACAGCGGGTCGTTTGGGTCGGCGCTGATCGCGCCGTGTGGGTCGTCGACGCCCCCACAGGGATAGTTGGGCGACGTGACGAGCTTCCTTTCGCTGTCTATCGAAAGGAAGTCGTTTTCCGCGACAACCTGCGCGAGCGTGGTCGCGCCGCCGAATCCGAATTTTTGGCCGACGTCAAGGTCGATGCACGTTGCATGCCCTTTTATCTCGTAGGGATCGTTTGTCCCGGAATAGAAGAACTCAACTTCTACGACGAGATCGGTGAGCCCGACGGTGTAGAAATTGAAGTTCTCGATAAGGGAGGCATGACGCTGGTAGTTCGTGTTCACGAAAACGCCGGGTTGGAAAGTATCGTAATCGCCGCGTTCGTAGTATTCGTCCCACCCGGTTTCCCCATTCGACATGATGGGCTCGACGTAGTTCCAATCGGAAAGCGTGACGACGGCGTCGACGACGTCGCCGTTGTGCGTGGCTCCGGTGTAGCGGAGCGCGAAGCTCCCTTTCGGCGTCGATCGCCCGATGCGCGCCGCGAATCCTCGATCGCCGGGTTTCGCGAGCTCATCGTAGTCGCGTGGGTAGAACTGCGCGATGTTCGATTCCTCGCTGAAACCCCTGATGGCGCGAACGTCGGTGAAGTTGATGCCCCAATTGAATCCCTCTGGGGTGAAGGAGTCTTCGGGAATGTACTCGATGGAGGCGCTGCCGCTTGCCGCAACGGCGACGTCCGCTTGGGCAAGCGTGCAGGCGGGGATGATGCCGACTGCGAGCAGGGTGGCGAGCGCGATTCGAACGATCTTCGCCTTGAGAGGGGATGTCCTCAAGCTCGATGCTCGTCTGCTGTCCATGCAGCGCCTCCTTTCGCGACTGGGCGTTTGCCGATGGTTTCCATATGCTCTCCTTTCTCGATCGCTTGCTTTGCGGGAGGATGGGTCCCGCGTAGGGAGCTCAACGATACGTGCGGGATTACGTGAGGAGGGGTGCGCGGTTTGCGCGTTGCGCGCGTCGGTTGTTGGGACGGTCGTCCTGCGAATACGGTTGAGGGTCGACGAATTCCAACGCGCTTTCGACAAAAGTCCGACCCGATTGCCTGAGAACGACCCGCTTCGTCCTCGAGGCGCCTTCTTTGCCCCTCAAGGCTTCTGTCCTGCTCCGATTCGGCCTTTTCCGAACGGACTGTTGGGTAACGCTGCAGCAACAGACGATGCTCACGTTGTAGGTTTTTCCCGAATAGGCGAGGGCGATGCGCTCGTTTTCCTATACTGAGCCTGAGTTACGTTTCGAGTCCTGCGGTTTTGCGAGCCGCGTTTCCCTTGAAGGAGCTGCTTTGCTGGATATCGTCCTGATGGTCGTGTACGTTTCAATCGCTCTGGGATTTCTGGTGCTTATCCACGAGGGAGGGCATTACCTTGCGGCGCGGGCGTTTGGCGTTCGCGTAACCGAATTCATGATCGGGTTCCCAGGTCCGGGAATCGGGTTCACCCGCGCGGGCACGCGCTTTGGCATCACGATCGTCCCCTTGGGCGGCTATGCGAAGGTGTGCGGTATGGAGCCGGGGGAGATGAGCCCTCATCTCGAACCGGTTCTCGCGGCGCTCTACCGTCGCGGCACGGCGAACATGGAAGATATTGCAAGTGATTGCCATATAAGCAACGACGAGGCGCTTGAGGCCCTCGATGAGCTGGTCGAATGGGGAAGCGCTGTCGCGCCGACGAAGAAAGATGAGTTCAACACGTATCGCGCTGCGGCGTACCGTCCGACGAAGAAGGAGGTCAGGACTGCCGAGAAAGCGGGCGACCCGGCGCCTTTGCCCTACGAGCTCGGGCAGCCGCGCCTGGTCGACGACGAGCACGGGCTGTTCGAAAGCGAATATCGCCAGCAGTACCGAAGCCTGCCGTTTTGGAAGCGCACGGTCATCCTCCTTGCTGGAATCGTCGTGAACCTGTTGTTCGCGGTGCTCGTGTTCGTGTTGGTGTACTCGGTTGTGGGCATCGATGTCGCGAACTCCCAAACGGGTGACGTGACGCATATGACGGTGTCCCCGCTGCGCTCGATCGAAGCCGGGTTCTCCTATATCGCGACGGTGTTCCAGATGGTGGCAAGCCTGTTCAACCCGCAGACGGCGGGCGAAGTCGTGTCGAACTCGACATCGGTTGTGGGAATCGCGGTCATGTCGAAGACCTATGCCGACGCCGGTGTGCTCGAGTTCGTCTTCTTCATGGCGATGCTATCGGTGTCGCTTGGAGTCATGAACCTTATTCCCATTCCTCCGCTTGATGGCGGCCGTTTCGTTGTCGAGGTGTTCCAAAAGCTGACTCGGAAGAACGTCTCCATGCGCGTCTTGGGGTACTTGAGCGCCGCAGGGATGATCCTGTTCCTTGGATTTTTCCTGATCATGGTGAATCAGGACGTGCAGCGATTCGTTTTCGGAAACTGGGGCTAGGGGGCTCGAATGAAAGGGAAAACGATCGGGGTTATCTTCGATTGCGATGGCACATTGCTCGATAGCATGGGCGCATGGCGCGAGATGGAGTCGGAATTCGCGCATCGCGCAGGCGGCGAGCTCACCGGAGCGGACCGCGATCTGCTCACAACGCTCACCACGCCCGAAGCGGGACGCTTCTTCCACGAGAAATTCGGGCTCGGCTCATCGGCCGACGACGTCGTTTCCATGGTGAACGACTACATGCTGGAGTACTACTCCACGCGCTCCGTTGCGCGTCGGGGCGCTCTGCCGTTTGTGCAGGGGCTTTCCGAATTCGGCGTCCGTCTTTCGGTCGCGTCTTCGAGTCCGGTCGCGTTTTTGCGCGCGGGGCTTTCCCATACCGGTTTTTTGCCCCTGCTCGATGCGGTCGTATCCGTCGACGACGTGGGAAAACCCAAGCGTGAGCCGGCCGTTTACGAGCGCGCACGGGATCTTATGGAGACCGAAACAACGATGACCTGGGGTTTCGAAGACGCGGTGTACGCCATCGGCACCTTGAAACGTGCGGGATTCCATGCCCTCGCGGTCTATGATTGCGATGAGTCGGGGACGTTCGAGGATCTTTCGGCGGCTGCGGACAAGACGGTGCGCGGTTTTTACGAGCTTGAAGCGGGCGAATTCGTGGACTTGGCGCAATCTGTGTAGGGCGCTAAATTCCTTGCGCCTTCCATTCGCGCTTGTCGCACAGGCGTCATCGCCCCGTTTCCGTTTTCGCTTCGCATTCTCCCGTATAATAAGGCTACGTACGCGATGAAACCGAAGGGGACGCATGGCAAAGGACATCGAAAGCCAAGAGAAGCAGCATGGCGGGCGCGCGGGCTTGGAATTTGCTTCCGAACCGAAGCGAAAGCTTCCCGTGGCGCTCAAGGTGTTCGGCATCTTGTGCATCGTCGTCGGTGCGGCGACGCTGCCTATGATGATTATGAGCGCAATCGCGCTTGTCCACCTTGCGCGTTCGGGCGGGCTTGCCGACGAAGCGATGACGCCGGTTGTCGTCACCATCGTTCTCGTCGCGGCGCTCCTTGCCATGACGATCGTATCGGTGCTTTTGGGGATCAGGCTCTTGCGCGACAGGCGTCGCTTCGCCGCTGTCACCGCCGAGGTTCTCATGGCCCTCGATGCGGTGGCCATTGCGTGCAGCATCATGCTGAGCGGCATCCACGAAACGCTTCTCTTCAACTGCGCCATCCTCATTGCGTTGTTCTTCATCTCGGGTTACGTCGATCCCTCGCTTGCCGAAGAGCGCCAGCTCCAGCGAAAGCTCCGCGACATGGAAACGCGCGACCAAGCCGAAGAGGGCACGCTCGGGCTTGACGAGACGGGGCGCGGCTACATCGCGCTCAACTTCTTCAACGTGTTCTGGATTTTCGTGGTGTGCAGCGTTCTCGGCCTGGTCATCGAGGTCGTCTATCACTTCATCGTCGTGGTCCCCGGGGAATATCAGGACCGCGCGGGCATGCTGTTCGGGCCGTTCTCGCCGATTTACGGCGTCGGCGCCGTGCTCATGACCATGGCGCTCAACCGCTTCCATGACAAACCGGTGCCCGTCATCTTCTTGGTGAGCGCGGTTATCGGCGGCGCCTTCGAATTCTTCGTCAGTTGGTTCATGGAGATGGCGTTCGGTGCCGTGGCCTGGGATTACACGGGAACGTTCCTGTCGATCGACGGGCGTACCAACGGTATGTTCATGGCGATGTGGGGCATGCTCGGCGTGCTGTGGATAAAGGCGCTTCTGCCGAAGATGCTCGATATCGTGAACCTGATCCCCTGGAAACTGCGCTATACCGTGACCGCTGTGTGCACGGTGCTCATGCTCGCGAATGCCATCATGACGCTCCAATCGCTCGATTGCTGGTACGAACGGCTTTCGGGGCATGAACCGGAAACGCCGGTCGAGGAATTCTATGCCACCTACTTCGACGACGATTTCATGGCGAACCGTTTCGAGAGCATGACCATCAACCCGGGCGGTGCGACGCGCGCTCCCGAGCCGCCGAGCGCGGCGGGGCCGCAGGGGTAAACGAGCGGGCGCTCTTGCAATCGACAAGGGCCCCGAACCGCACCGGTGCGGTTCGGGGCCCTTGCGCGTTCTCGCTCGCGTTAGCTACGACCAGGGATCGCGTTCGAAGAGCGGCGTTCGCTCCCGACGGTCGGAATACGGGTCGTATCCATCGTCGTCCTCGTTCTCCGCGCGAATGCACGGATCCGGTCGCTTCGGACGCTTCTGCGCCGCTTGCTCGAGCAGCTCTTCGGCGGTGAGCCGTCTGCGTTTGGGCGACGAGTCGCTCATCGGCGTTCCTCTTCGCCGATCGCGTTGATGTCGTACGGCGTCGTCTGGTACACGTAGTAGTTGAGCCAGTTCGTGTAAAGCAGCTGGGCATGTGCGCGCCAGGTCGACTGCACCGGACGCGCCGGGTCGTCGTCGGGGAAGTAGTGCTTGGGAAGCGCTGCGTTGGGGTGATCCTTCGAGTCGCGCTCATATTCCCACATGAGGGTTTCGCGGTCGTATTCGGGGTGGCCGAACACGAAGAAGTTGCGGCTGTCGGTGCTCTTCGCCATGTAAACGCCCGCCTCGTCGGAAATGGCGATGATCTCCAAATCGGGGTTCGCCTCGATGTCTGCGGCGTGCACGTTGGTGTAGCGAGAGTGGGGTGCGAAGAAGTGGTCGTCGAATCCGCGCACCCAAGGCGACGAAGGCTTCACGACCCTGTGGTCGAACACGCCCGTCGTCTTTTCGGGAAGCTCGTACTTCTCGATACCGTAGCGGTAGTAGATGCCGGCCTGCGCGCCCCAGCAGATGTGAAGCGTCGAGTGGACGTTGGCCTTCGACCAGTCCATGATGCGCGTGAGCTCGTCCCAATAGTCGACGTCGCTGAAGTCGAGCAGCTCGACCGGCGCGCCGGTGATGATCAGGCCGTCGAAATGCTGGTCTTTCACGTCGTCGAACGACACGTAGAAGGTTTCAAGGTGCTCTTCCGATACGTGTCTTGCGACGTGGCTTTTCGTGCGGAGCAGCTCGACCTCGATTTGGAGCGGCGTGTTGGAAAGCTTACGCAGGATCTGCGTTTCAGTGGTGATTTTGGTCGGCATGAGATTCAACAAGAGCACGCGCAGCGGGCGGATGTTCTGATGCAGTGCGCGATATTCGGTCATGACGAAGATGTTCTCGTCCTCAAGCGTCGCGCGCGCGGGCAGGGAATCGGGAATTTTGATAGGCACGAATGCCTCCTTCCAGTTAGAGCAGTATCGCAATAGTAGCAAAGAAAGCGGGAGCCGGGTTATAACCAACAGAGATTACGCGTTATCGCTTAAACGGAATCGTCACGATATGGATTGGGTCGCGCTCGATATGCGAGGAGACGGGGAGGCGCGAATCGTTGGGGAATCCCCCCTGCAATTCGAAGACTTTCTGCAGATGGCTTCGAATAAGACGATTGATTATTGACTTTGGCCGAACAAGGCGGGTAGACTACAAAAGTTCGCTTTCAAAAGCCCCGTGAAAGCAGAGGGAAGAAGGCGCAGAGGCAACGGAGTCCAGGCCTGAGCCACGCGTGCCGGCGTAGGAAACCGGCGTTCGACCGATCTGCACTTTTGAAAACAAACACCTGCTTGCGGTAACGCGCAAGCGTCCTCGTCGCAAGCCGATGAGGCTTGATGTTCGAGGCAAGAGTATCTATTGGAGGAAGCAAGTGAAGACGTATTATGCGAAGCCCGGCGAAGTCGAGCGCGAATGGGTCTTGATCGATGCAACCGATCAGGTTCTTGGCCGTGTTGCCGCCAAGGCAGCTCAGATTCTCAAGGGCAAGCACAAGCCGCAGTACACCCCGCATGTTGACACGGGCGACTTCGTGATCATCATCAACGCGGACAAAATTCGCGTGACGGGCACGAAGGCGGCAGCCAAGGAATATTACCGCCACAGCGGTTTCCCCGGCGGCCTTAAGTCCGAAACCTTCACCGAGGCCATGCAGAAGCACCCCGAGCGCGTCATCGAGCATGCCGTCAAGGGCATGCTGCCGAAGAACACGCTTGGCCGTGCGCAGGGCAAGAAACTGAAGGTGTACGCTGGTCCTGAGCATCCGCATATGGCTCAGAAGCCCCGCGAGATCAAGATGGAGGGTTAATCATGGCTGCTGAAGCTCTGTATTACGGCACTGGCCGTCGCAAGAACGCCGTTGCTCGCGTGCGTATCGTTCCCGGTACCGGCAAGGTGACCGTCAATGGTCGCGACGCCGTCGAGTACTTTGGCCGCGAGGCTTTGGTTGATTACGCCAAGACCCCGTTCAAGGTGACCGACACCATGGATCACTTCGACGTGATCGCTCGCTGCAATGGCGGCGGCATCTCCGGTCAGGCTGGCGCGCTGCGCCACGGCATTTCCCGTGCCCTGCTTGAGGCTGGCGACTATCGCGCCGAGCTGAAGAAGGCTGGCTTCCTTACGCGCGACGCTCGTATGGTCGAGCGCAAGAAGTACGGCCTGAAGAAGGCTCGTAAGCGTCCGCAGTTCTCGAAGCGCTAGTTTCTTCTGGAACATATACGGTTGCAAACCCCGTCTGCTCCTTATGGAGCGGCGGGGTTTCTTTTTTTTGCCATGACAGAAGTGTACAGCTTCAATAAAATGCTGTTGCAAGACAGACAATTAAATGAGAGTCAAGTAATAACAGTAAAAAACGCTCGGGAACGGTTGAAAAACTTTT
>CAKUIV010000004.1 GCA_934661105.1 uncultured Ellagibacter sp. | reverse complement strand
TCCCACGGTAGATTCAGCGCATCGGGCACAGCGAGCAGCGCAGACGACGGCTTCGCTTCGGCATCGCCTTCCCAGAGCGTAAACGGCTCGACCGCTTCCCGCCCCTGAAGTGAAACGAGCGAACGCGCAATCCTTGCAAACAGCGCCTCGTTTTCCACTTGCAACGTCGTTGCGAACCCCGGCGCAATATCGATGGGATTCTCCAGCCCCGTCAGCACGATTTTCATAGAATCAAGAGCTCTTCCATGGTGTCGACCTCGTCGTATTCCGGTCGGTCGCCCGTGACGTATTCCATGGTCGCGAACTGGCTTTCAGTCACTTTAAGAATCTGCACCAAACCCGCAGGCGGCCGATGCTTCCGAACGCGCGAGATGGCGCTTCCCGCCGCCGCATCGTTCACGACAAGCTTCGCATACACCGATTCTTGCAAGGGAAGGAACCCGTCCTTCAGCAGAAACTTCCTGAACAGGCGATAGTCTTTCCGTTGCTTCGCCGTGGCGACCGGCAGGTCGAAGAACAGCATAAGTCGCATATACCGAACCCTCGCCTTCTCATTCATAGCACGTCGAACGCTTCGATTTCATCGACCGACAAACGCTTGTTCAGCGCGCAGAGACAGTCCTGCACGTACAGCCCGATCACCGAGCCCACACGATACCTGCCGGCCCGGTAGGGAATCGATTGATTGAGCATATCGATGAGCAGGTATTTTTCCTGTTTCCCGAATTCGCCGTCGACATTGTCGAACACGAGCCTGTCGACGATAGGACGGAAGGGTTCCATGAAATCGCAGCTTAAATTGAACTGATTGAACTCATTGCGATGGCAGATGCCGCATTGGGTAAGATACCCACGCGCAACGATTTCACGGTTGACCGCGGAAAGAAGAATGCCGTACCCGTAATTGAGCGCCGCGTTGATCGGCGTGTCGTCGTCGCGCGAGAAGCCCTGACCGAACAGCACCTGAAAATAGACACGCGCTGCATGAGCTTCCCGGTTCGTCGTGTCGCCCGACCGCACTTCGGGAACCAGTTGCGCAAGCATGGCACCTTCCGCCTCGCACGCCCGCGCGCTGAGTACCCTGCTTTGATGAGCGATCTTGTCCTTCACGACGCGCTGCCACACGCGCTTCTTGATAGGCTCTCCCCATTCGAGCTGCTCGCTGATTCGCTTGCTCGTGTTATGCGAGCCGTACAACGGCAAGTAGTGGCCGATAGGATTGCACTTTTCATCGGCCACTACAAACGATATCTTTTCCTTCGCAAGTTCCGAAAGCAGGTATGCACTGATGTAGACCTGGTTCGTTTGCAACACGATGGACGTTATCTCTGATAGATGAACCTTCGTCGTATCGTCTTCCTTGCGCACCACCAGATAGCCTCCCTTATAGGAAAGCTTGCAGGGGCTTGCGATGACGATATTTCTAAAGGCCAACGCGCGTCCTCCGCTCGAACATACCCGTCACCGACTGGTCGATGATGTAGAAATCCGTGTTGGGGTCGTTGAGGACTTTGTTAAAAGTAACTTTGTACTGTCCCGCAGTCTTTGCCCCTCCGATTTTAGATAGATCGATTTGCCTATTTGACGCATTAACAATAGCGGCGAGCTGCAAAACAAGAGACTCCTTCTCCGGACAATCAAGCCCCTTAAATCGGGTAATTCGATCGCTAAGAACCAGCTTCTTCATCAGGCCTTTTGCTACTAAATTGCCCCGCTTCACCATCGTCGTGAATAGAACATCGTAGCTATCGGACAGAGTGTTTGTGTTAAACTCATTCTTATCATCTTTTGCAGACGCGGTCTTCAAAAGAGAAATTTCGCTGGAATTAAATGCATACTGCCTCGCATTTCTTACTTCCTCGGCCCCAGTAATAATCAGTTCGTCTCCATCAATCTCAATCAACTGCTTCTTCAGAACCTTCGCACGCTGGACACGCACAAACTCGAGCTTCTCGCTTTCGGCCTGTTCACGCGCATACTGCTCCAGTGCACCGTCTTCATTCGCGATACGCGACGCCAGCCACACGGGAACCTGCGAGAAGCGAAACGCGGGGCGCCCCTTTTTGTCGCGCGCTTCGTAAATGAAGAAATACGCAAACTGTTGGCTTGAATAGCCACCATATGTTTTCGGGTCAAGATCGCCCTTCAACGACAAAGCCAACTTTGGACCCATCTTCGGATCACGCGGCGAGTAGATCGTCGCATTCCAGAACGCGCCCGAGTCCTCCATCGGCATGCGCGTGATATGGCACTGGCGATAGTTCAGCGCGCGGCGGATGCCTTCGACCTCTTCGGTGCCTTCCCACAGCTCGCCCGTATCGGTATCGACGAACGAACTCATGAAGCGCCCGACCACGAAACCGCTCGTGCCCGGCGCATGGTGCGTCTTCTTGAATTCCTCCGCCTGCTCCTGCACGTACTTGCGCATCGCACGCGTATAGCGAATCGGCTGGTCGTACATGTCCGGATACCATTTCCGAATGAAAAGCCCGACCCGGCACGCCAAAAACGCATCGTGTGCATGATGGAAGTCGTTCGCCTCACGGCACTTCACAAAACCAGCTGCCTCACGCAGATTGTGCGACATGCTTGCTTTCACCGGCGTGACCTTCGTATCGGGATATTTCGCCGCGAGCAGCGATTGCGTCAGCTTCACCATCTGACTTGTTTCCACCAACTGGCGCGCGATGAACCCACGCATGGCGTTTTCCCCGATGCTCGAGCGCATGAGGTTATTGAATTTCTTGTCGCCGATGAGCTTCGCATCGTGCAAGCTGCGCCAATAGCCGGCCATATTGCGGCGAATGCCCTCGTCGAGCAGAAGCGAGTCCGTCTTGCGCTGGTTGCATTCGCGAAGCACGAGCGCCTTGTTCTCGAGGCTGTCATCTTTGATGTAAGCACGCGGAATGATGTGGTCGACTTCGTAAAGCCCCGCATTCGAAAGCTGATCAATGTTGATCGGCCTGCCCGAATACAGGCACTTACCGCGCTGCATGAAATACAAGGTGAGGCGCTCGTCGAGGTCGGCCGGGTTCGTCGCCTGGATTTCCTTCCAGATTTGCGGGTCGTCCTTCTTGAAAGCAGCGAGCGCTTCTTTCAGCTGATCGTAGCGACGCGAGGTGCGGCGACCCTTCTTACCCATCTCGTCGTCGCGCGTGACCTCGACGAACACGTTCGCCGGCGCATGCCCGGCAATGTGCGCGATCTCGTCGACGATGCGAATAGCCTGGTTCAAGCTACGGCGAATCGCGGGCGACCCGGGAAGGTCGTTCACGCCCAAAGCGCTTCCCGCCTCAGCGAAATACGCGCGATTGAACGCGTCGATCTTCTCCTGGAAACCCAGGTCATCGTCATGCAGCACTTCCATGAGGACCATCGTGCGCCCACGGCGGGCATCGGCGTTCGGGTCCCCCTCGCGCAGCACATCCATGATGGATTTCTCACCCAGCTGCGTGTCGACCTTAAGCCCCGTAAGGAACCGCTCCGACAAACGGCCCCACCCGGCAAAGCGTTTCTTGCAGATCTTCTTGATTTGCTCGGCATTCAAGCGGCCTTCGCCCGCATCGCCGTACTTTTCCTGCAGCTTTTCCTTCAGGATCGAACGGTCTTCAAACAGCGTGTTCCACTGGATGATTTCTTCCACCATCGGCACGTCCGCATCGGCAACTTCACCTGTGCCGAACACGTCCTTCGCAAAGAAGATATACGAGCTCAGCTTCGATTCCAGTCCCGTTTCGTTTTGCCCGCCCGAAACCTTCGGCGAATGTGCATAGCCGTTTTGCACAAGCCAATCGGCGATCTTCTTGTTCGAAACGGTGCGCGTCTTGCGGAACAGATCGCGCATCATCCCCGCACGCTGCTCGGCGTCGAAACGCCGCTCGTCGTCGCCGTCGGATGTCCAACGCATGCCGTTCAGCTCGTTCAACACGCAGAACTCCTCGTAGAGAAGCGAGCATTTCGGCAGCACGTCCTCACCCTGCAGATACGTGCACACACCCGTCATGCGCGTGATGAATTTCTCGGCGCTCAGGCTTTTGTCGATGACACTTTCCCAGTTCCATGGCGTGATCGCAATGCCTTCGGTTCCCGGCTTGCGCTCTGACCAGGCAAAACGCGGCTTATCATGCGCATCGAGACGTGCATTACGTTGCGTCAGCGGCCCCACGTAGTACGGAATGCGGAACTTCACCAGCGACAGAAGCTTTTCCTTTTCAGCAGCAAGCGACGGATAGAAGCGGCCCTGGTTGTCGACGATCGCTTCCATTTCCTCCAGGTGCAGCTGATAGCAGATGCTTCCGTTATCGCTCGTTTTCAGACGGCGCAGAAAGCGCTGATCGTCGAAGGCATCCATCATGGCATCGTAGCGCTCGTCGCTCTCGGCGTTCGTGCCAGCGAAAAGCTTCTTCACTTCCTTGGCGAAGTCGTCGTAGGAAATCTTCCCGAGGTTATAGCGCGTGTATCCCTTGGAAGCGAACATGTCGTAGCCGCTTCCGTCCTCGTAAAGCGCCCCACGGAAAAATTCGTCATACGAATCGGGGCGGCATTCGCGAACCAACGCCTTCAGCGTTTTCAAATCGCGAGCATACTGATCGTACTTCGCAATCATGTTCGCCGAGATGCTCTCGCCCGGAGCATACGACAACAACCCCTGAAGAACATAGGCCGAGTGCACCTTTTGAAGCGCCTCGAAAAGCTCTTTGCCCTCATCGGGGCACGCCTCCAAAAGCGCCTCGGGCGCCTCGTCATCCGTAAGCGAGATCTTCGTTCCCTCGGAAGCGAAGTCGCCGAACACATCCTTGAACTCGACTTTCAAGCCGACCATGGCGTTGGCGAGCGCTTTTTTAAGCTTTTTATCGGCCGTTTTGTCGCCATCCCCAAACGAAACAGGGAGCAAATCCACAAGTTCCGCCGCACGTTCCGACGGCCGCATTCCCTTCGCCGTGAGCGCAGCGACGATTTCGTTTCCGTTTAGCGTGCCGCATTCGCCCTCTTGACCTTCAGTCCATTCCTTGAGAGCACGGCAAAGCTCTTCGACAGCCTTATCGGGGTTGGCATTCTTCGAGGAAGGGTTTTTCTGATCCTCGCGCAAGAAGTTGCCACGATGCTTCACGATATTGTGAAGCGCCAGGTAGACGAGGCGAATGTCCGCCTTTTCGTCGGTTTCCATAAGCCATTTCCGCAGATGATAAATGGTAGGAAACTTATTATAGTAATCAACCTCGGTGAAGTCGCTGTCGTTGAACAGCGGCCAGCGGTAGTTCGAGGTGGTTTTATTCGAATCGTCTTTCACCAGACGCGATTGACGTAAGCGCAGAAAGAAATCGGAGTCGACGCGCTCGATTTCTTCTTGCAACAAACTTTGCAGCAAATCGAGACGCCAACGACGGCGCACGTAACGCCTGCGCTGCCCTCGTGGAGTTCGAGCCTCAGCGGCCGTTTGAGCGCTGTCGAACAGGCGGCTTCCCCACGTCGGCTGCTTCTTGAAATGGAGCAGCTGGCCATCTTCATCCGTCACCGCCCAGCCAACGGAGCCGGTTCCCATATCGAGTCCGACGCTGTAGTCGCCCTTGAAATTCCGCAAGTTCACGCCAACCACCCTTTCGGTTTGTGGTACAGTGACGTCGTCTCCGATTGCCAGTCGGATCGACACTGCGAGTCAAAATACGGCTTTGCCAAAAATGCCTGCTTGCAGGCGCCACGTAGGTGGCAATCTGACTTGCCGAAAGCCCCATGTACTGGGGCTTTCTTCATCTTACGGTATTTCACGAGAGCTTGCTATTGCTCCGAGCTAATAAGTTAGCGAGCAGATACGACTCGCGCACATCGTTCTAGATAAGCGACCCTCCGCAGCTCGAGCCGGCACCGGCGGCGCAGCTGTAGCACACCGGGTTCGTGCGCACCTCTCGCGGCGGCAAAGGCTTGTCCACGATGTCGGCCACCGTTGCATCGCGCCCATCGATCTGGATGGGCATTTCGAGCACATGGTTGCATTCGCAGTCGTACAGACGACCGTCGTAGTCGACGTTCACCTGATCGCGGCACATAATCTTCCCCACCGCGAACGCATTGAAGTTGTCGTGCAGAAGCTTCAAGTAATCCTCGGTAAGCCCCGCATCGGCCAAGTCCATCGCGAAGCGCCCCAGCGGGAAGTTGTTGAACGCGTAGAGCTCGTTGAAATCGATGCCCTGCTGCTCGGTCAGCTTCACGCGATATGCGTCGGCCAAAAGCTCTTGCGGCGGTGGCAGGAACGGACCCGCCACGTTGTACACGATTTCAAGCTCCGGCCCGCCCTCACGTCCGTAGCCCAGCTCGTTGAGCTTGCGGATATTCGCCACCGCATGCTCGAACACGCCGCGGCCACGTTGTGCATCGGCGTTTTCCGCGTCGAAATACGGCAACGACACGCACACATCGGCGCCCACCTCAGCGAACACGTTCAAGAAATGCTCGTATTCGGGCTTGCTCTCGAGCGTCAGGTTCGTGCGAACGATCACCTTGTCGGCAACCTTCGCCCCCTCGCGCAAGAACCACTCGCAATCGGGGTGCATCTCGGGAGACCCACCCGTGACGTCAAGCGTCTTGTAGCCGCCCGCAACGAACGCGGCGAGCACCTGCTCCATCGTCTCGCGCGACATGGCCTGCGTGTTTTTGGGGCCGCATTCCAGGTAGCAGTGGCGGCACGCGAGGTTGCAGGCATACGTGACGTTCACCTGCAGGACCGACTGGCGCTCGTTGGTTTGCAGGATATCGGGCATGTTCACACGATCGTAGAACGAGGGAACGCCGGCGCGTTCGCATGCAGCGTCAAGGTACGCAAGGTCGACCTTCTGCTTGCCGCGGCGAAGCTCCAATGCCTGCTGAGCACGCGCAAGGTCGAACGCCCCGCGATGCGCGCCGCGCGGCGTGACCCGGAAGTACCTGCCATAGCGCGACTGTTCGAGCATGCACGCCATGTTGCCGCTCACCGCATAGTCGCGCCCCTTAATGAAACGCAACTCGTCGGTGAAGTCGAAGTAGCGCGGCATTTCGGGCATACCGCCCTCGTAACGCGCCACCTGGCCGTAATCCTCCTCAGCATCCTCGAGCCCGTCGGCCTTGATAGCGCGCACCGTACGGGACGTGAACGACGTGAAGCCGAGCTTCGTTTCGAGAGCAAGATCGGACACGTGGATATCGTCAACCACGGTGAAAACATAGCTTGCCCAGCCATGCTTCGCCATCATGCGGCGGAAATCGTCGATGTAGAGCGCGCCGCCCAGGCATTCGCCGCGCAGCACCGGATCGGCGCGCAGCTCGTCGGACATACGGCGATCGCAGAACACGTCGGAGAAGTACAGCTCACCGCCAGGCTTCAGCACACGATAGATCTCGGAAAACACCTGATCCTTGAACGGCGTGAGGTTGATGACGCAGTTCGACACGACCAGATCGACCGTGCCGTCTTCGATGCCGAGCGCTTCCAAATCCTCGATGTAGCCCGCTTTGAACTCCACGTTCGACTGCTCGAAGCCGAACTTCGCCGCCTGTTCGTCTTGGTGCCTTTCGGCGACGGCAAGCTGTTCGGGCGTCATGTCGACACCGATGACGCGTCCGGTCGGGCCGACAAGCTTCGAGAGCACGTACACGTCGCGTCCCGTGCCGCAGCCCAAATCGACCACCGTCGCGCCCTCGAGCGCCGGCGGGATGGGAGATCCGCACCCATAGAATCGCTCGACGATCTCGTCGGCGATATCGGGCATCACGTCGAGCACGTACTTCGGCGGACGCTCCGTCGAGCAGCAACACGCATTGGTCTTCAGGTCATCGGACCCGCCAAGCGTCTTGCCATAGTACTCGCGCACCTGAGCGCGAATGTCTGTCTTCTCGTCTGTCATATAACCCCTCTAGAACCGCAAACTCGCAGGTAGAATTCACTCTTTATAGAGCGATAAGCCACGCCCCAAGCGAGAGTGTCGGCGGTGTTCACAAAGCGAGTTCCGCACGAGCCGAACAGCCCAGTGGGCTGTTCGCGCGAGCAGGACTGCCGAGCGACTGAACAGTGCCGACACTCTCGCGCAACCTGGGATGGATTATCTGCCCTCGTCAGCCATGCCGAAGCATTCGGTGAAGAACACCTGGCAGTCCAAATCGTACTTGTCGCACACCTCGTCGAGCGCGTCGTCCATGATGCGGGCAAGCGGGCGCGATTCGCACACGGCGCGCGCGTTGATGATCATGCGCATGTTCTTGTGATCGCGCAGGAACTGCTGCGCGTACTCGGTGTCGTAGTCCACGCCGATGAGCGACGCCTTGCAGAAATCGCCGTTGCCCGAGGTGGCGAACGTCTTCAGATGCGGCACGTTGCGCTTCTTCTCGATAAGCCCCATGCGGATGCCTTCGATCAAATCGTCGACGACGGCGTTGCAATCCACCTTGCTTCCGTCCTTCGTCTTCAGATACAGGCGGCGATTGTACCAGGTAAGCTTCGCCTCGGCATCGGCGAACTCCTGATTGTTGCGCACCGAGAAGTTCTTGAGCTCGGTTTCGTGCGTGGTGAGGTACTCGGCAAGCTCGGGGATGCCTGTCTTGTCGCGCGCCGAAATCTTCATCGCGGGAATGTCGGGGCATGCCTCGTGCAGAAAGCCCATGTAGCGATCGATCGTCTCGTCGTCGAGCAGGTCGATCTTGTTGAGCACGATGAGGTCGGCTTCCTCGAGCTGCAGTTTCAGCAGATAAACGAGCTCTTCGGGCAGGTTGATATCCGCGTGCTCGGGCATGATCATGCGCAGGCGCTCTGGGTCGACGAGCACGGTGAACGGCGAGAGGATGAACTCATCGGCGTTGTTGTCGTGCAGCGTGTGGTACACATGGTCGAGCGCGCCGACGCCGCAACCGGGAATGTCGCTCATGACGAACGTCGCGCCTTCCTTGTCGCGCAAACGGCGGATCTGGTCGGTAGTGTTGTCCATCTGATAGCAGATGCAGTCGTTGCCGATTTCGGCCACCGTGCAGCCAGACGTCTGGGTCAGGCTCGTGTCGACCAGGTTCGCGCCCAGATCGTTCGCGATGATGGCGGTCTTGCCAATGTTGCGGTCCATGTATTCCGCAAGCGCGATCATAGTCGTGGTCTTGCCAGCGCCCAGAAAGCCGCTCATAACCATAAAGCGGATCTTGTCCACGTGATTCTCCTTTTCGCGAAAAGGGGCCGCTCTTGCCCGCGGCCCCGCACAGTTGCAGTTATTCTACCAGCGCTAGCAGCAGGAAACGCGCACAGGCTGGTCGTCTTCGTCGACGACGCCGTCGAAATCGGGGGCAACCTTGATGATATGGTCGCCGTGGGTGTCGCCCACATGATGGTCGCGGCTGCCCTTATAGTCGAACACCGACGCGTAACGCCCGCCGAACTCGGGGATGACCAGGCTCGTCACGTTGTTGCACACATGGCATTCTTTGCCCACGGGGAACTTGATGTCCTTATCGAACAGGAAATAGTCGGGGTAATCGGGAAGCCCGCCCTTGTAGGTAACGAACTCTCCGTAGTCCTCGCACACGTCGGACGTATAGGGAGTGTTCACCAAACGGCTCGTGATCGTCGCAAAAGCGGTACCCGGGAAGAGCTCCGCTTCCTTGTCGCTCAAAGGCGCCTTGTTGGTGATGAGGAAGCGCGGATCGTTGAAGCCGAGCTGCTGAACCACACGGCGGAAGTCGTTGATGTACATGGCGCCGCCCAGGCGAAGGGCGACCTTGTCGATGTCGTCGGAGACTTCGGTTTCCATACGGCGATTGGCGAACACGTCGGTGAAGTACCACTCGCCGCCCTCGCGCAGAATGCGCTGCACCTCGCGCACGTACTGCGCCTTGTCGGGCGACAAGTTGAAGGTGCAGTTGGAGATGACGACGTCGACCGAATCGTCGGGAATGAACGACAAATCCTCAGGGCAGCCCTGATGGAACTCCACGTTCGACTCGTCGTAGCCGAACTGCTTCATCTCCTTCGCGAGGTACTTCTCGCCGATGTACATGCGCTCGGCGTTCGGCTCGACGCCGATGACCTTGCCGGTGGGGCCTACAAGCTGCGCCGCCAGGTAGGTATCGCGGCCCGATCCGCAGCACAGGTCGACCACCGTGCACCCTTCGAGCACCGGCGGCAGCGGCACGCCGTACTCGCGCGCGGTGTTCTGGATCTCGCCGGCGATGTTGAACATACGCTCGCGTGCCTGACCGGGAATGGTGCCCTCCGCATCGCGCGTGCGCGCCGTCGCGAGAGGATCGCGCGGCTCGGCGGCAGCGATCGCGTCGTAGTACGCCTGGTAGTTTCCGTCGGTCACTTTGCGGTAATACGCCTGGTAGTCCATAGGAATGCTCCTTGTTCGAAGAGATGGCGCCTTTTGGCTCGGCGTCAATACTAGCTCAAGTCTAACATTATGCGAGGAGCTCGTCGCGCTCAAATCGAATTGAGCGACCGAAGAATAGCGGAATCGCCCCCTGCGCCAGCGCGTTCGGCGTCGCTTCCCCGCATCTATGCTAGGCTTTGGGGCAAAACGAAAAGGAGCGAACATGGCAACGATCGAAGACGACCTGCGATTTCTGATAACCACGCTGCAAGACGAGCGCAAAGACACCCACGACGAGCTTGCTACCTGCGCCGTTCCCGGCACGTTCGGCGAGGCATGGGAGCTGTTCCGCGCGCTGTGCAACACGCGCCTGCCCATCCCCGCAAGCGCCGAGTTCCTCGCGAAGCAGGACAAGCTGCTCCACGCCATCATCTCGGAAGAGGGCATCACCTACGCCGGGCTCATCCCACCCTGCGAGGGCGACCCGAACATCGCCGTGTGGAAAGGCGACATCACCACACTCGCAGCCGACGCCATCGTGAACGCGGCGAACTCGCAGCTTTTGGGCTGCTGGGTCCCCGGGCACCACTGCATCGACAATGCCATCCACACGTTTGCAGGCGTGCAGCTGCGCCTCGAATGCGCCGCGATCATGAAGGCGCAAGGGCATGAAGAACCCACCGGGCAGGCCAAGGTAACAAATGCCTACAACCTGCCGTCGAGCCTGGTCATCCACACCGTCGGCCCCATCGTCGAGAACGGGAAGCCGACCGAGCAGCACAAACGCCTGCTCGCCGCCTGTTACAAGAACTGCCTGGATGCCGCGGCCGAGCGACGCTGCAAGTCCATCGCCTTCTGCTGCATCTCCACCGGTGTGTTCGGATTCCCGCAAGAAGAAGCGGTGCCGATCGCCGTCGATGCAGTGCGAACCTGGCTTCGCGAGAACCCCGAAGCCGGCATGCACGTCGTCTTCAACGTCTATCTCGACGAAGACGAGCGTATTTATCGCGACATCTTGGGGTAGGCTCCCATCCCCGGCCGCATCTATTTGCGCATGCTCAACGGCGCACGATCGGCTGCCCGTTTTTTAGGATTTCGTGGACATTTTTACGCGATTTGCGAGCCGCAAAATGAACTGGGCAGCTCCGAAGAACCCACTGCTCGCCTTCCAGCTCGCAAAACACCAGGTCGGGTTTTGCGAGCAGCCTCCAAAAGATTCTCGCCGCTCGCAAATCGCGCGAAAATGTCCACGAAGTCGCAAATCGAAAGTTGCAAAGCCTTCGGGAGCCTATCAGCTCTTGAAATCGCAGCGCTCGCAGCGCGGCAGTTGCAGCGCATCGACGTCTTCCTTGTAGAAAAGCCCTGACCACTGGCAGATATGCTGCAAAACGGGAATCACCGACACGCCCTTCGGCGTGAGCGCGTATTCAACGCGCGGCGGAATCTCCTCGTATTGAATACGCTGAATCAGCCCGTTTTCGACGAGGTCCTTAAGCGCACCCGACAACGCGGCATCGGTCACGTTGCTCATCTCACTGCGGATAACGCCATAGCGAAGCGGGCCGTCCGACAGCACGCACAGGATGCGCGACTTCCATTTGCCGCCGAACACGTCGAGCCCGTATTCGAGCGGACAGCGAATGTCCTTCTCCGTCTTCCTCTTTCGCGGCATAGCGTCCTTTCCTCCTCTTCAACGCAAACCACCGGTGCGCAACGCACACCCCATTGCGAATAAGTTCAGCGTAATCAAGTCGCCCGTCTTGAAACAAGTTACTCACAAAAGATTGAGCGGCTCAATATTTCATGAACGTCTTCAAATCTTGAAGTCGCGCACGTATCTTGAGTGCCAGCTCGAGCGAAACGTCAACGCGCATCATCCGCCGGAAGGAAAACCATGACCGTTAAAGCATACCTCCAGATTACCATGACCATCCCCGAAGAAAACCGCCCCGCCGCGGTGAAGGTGTACACCGACTATCGCCAGCCTTTCCTCGACACCATCGAGGGCGCTCTCACCAAAGACCTGCTCGTTCGCAACGAGGACGTTCAGGTCCTCCATGGCTTCGACTCGGTCGAGCATGCGAAGGCCTACCTCGAAAGCGAACTGTTCAAAAACGACGTCGCGACCGGCCTTGCCCCGACGTGGAGCGCCGACCCGAGCATCGTCATCTACGCCGTGGCGTAGCGAGCACGCAAACACAGGCATCGCGCGAGATGCACGCGCGCTGCCTGCTTGGGAGCTACCGACTTCATCGGCTCGGCAGCTCCCAAGCAGGTAAAAACCTGTGAAGATGCGGGGTATCGAAAACCCCGCAGAGCCGATGAAAGGGGAAGCTATGTTGTCCACCAGCAAAGTTGCAGTCGAGAGCACCGGAAGCGGCCTCGCCGTGAAGGCATCGTGCCGAGGATTCGAGATCACCTTCGACGAACCGTGTGAAATGGGAGGAACGAACGAAGGCATGAATCCGATCGAGGGCGTGCTGTGCTCGTTCGCCGCATGCCAAACCATCGCAACGCTTATCTTCGCAGGCGCGCAAGGCATCCCGCTGGAAAAAGTCAGCATCGAAGCGGAAGGCGACATCGACCCCGACGGGTTCATGGGCAAGAACCCCGATGTTCGCAACGGCCTTCAAGAAGTACGCTTCACTGTGCATCTGAAGTGCGCCGATGAGGAGGCTGCAAAGAAGCTCGCCGACTTGGCCGAGAAGCAGTGCCCGGTAAGCGACTGCCTGAAGAACCCCGTGCCAGTCGTTCGCACCGATCTCGTCATCGAATAGCGAGGAGACTCTTATGGCGCAGATGCCGCAAGCGTGCATGGACATGATCAACAACGCCTATGCAGCTGCTTTCTCGACCTGCTCGGACGGGATCCCCAACGTGGTCCCCGTCAGCATGAAGCAGGCCATGGATCCCGAAACCGTCATGGTTTCCGACCAATACATGAACAAAACGCTTGCCAACCTGAAGGCGAACCCCCGCGCCGCGTTATCGGTCTGGGACAAAGAAGGCGGCTTTCAGGTGAAGGGCACGATCACCTACGAAAACGAGGGCCCACGCTACGAGCAGGTAGCTGCCCAGGTGAAGGAAATCTTAAGCTCGATGGGCTATGACTTCACGAGCAAGGGCGTGTGCTTCCTGCACGTGGAAGAAGTCTACTCGGTAACGCCTGACGAGCACGCGGGGAAGAGAATCGCGTAAGCGCCAGACACACGTGCGGGGCGTGCGAGCCCCAAGCTCCACGCGCCCCGCGCGCCTCATTCTTTCTTGTGGACAACCCCGCGCCGTCCCCCTACGACGTGGGGTTTCCTTATGCGTTCACACACCTGAACCGCCGCGATTCGCGCGCTAAAACTTCCCGCTTTTCCGCATCTCGTGGACAGTTTCGCGCGATATGCGAGGGCCGTGAGCCATTCACTCGCTCCATATGCTGTAGCAGCCAACAAAACCCCAGGTCGGGTTTTGTTGGCTGCTACTAGAGAATTCCCACTCCTCGCATATCGCGCAAAACTGTCCACGGAGTCACGAATCAAGCGCCACATGCCGTTCGCTGCAGCACTTTGCCCGCTTACAGGACGACCATCACGATGGCAATGACGACGAGCGCCGCCGCGATGCCCATCGCCGCGAAATCGGCCCCCGCAAACGGGTACTCCTTGAAGCCGCTTTCGCGTGTGCGCAGGTTGAAGCCGCGCACTTCGGCCGCGATGGCAGCCGAATTCGTTTTGCGCACCGACGACACCAGAAGCGGCACGCACAGAGGCACCATGAGCCTGATCTTCTTCATGAAACCGCCGTCGAATTCGACGCCGCGCGCTGTCTGCGCCTCCATGATCCCCGCCATGTCGTTCATGAACACGGGGATGAAATGCACCGTCGACATGAAGGTGAACGCATATTTGTAGGGAACGTGAAGCACTTTGACGAGTGCGTTCGCCATATCGGTGAGCTTCGTCACATAGAACACGAGGAACAGCGGGACCGCACACGCCACGAGACGCACCACGATGAGCACCGCGTTCACCACGCTCGTCGTGCCGATATAGCCCCAGGGAAGCGCCACGAGCATATCGCCCTGCGGCGTGAACAGAAGCGCGATAAGGGCGAGCAGCACCGAGAAGATCGCGACCGCGCGCGCCAGCCCGAGCGTCTGGGGAACCATCTCACACTGCACCGCCATCGCGATATCGAGCACGATCACCACACCCAAAAGCACGAAACTGTTCGTTGTGAAGCAGGCGATGACCAGCAAAAACGCCGCCGCAAGCTTCGCCACCGGGTTCATCTTGTGCAGAAAACTCTCGCCCGGGACGTATTCGAGGAAACCCTTCATCGCGCGACCTCCTTCGCGGTATCGCCGACGGTGCGCACAATGGCGGCCGTCATCTCGTCAAGCGTGTTCGCTTTTCCCACGCCCGTTGCCGCAAAAGCGGGATCGGCGTCAAGAAGCCGCATCGACACGTCGACGATCTGGGGCGGAAGCAAATGAGTGCGTTCGAGCGCATCCCGATCGCGCAGCACCTCGAACGTCGGGCCGTCAGCAACGACGGTTCCCGCCGTCATAGCGATAACGCGCGTCGCGTAGTCGGCGACGACCTCCATGTCGTGGCACACCATGATGACGGTGGTTCCGTTTGCATTGAGCTCCGAGATCACGTCCATCACCTTGGCGCATTCGCGGAAGTCGAGCCCGGTCGTCGGTTCGTCGAGCACGACGACGGGCGGCTCCATCACGATGATCGACGCAAGCGCCAGAAGCTGGCGCGTTCCGCGGTTCAGAAGGAACGGCTCGGCTTGCGGATCGAAGCCGAAACGCTCGATCATGGCGTCGACTTTCGCCGCAGCCTCCGCGTCGGCGCGACCCTGCGCCGTGAAGCCGAACATGAGTTCCTCGCGCACCGTGCCGCAGCAGATCTGCCGGTCGGGGTTCTGGAACAGAAACCCCACTTTGGCCGCAAGCTCGCTCGTCTTCAGGTCGCACGTTGATACGCCGTCGATGAGAACCTCACCCGATGTTGGCTTCAAAAGGCCGTTGACGAGGCGCATCGTCGTCGACTTCCCCGCCCCGTTCGTTCCCACGAAAGCGACGAAATCGCCATCGGCGACTTGGAAGCTCACACCGCGCAGAATGGGAAGCTCACCGTCGTAAGACGCGCTCACGTTCTTGAATTCGATCATGCGGGCACTTCCTTCCCAGCGTGCGGCCCTTCCAGAACGTTCCTGCACACCGAAACCGCCTCGGCAACGTTGCGCGCCGAAGCGCCCTTTGCGAGCCCCCGTGCGCGCAGGCGGTTCACAAGGCTCGTCGAACGCGGGCAGTTCACGCCGATCTCGAGCAGCTCTTCAGAATGCTTGAGCACCTCGGCCGGAGTTCCCCGAAAGCGAATCTCGCCCCCGTCGACGATAAGAAGCTCGTCTGCGTATTCGGACAAAAGGGCGATTTTCTGCTCAACGACGATAACGGTCGTGTCGTTTTCTTCCGAATAGCGTTTGAGCAGGTCGAACACCGCAACCGAAGATGCAGGGTCGAGCTCTGCGGTCGGCTCGTCCAACACGAGCACGCGCGGTTTGAGCGCGATAACCGACGCAACGGCGACCTTCTGCTTCTGACCGCCCGACAGCTCGGCGATGCCCCGGTGGCGCAAATCCTCGATGCCCATGGCGGCGAGCGCCTCGGTCACGCGGCCCTCGATCTCGTCTTTGGGAACGCCGAAGTTCTCAAGGCCGTAGAGCACCTCGTCTTCCACCACCGACGACACCATCTGGGAGTCGATATCCTGGCACACGCTCCCCACGAGCCGGCTGATGTCGGTCAGCGACGCTTCGCACGTGTCGATCCCGTCGACGCGAACGCTTCCGTAGAAGTCTCCGGGATAGCAATGCGGGATAATCCCGTTCACCGCATAGGTGAGCGTCGATTTGCCGCTGCCCGCAGCGCCCGTGACGCCCACGAACGTGCCGTCGGGGATGGCAAGGTCGATTCCCTTGAGAACAGGGTCGGCCCCCTCCCGGTAGCGAAACGTTAATTGCGAGATCTCAATCATGGAAAACCCTTCGTGCTTGGAATGTGGACGGTGCTCGGGCGAAATCGCTCGAGCACCGAATCGGCGAGGCGATTTGATTTAGCGCTTCAAAACAGCGCGCAGGATCGGGGTGAGGATGCCGGCAAGCACGGCGTTCATCGTCGCGGTGCCGAGCACCATGACGGCGTACACCCCGAAGACGGCGATCGGGTCGAGATGCCCCACGGCGACGCCGACGATCATAGCGAAGGTGTAGCCGGAAACGACCGTCGACAGGAACGTGATGATCACGGGGAACACGACGTTCTGGCAGGCTTTATTCTCTCGCGCCGCCTTCGCGAACAGCGTGACCAGGATGCCGCACACGAGCGCTCCGAGGATTTCCGATGCGATATTCACAAGTGGAGTCGCGTTCAACATGGGGATTTGGCTTACGAGGCCGACCAGAAGGCCGATGACCGCCGATTGATAGATCTTCGGCCGCGTGAGGATGATCGCCAAGCAATACATCGCGATCATGAAGTTCGGCTTCATGCCGGCGAAGTTCAAGAAGCTCGACACCGTGAGCTTCAGCACGGCGCCCGCCGCGATGAGCACGGCTACCAGGATCAGATCCTGGACCGAAAGGCCTTCCTTCTTCTGAGCGGTTGCAACGCTGCGCTTCTGTCCCATCGTCTGCTCTGCCATGATCCCTCATTCCTTTCTCGGCGGGATATCCGCCTCTCTTCGTCCGTCCCCGGACTTTGCTTTTGCCGGCTTGGACGCGAATGAGGTTTCAGCTTCGAGATCAACGAAGGGGCCGGGTGCGTTCGTTCGCGCATCGTTCGCAAAATAAAAAACGTCTGTCCTTTGAGATAAAGGACAGACGTTATATCTGCGGTGCCACCTTTATTGATTCCCTTGAAGGAATCCTCTCACGAACATGCCAACACATGTTCTGCCCTTAACGCAGGCTCACGGTCCAGATACTCAGTTGCTTGAAGCAACCTTTCCCCTTTCCCTCGGCGAACCATTTACCTTCCAGCATTTCTACGGGACTCTCAGCACCGCCCGCTCTCTGTGAGCGCTTATGAAAGCTTGACTTTCGCCTCATCGGTTTCAACGTATTAAGTTGTGGTTTGTACTTTAGCAGACGAAAGCGGCATGTCAAGCGAGTTCGTGTATTTTTTCAGCCTTCGTCAGAATGGCGCGTTGTCTGCGCCCTTCGCGAATCGGGCGCGTATAATCGACGTTCAGGCAGATTCCGCGTCATGTTGAGTTATGGCCGCACTTTTCAAGGAGCATGAGATTCATGTCCGAGCACTATAGACGAGAAAACGAAGGCGATCGCGCGCGCAGGCAGGGGCAACGTCAAACGCAGGCGCAGCGCCGCGCTACAGCCGAGGGTCGCTCCGCGCAACGGCCGCGTCCGCGAACCCAAGGCAGCCCATCGTCGCGCGAAACGCCCTCTGCACGCACACGGCAAGAACCTTCCGGACGCAGACCCGAGGCGCAGACCCGCACGCAGCGCACGCCCCAGCAGCGAGGGGCGCAAGCGCGCCGCACCGTGAACGATGCGTGTTCGGCGTCGTTCAATCGCAGTCGCGCGCAGGCGAATCGCGAAAATCCCGCGAACGCGGCGGTGTATCGCGATTACGCGCGCTACACCCAACGCCGTTCTAAGCGCCCCGGCCCGATTCCGATCATCATCATGGCCGCTGTCGTTGTCGCAATCGGCGTGGGCATCTACATGGTTTTGAACCCCGTGAACTTCGACATCACCATCAACGGCGCCAAGCATACCGTCTCGTCCGGCACCACCATCAGCAAGCTCATCGACGACGGGTACGCCTCGCCCAAGGCGGGCAACCTTCTCGCAGTCGACTCGAGCGTCCTGACCGAAGGCGGCGGAGACCGTTTCTCGGCAACGGTGAACGGCGAGGCCACCAACGACGGGTCGAAGAAGCTGCACAAGAACGACGTCGTCGACATCGAGGACGGATCCGACACTACCGAGGACTACGACGCCACAACCGAGGATGTCCCTTACGAGCGCGTGGAGGACAACAACTACTGGAACGGTTCGCTTCACGTGTACATCGCGGGGCAAAACGGCGTTCGAACCACCAAGACCGGCAAGATCTCCGGCAAGACGGTGAGCGAGGACACCACCCCCGCCGTGAACGAGGAGTACAAGATCTACACCGCCAACACCGGCGACGACAAGGTGATCGCACTCACCTTCGACGACGGCCCGTGGAAGGATTCGACGGCTGAAATCCTCGACATTCTGAAGGAAAACGACGCGCACGCGACCTTCTTCACCATCGGAAAGCAGATCTCAGACCACGCCGACGTGGTGAAGCGCGCTTACGATGAAGGCAACGAAATCTGCACGCACACCTGGGATCACGCCGCCGGATCGGGGCAAGGTGTGAACCTGACGTACATGTCCGCCGATGAGCAGATCCAGGAAGTGCAAAAGGGCTTCGAGGCAATCAAAGACGTCACGGGGGAAGAGCCCACTCACATCATGCGCGCGCCGGGCGGCAACTTCAAAGGCGACATCGTATGGACGCTGCAACCCTACATCGACGCCGAAATCGGCTGGAACGTCGACACCGAGGACTGGAGACGCCCCGGGGCCGATACCATCGCAAGCCGCATCATGAAGGCGAAGCCCGGCAACGTCATTCTCATGCACGACGGCGGCGGCGACCGTTCGCAAACCGTCGAGGCGCTGCGCCAAGCATTGCCCAAGTTGAAGGCGGAGGGCTATCGCTTCGTAACCGTAAGCGAGCTTTTGAAGTACGACCCACCAGCGGGATCAAGCGCCGAAAATGATTAGCCTCGCGCAAGAAAGCCGGCTGTCCGACAAGACGGGCAGCCGGCTTTTTTGTTGCGCGAAGAGCGAAGTTGGCTTGTGGGGGGCTGTGCGAGGCAACGGATGGCCGGGATGCCGCGTGGTCGGAATGCCAAGTCCTTCGCAGCGCCACGTCGCTCAGGAACGCTCCGGAAGCCGAGGGGCATTCCCCGCCCCCGTGCGCGACGCCTAGTCGTTTGCAGCACGCGCCTTTTCGATCATCTCATGCGCATGGGCAAGCGATGCGTCGGTAGCGTCGCCCGAAAGCATACGCGCGATTTCCGCCGTGCGCTCATCGCCCGAAACGGGCACAAGATTCGTTTCAGGAACGTCGCCTTGGCTCTTACGCACCACGTAATGAGCGTCGGCTGCAACCGCGACCTGAGCCAGGTGAGTGACAACGATAACCTGGTGCGTTTTCGCCAAGTCGGAAAGCACCCCGGCAAGCGCGACCGCGGTTGCGCCGCCCACGCCCGCATCGACTTCGTCGAACAGCAACGTGTCGACGGCATCGGACTGACCGAGCACTGTCTTCACCGCGAGCATCACGCGGCTCACTTCGCCGCCCGATGCGATGCGCGCAAGCGGACGCGGCTGCATGCCAGCACCCGGACGGAACATGAATTCAACCCGATGGGGACCGGTTTTCGTCCAGCTCTTCCGCGGCAGGTCGCTTATCTCCACGTCGAGACGCGCACTTCCCATTTCCAGGCGGGACATAACGGCAGACACCGCATCGGCAAACGCCGGGGCAGCTGCGCTTCGAGCCTCAGCGAGTGCCGCGGCGGCTTTGGCAAGCTGCTCTTCCGCCTCGTCGCACGCACGCTTCGCCGCCCGCTCACGTGCATCGGCATCGTCGACGAGCGACACGAGTTCCGCCGCCTCGGCGCGTTTCTCCAAGACGTCCGACATACGCGGCCCGAACGAACGCAAGAGCCCCTGCAATGCCGCCATACGCTCCTGCGCCTCTTCGAGCGCACCGCCATCGAAGTCGACCGAGTCACGATAGTCGAGCGCCTCGCGGGAAACGTCTTCAAGCACGTACCCCGTCTCGCGCAACGATGATGCCAGATCGGCAAGCGTCTGGTCATAACGAGCAGCATCTTCGAGTGCGCTCGCTGCGGCGTCAAGCGCGTCGATTGCACCACCGTCGCCCGAGAGCGCTTCATACGCGGTGTTCGCGGCCGTTACGAGCGATTCGGCATGTTCGGCCCGCTCAAGCCTGTCGGCGAGAGCATCGTATTCGCCTTCGTCTTCAACGCCCACGGCGTCGATGCGTTGGAGCGTGAAACGCGCCTCGTCGAGCTTCGCCGCAGACGCCTCACCCGCAGTGCGCACCCGCTCGAGTTCGGCGTGAGCGCGCGCCGCAGCATCAAACGATTCCCCATATGCGCGATACGCTGCTTCGACGCTTGCCTTCGCCCAAGCATCGAGCATTTCGACGTGGGATGCTTGGCGCATGAGCGTTTGATGTTCGTGCTGTCCGCACAAATCGAGCGACGGCGCAACGATGCGCGCAAGCTCCTTCGCGCTCGCCATGTGGCCATTCACGGAAGCGCGGGACCGCCCGTCGGCCCCGATACGACGACATACGACCACTTCCCCATCGTCGCCATCGTTGCCATCGGCGTCTTCGGAACCGCACACCACCGGGTCGAGAAAGAAGCGCCCTTCAACCGAAAGCCCGTCAGAACCTTCGCGTACCACGCTTTTGTCGGCTCGTTCGCCCACTAAAAGCTTGCAGGCGGAAAGGAGCGCCGTTTTACCCGCTCCCGTTTCGCCGGTAAGCACGGTAAGACCGCGCGAGGGGGAAAACGACGCATCGCGAATGAGCGCGAGGTTCTGAACATGGATCTCGTCGATCATCGAGCATCCTTTCCTTGAAATGATCAGAGGCGCACGCAGCTAACGGCACGCTAGCGTGGTGCCTACCGCACTTTCTCTTATCGGCAAGTATATCGTAAGAACCCCGTTTTTCGTACAAATGTTTTCTTTTCAAAGGAGGAGTCCTTTGCTTCGCCCGCACGTAGTACACTTATCGCTCACGATTCGAAAAACGAAGGAGCCGAGCATGCGAGCACTCATCCAATGCGTCACAAACGCACATGTCGATGTCGACGGAGAGACGATCGGGGAAATCGGCCACGGCATGCTCATCCTGCTCGGCGTTGGGCTCGACGACACTGAAGCCCAGGTCGAAAAGCTCTGGAGCAAGATTTCCCGCCTGCGCATCTTCGAAGACGAGAACGGCAAAACCAATCTGTCGCTTTCCGACGTGGGCGGAAGCGTGCTCGTCGTGTCGCAGTTCACCCTGTACGCCAACTGCAAGAAGGGAAATCGCCCCTCGTTCACCGATGCCGCCCGCCCCGAAGAGGCGAACCGCCTCTACGAAGCATTCGTCGCCCGCGCGCACAAGGATATCCCCCGGGTTGAGACGGGTCGATTCGGCGCCATGATGCAGGTTTCCCTCGTGAACGACGGCCCCTTCACCGTCTGGCTCGACACCGACGAGCTGTAACGGCAATCGACGGCGCATCACCAGCGGCTTTCCCTAGGCCCCGATTGCCCAAAACGAAAAAATGGTCACAAATCGTCGAAATGCGTTCGGAAAATCCGCTTTCCCAAAGCCAAAAGCATTATGGCGGTTTTTTATTCAACATATTTGCGATATTCGTTGAATATTTCCCTAATCTCTCTAGCTTCACTTGCTTTAGTTACGCTTTGAGAACGCAAATCGCTGTTTTGTGACCGCTTTTTCAGCCCCCGCCCTCTAGAACGGCATGTCGGGCAAACGAAATCGAACAGCATCTTGACAAATCGCCATTTCACTGTTTATAGTGTGCATATCGGGTATATACACTATGCATAGCGCCTTCAGCTGAGGCGGCCCGTGTGTCCTTGCATGTCGGACGCGGCATGCAAGGACACATGTCAATCGAACCGGAAAAGGAACTCGGCGTGGACATCGTCATCTCGAATGCCGCAAGTAAACCCATCTACGACCAGATTGCAAGCCAAATCAAGACTCAGATCATATCGGGAGTACTTGCCTCGGGCGATCAGCTTCCCTCCATTCGCGCACTCGCCAACGACCTTCGAGTAAGCGTTATTACCACGAAACGCGCGTATGCCGATCTTGAGGCGCAGGGATTCATCGAAACACGCCAAGGGAAAGGAAGTTTCGTCGCCGGGGGTAACACCGAAATCGTGCGCGAGGAATGCCTGCGACGCATCGAAAGCCTCCTCGCCCAGGCCATCGGCGAGGCAAAATGCATCGGAGCCAGTATCGACGACCTGCATGAAATGCTCGACATCCTCGCAGAGTGACAAACCGTGGCAATCACTTCACCAAGCTGAAGGACAACGTTATGAACACACTATCGAAAACAGCGCAGCCTCTCCCCTCAAACGCCGCGCCCAACCCCGTTTTGCGTATCGAGCGACTTTCGAAACGCTACAACTCGTTCGCGATGCGCGAGATATCGCTCGCCGTTGAACCGGGAACCATCGTTGGTCTCGTCGGGTCGAACGGAGCGGGAAAGACGACCCTCATCAAATCGATCCTCGGCATCGTTCACCCCGACAACGGCAGCATCGCGCTGTTCGGGGAAGAGGTCGTCGGTGCACCCGAACAGCGTCTTTCCGCACTGAAGCAAGCCATCGGCATCGTGCTCGACGCGTGCTCGTTTCCCGATGAATGCACGGTGAAAACCACCGCCCGCGCGATGCGAAACGTCTATGAAAACTGGAACGATAAGCTGTTCTGGAATCTTGCCGAGCAGTTTAACCTTGCCGAAAAGACCCTCGTGAAGGCCCTTTCTCGCGGCATGGGCATGAAGCTTTCCCTCGCCTGCGCGCTCGCCCACAGGCCTCGCCTTCTCGTTCTAGACGAGGCTACGGCAGGGCTCGACCCCATAGCTCGCGACGAGATGCTCGGGCTGCTGCGCACCTTCGTCGCCGAAGACGAATCACGCGCCATCCTCCTGTCGAGCCATATCACAAGCGACCTCGACAAGATCGCCGACCGAGTCGCGTGCATCGATGCGGGAAAGCTCATATTCGATGTCGAGCGAGACGCCATAGACCTCGCGGGCGTCGCGCTTTGTCGCGCAACAGACGTCGAAGCAATCGAGCGAAGCAGGGCGTACCAACCGGGTGAGCTGCGATTCGAACGCACCGCCTATTCCACCCGGGTCTTCGTACCCAACCGTTTCGCTTTCGCCGAAGCGTTCCCCGCCATTCCCATCGAAGCGATCGACGTCGAAACGTATATGCACTTCATGCTTAAAGGAGCCACGCTATGAAAACCATGACATCGCTCGATTTCGTCATCGCACGGAAATATCTTGTTCAGGAAGCCGTTACGACCATCCCTATCGGCGTTGTCGTCTCGTTTTTCGTCGGCAACATCTACACGATGCCGGCAGCTTTCGCCGACATCATTCCCGTGGTGCTGGGATTCACCCTTTTGGCGCTCGACGAGAAGGGCAACTGGGAAGGATTCCGCCTTGCGCTCCCCCTCTCGCGCACCGATGTGATTGCAGGGCGTTATGCTACCTGCGCCCTTTTGGCAATCGCGGGCATCGCTTTCGGCCTTGCTATCTACGCCCTTTCCCTCATCGTTTCCCTGCTCGCGCCGAACCTCCCGAACGCGAGCAACCTTGCGGCCGACGTGGAGATAGGCTTCGCTCTTGCCGCTCCGTGCATCGGAGCGCTGGCAGGTCTCGTCATGCTGGCAATCGTAACTCCAGTCGCTACACGATACGGCATGACGAAAGCGATGCGCCTCGTTCCCGTAGTGGCGTTGTTCGCGATCTGCTTCTGCATAGCGTTCGCAAGCGCAACGAGTGCCACAGCATCGATTGAAGCCGCTATCGATGAGGCGTTTGCCTCCCCTGCAAGCTTCGCGGCGCTTCTTCTTATCGCGATCGCCCTCGTTGCCGTAATCTATGTCGCAAGCTGCGCTTTGTCCTGCAAGCTCTACCAGCACCGCGAACCGTAAGAGTACGGCGCACAAACGACATGTCTGGGACAAGTCGCATAAGCGAGCAGACACAAGCCTGACGGGATTCGAACCAAGCCGCAGGACGGCGCCGTAGACCGAGCCGCAGATGGACCCTTAGCTCCTGCGGCTCGACCCGTACGCCGCATTCTTCCTGTTGCCGAACGCACTGCCTTTGCGCGCCGTCTTCTTCAATTCTTTCAACACGTCGTCTTCGCTTGAACCTTCCACCTGGGCCTTCAGTTTCACCACCTGGTCACGCAGGTTCGCCGCGCGCTCGAAGTCCATCTCGCGCGACGCGGCCGCCATGTCGTCTTCCATACTGGAAATGACGCGCAGCACCTCTTCGCGCGAAAGCGCCGCGAGCTCCTTGTTAACCTGCTCGGAGGAGGCTCCTTTGATTTCTGCGACCGATCCCATGATGTCGTTGATCTTCTTGCGAATGGTCTGCGGGGTGATGTCGTGTTCCTTGTTGTAGGCCATCTGGATACTGCGGCGGCGACGCGTCTCGGTAATGGCCTTGTCCATGGAGTCGGTCGTTTTATCGGCGTACATGATGACCTGCCCCGATGCGTTTCGTGCAGCGCGGCCGATCGTCTGGATAAGCGATCGATAGTTGCGCAGGAAACCTTCCTTGTCGGCGTCCAAAATGGCGACAAGCGACACTTCCGGCAAATCGAGGCCCTCGCGCAGAAGGTTGATGCCGACGAGCGTGTCGAACTCGCCGCGGCGCAAATCGCTTAGAATCTCGACGCGCTCAAGGGTGGCGATGTCGGAATGCATGTAGCGCGCCTTCACGCCGCGATCGAGCAGATGGTCGGTTAGATCTTCCGCCATCTTCTTCGTGAGCGTCGTGATGAGCGTTCGCTCGTCACGCGCTGCGCGTTCCTTCGCTTCGTCGATGATGTCGTCGATCTGGCTGGCGCTCGAGCGCACGATAATTTCGGGGTCGAGCAAGCCCGTCGGTCGAATGATCTGCTCGACTACCTGCTGGCTGACTTTTTCTTCGTAGTCGCCCGGCGTCGCCGACACGTAGATGAACTGAGGCACCCGCTCTTCGAATTCGTCGAAACGAAGCGGACGGTTGTCAAGACAGCTCGGAAGACGAAAGCCGTGTTCCGCCAGCGTGATCTTGCGCGAGCGGTCACCTTCGTGCATGCCGCGGATTTGAGGCACCGTGACATGGCTTTCATCGATGATGCACAGGAAATCCTTCGGGAAATAGTCGATGAGCGTGTACGGCGGCTCGCCCGGTTGGCGACCGTCAAGATGCCGCGAGTAGTTCTCGATGCCGCTGCAAAAACCCATCGTCTCGAGCATTTCCAAATCGTAATTGGTTCGCATCTCCAAACGTTGCGCCTCGAGGAGCTTGCCTTCCTCGTTGAATTGCCGCAAACGCTCGCGCAATTCTTCCTGGATGGTTTTAATGGCACGATCCATCTTCGGGCGCGCGGTGACGTAATGCGACGCCGGCCAGATGGGCAGCGCCTCGTATTCATTGAGAATTTCGCCGGTGACGTGGTCGGTTTCCGCGATGGTTTCCACCTCGTCGCCCCAGAACTCCACATGGATGGGGTTGTCGGCATAGGGTGGGAACACATCGAGCGAATCGCCGCGAACACGGAATGTGCCGCGCTTCAACTCGTAATCGTTGCGATCGTACTGGATGTCGATAAGTTCGTGGATGACGTCGTCGCGCTCGGCGGGCTTTTCCTTGTCGAGGAAGACCGCCATGCCCGCATAGTCCATCGGGCTACCGATGCCGTAGATGCAGCTGACCGACGCGACGACGATGCAGTCGCGTCGCGACAGGAGCGCCGACGTCGCCGCATGGCGCAACTTCTCGACTTCTTCATTGATGGAGGCATCTTTCTCGATAAAAGTGTCGGAGGATGGCACGTACGCTTCCGGCTGGTAGTAGTCGTAGTAGCTGACGAAATAAACGACCGAATTGTCAGGGAAGAACTCCTTGAGCTCACTTGCGAGCTGCGCGGCGAGCGTTTTGTTGGGTGCGAGCACGAGCGTGGGCTTCTGCACTGCCTCGATCGTTTTCGCCATCGTGAAGGTCTTGCCCGAGCCGGTGACACCGAGAAGCGTCTGATAGCGCATGCCCTCTTCCACACCGCGCGCCAATTCCTTGATCGCCTTCGGCTGATCGCCCGCAGGTTCATAAGGAGAGACCACCTTGAACGGCGTGTTCGCGAGGCGAACTTCGGGCAGCTTGCCCGCGATTTCCATGCCCTCTATGTTGCTGAGATGCGTAGACATCTATAACCTACCCTCTTTTCGCAAGCCGCCCCGGTTCAAAGCCCCCGCGCTCGGCTTCCTTTCAGGCACCCTCGAAACGACGCTGGCCCTCTCATTGAGAAGGCCAGCATAGCACAGAAAGAAAATGGGAACAAGTGTTCGTTAATGAATCGATTTCTCGTATTCCTGCCACCACGCGACAACTTGATTTTGCAGTTCATCGGGCGTGCCGTTGTTGTTGAAGACGACGTCGGCGGCTTCGATACGCTCGGCATCGGTGATCTGGCGGGCAATGCGGTTGCGCACGTCTTCTTCGGAGAAGCCGGACGCCACCGCGCGTTGGATGCGCATGTCGAGCGGAGCGATGACCGCGATGACGACGTCGGCGCAGTACGCGAGCGACCCCTGGCGGTTCTTGAACACGGATTGCTCGACCACGACGGCCTTGTGCCCCATGCGCTCGAGTTCGTCGACGCGGTCGGAGAACAGCTCCTCGATGCGCGGCAGCGTGATGCGGTTGAGCTTGCGCGTATCCGCAGGCGAAGCGAACGCCCTCGCGGCGAGCTTCTTGCGATCGACTGCGCCTTCTCCATCGAACACATCGGGACCGAACGTTTCTTTCAGCTCTTCCCGAACCGTATCCCATGAGAGCACCTGATGTCCGACAAGATCGAGATCGATATAGGGAAGCCCCTGTTCAACCAGCGCTTTTCGCGCCGTCGATTTGCCGGCCCCCATGCCGCCGATAACAAACAGCTTCTTCATGCCCAGCCTCCTCGGACGATTGCCACTACCTGACTACCATAATACACGTCCGCGATTCGGCGAACAGGTAGAAAGTCGCGCTGCTTTCACGCGCTGCGACGGGCATCAAGATGCACGAAGTCCATGAATTCCTGCTGGGAATGGACGTTGCACTTCGCATAGATGCTCCGTGCGTGCGCATGCACGGTATTCAACGAGATGACAAGCTCGTCGCGGATGAACGGGCGGCTGCGGCCCGCAAGGAGAAGCGCCGCTATCTGCGTCTCGCGCTCGGTAAGGCCGTACTTCGCGCGCAGCTCGCAGGCAGTCTGCTCGAAAATGCCGGCAAGCTCCTCCCCCGCTGAAATCGACGGCTCGGCAAGGACCGTCGTGGCGACAGGTTGTTCCTCGCACGCGCCGCCCGAACATACAGAATCCCCCGCACCTGCGCCCGGTGACGCCGCGCCCTCGCCGCACGGCGATGCGCAGGATTCACACGGGGCCTTGCTCGGAGTTCTTTCCATCCCGTAGGTGAACCGCCGCATAGCGTCGCTTAGGAACAGCCAGCGCGGATTGAATCCCACGAGCATCGCCACGAAGGCAACCGCGCAGGTTATGCCCAAGACGATATCGCTCATGGCGGCGCTTCGCGCATCGAAAAGCGGCAACGCAATCGAAAGCCCCACCGCAACACCCGAGCCTTCAGCAGCAATCAAGCCCCCGAACAGCACGAACGGCGATACCCCCATACGTCGCACGTACTTCGGCCCCACGATCCACACGCACATCTGCACCCCGAACATCGCGATGAAATTCACCGCATAGGCGAGGCTTCGCGCTTCAGGGATTCCCGTACCGGCGGCGAGGATGGCGCATCCGCCGATCATGAGGGGCACGGCCCAGCGGTACATGAAGGTGAAGTTCAGGAACCGCGTTTGCCGCATGCAGAGCATAAATGCCGCCACCGCGAGAACGGCCGCCGCGGAAAACGGCACGAGGTAGTGCACGAATCGCCCGCTGTAGTCGGTCGGGGAGGAGGAGACGCGGAAAAACGCGAACTGCAGCCACAGGAGAAAGTACAGCGCAAAAAGCGAGCCGAGATGCTTCACCTGCATGCGCAAGGACGAGTTCGAGAAAACCCCTGTAGCCGCGACGTCGGATGCGATGGCGCGCCCGCAATGCGGGCGGAACACGATCCACGTCGACACGATGGGCAGAATCGCGTCGATCACCATGAACAGCGGGCCTTTCACCACAAGCAGCACGAAGTAAATCAGAAATGCGACGACGAACGAAAGCGGTATAGCCGACTCGATGTGATCCTCGTCGCAGTTGCTATAGCGAGCGCCCCATAAAAGAGCGAGAAGGGCCAGACCCACGCCGCAGCATACCCCGCCCGCAACGGTGAGGGCGGCATACCACGAAAGGTCGAGGTGGCTCACCCAAACAAGTACCGATCCCACGCATGCGCAACCGGAGCCGACGACGCCCATGGCACGCTGCACGGCATCCCCCAAGCCACGCCCCTGAAGCCGTGCGTAAGCAGCGAGCACAACGGCTGCGGCAAGCGCCTGGCCGATCCCGGCGTAAACCCACGAGCGCTCGACGCCGCAAAGCTGAATAACCACAGGAACGAGCCCGCACGAGAACAGCGAGCAGTACATCCACGCGAGAAAGCACCCGAACCCTGCCGCGCGTCGAAGCTGCAGCACATACGCCTTGCGAAGCCCCGCCATTTCATCCCCTCCGACTTAAACCCCTAAACCTACCTGCAAGTGTAGCGCACATGCTCGCCCTTCGGCGGAAAACGGGCTCATTGCCTGATTAATCACCCCCGTTTTCCTGGGGAAACGTAAAAAATAGTCATGATGTGGTTAGATGCGCCGATAGCTTTCGAAGGATGATTTACCCACGCCGTTACGATGACGCACCCTATCTTGAGCCCGCAAACTTGTTCACGGTTCCACATATTTTTTGATGAGAAGGAGGGGAATATGGAATCGACCAAGATGAGCCGCAGGAGCTTCATCGCCGCTATGGGAGCGGCCGGTGCTCTCGGCATCGCGGGCGTCGGCATATCCGGGCAGCGCCACAAAGCGCTCGCCGAAAACGCCGACTTCGCTGCGCCCGAAAACGGCCACGGGCAGCCCGTCGAGGCTTCAGTCGACCCGAAAACCGGCGACGTGACGGTGAACGACGACATCATCATCCGCTACAGCGCATGCCTTGGATGCTATAGCTCGTGCGGCAACCGCCTGAAGCTTTCCCGCGACGGAAGCACGCTGTACTCCGTGGGCGGAAACCCTTACAACCCGAGCTGTGCGAACCCGTACCTGCCGTTCGAAGCGCCGCTCGAAGACGCCTACCGCTCCATGAGCTACGCCAACGGCTACGGCAACTCGACCCGCGGAACGTCATGCGGGCGCGGGCAGGCGACGCAAGACGGCTACGGCCAACCCGACCGCATCACCATGCCTCTCAAACGCGCAGGGGCGCGCGGCGAAGGCAAATGGAAGCCCATCAGCTGGGACGAGCTCATCAAGGAAGTCACCGAGGGCGGCAAGCTGTTCGCCGACATCGGCGAGGACCAGGAGATAGAAGGCTTCCTGTCCATCCATGACACCGAAACGCCCCTGAACCCCTCCGAGCCCACGCTCGGCCCGAAATCGAACCAGTTCGTGCTTCTCGGCGGGCGCGGCGACGGTCGCACCACATTCGGAACGCGCTTCGCCAACTGCTTCGGGTCGGTCAACCAGTACGGCCACGCCTCCACTTGAGGCGGCTCCGCAAGTGCGAGTTCGTACTTTCAAACCGGCACCCGTTCCCTCAGACCCGACGCCCTCGATGCCGAGTACATCCTGTGGCTCGGAACCTTTCCCGGCTCCAACGGCAAGAGCTTCCAGGAAATCGCCCGCGACACGCTGATCAACCTTCAGCAGCATGGCGCGAAGATGGACGTGTTCGACCCTGTTCTGGGCAACAGCTGCTGCACGCCCGGCGCCAAGGGCATCACCTGGCATCCCATCAAAACCGCGACGAACGGCCAGCTCGCTTTGGGCATGATCCGCTGGATCATCGAGAACAAGGCCTACAACGCCGACTACCTTTCCTATTCCAATTACAAGGCCGCCGTCGCCGGAGGATACGCCTCCTACACCGGCGCTTCCTTCCTCGTGATCGACGACGAGTCGTCGGCGAACAACGGCAAGCTCATGACTGTTGCCGACGCCGGCCTCACCGAGCCCGAGGCCGACCCCGCCGCCAAAACCAAGCCCACCTACTACGTGGTCGTCGACGCCGACACGAACGAGGCCGCCCTCAACACCGACGCGACCCACGGAGCCATCGATTTCGAAGGCGAAGTGAACGGCGTGAAGGTCCGCTCGGCGTTCCTCTACCTGAAAGACAGCGCGCTTTCCAACACGATGGACGAATACGCCGAGATGACCGGCGTCGCGCGCGAGACGATCGAATCCGTCGCCCGCGAGTTCACCTCGCATGGCGTGAAAGCCGCGACGACCGGCCTCGGGTCGACCGCCACCTCGAACGGCATAAGCTCGATGGCCGCCTACACCATCCTGAACGCGCTCATCGGGTCGAACCAGATGATCGGCGGCATGGTCGCCCGACGCGTCGGCGCTTCCACCACTACCGACGGCAAGCGCTACAAGCTTTCGACCGTGAAGGGCAAGCCCGCGCTCACCGACGCGAAGAACTGCCAGAACATCGGGCGCACGAAGCGCACCTGGAAAAAGACCGATGAGTACAAAAACCGCATCGCCGCAGGCGAGACCGACCCCAAGCCGCTGCTCCCCTGGTTCAGCCACACCGGCGTGTCGGACAACCAGGCGCTCATCTCGGCGCTTGCGCAATATCCCTATCAGGCGAAGATCCTCGTCTCGTGGATGACGAACACCATTCAGGCGACTTCAGGAATGCTGCGCGACACGGTAATCGAACGTATGAGGGACACCTCGGTCATCCCGCTGCATATCGCCTGCGACGTCGTCGTCGGAGAGCACGCGCAGCTCGCCGACTACATCGTGCCCGACACCAACCCGTTCGAGAGCTTCGGCGTGGTAACCAACGAGGGCTTCTTCAAGAGCAAGGGCAATTCGGTGCGATGGCCCGCGAAGACTCCCGAAACCATCGAGATCTCGGGCAATCGCCACGCGAGCTTCGAAGCGTTCTGCTGCGACGTGGCGAAGGTCTGCAACGTACCCGGCTTCGGAGAGGATGCCATTACCGACGCCGACGGCAACGCCTGGCCCTTGAACGACGCCTGCGACTTCTTCCTGAAGGCCGTGGCGAACATGGCCTACGACACCACGCCCGTAGCCGACGTCGACGAGGACGATGTGAAGCTCCAAGCGCTCGACGATCTGCCCGCAGCCTGGAAAAACGCGGTTTCCGAAGAGGAGTGGCCAAAGGTTCTGAACGTGCTTTCGCGCGGCGGGCGCTTCTGGCCCATGGAGGACTGCGTGGGCAAGAACGGCGCCATCAAGTACGCCACCGAGAACCTGACGCATTTCTACAGCAACCGCAAAGCCAACGACGCGAATCCCTTCACCGGGGAAAAACTTTCGGGGACGCTCACCAACGACCCCGAGCGGTTCGCCGACAACTCGACGCTCGACGAGCACTACTCGCGCGAGGAGTTCCCATTCCGCTCGACCAACTACAAGCCGCGTTTCCGTTCGATCTCGTTTCTGGCGAACAGCCCCATCATGCGCGATCTGTGCGAGCACAACTACCTCGAGATCAACCGCGACGACGCGAAGAAGCTCGGCATCAAGGACGGCGACACCATCAAGATCATCAACCCGACGGGCGACGTGATGGAAGGCGAGGCCATGGTGCGCGCGGGCATCGCCGAGGGCACCTTCGGCGTGGCCTACGGCTACGGGCACCGCGCTTACGGCGCACAGGATGTCGCAATCGAAGGCGAGCAGACGCGCAAGGGCGACCCCGCAATCGCGGCCGGCATCCACTTGCAGACGATGCTCGACCCCACGATCGGCGAGATCTATCCCCTCGCCGACCCTGAGGGAACGTCTCCCGGCCGTTCGGGTGGCATGTACAAGATCGAGAAAGCCTAAAGGAGGGATAAACGATGAGTGAGAGAAAACTTGGCATGCTGATCGACCTGTCCCTCTGTGTGGGATGCAACGCGTGCGCCGTCGCCTGCAAGCAGGAAAACGGCGTGCCGACCGGCTGCTTCAACACCTGGATCGAGAGCTTCGACGTGGAAGACGAAAACGTCGTCCGACGCGCGAACATCCCGAAGCTGTGCAACCACTGCGAAGACGCCCCCTGCGTGAAGGTGTGCCCGACCGGAGCGAGCCATCGCACCGAAAACGGGACAGTCGTCGTCGACGCGGATCGCTGCATCGGCTGCAAATACTGCATGGCGGCCTGTCCCTATCAGGCACGCTACCAGCTTCCTTCGGGGGAAGTCGAGAAGTGCACGTTCTGCGCGCATCGAACCGATCGTGGAATGCTTCCCGCATGCGTCGGCACCTGCATCACGCATGCCCGCACCTTCGGCGACCTCAACGACCCCGAAAGCGACATTTCCAAAAAAATGTCCGAGCGCGCAATTGAGACGCTCTACTCCGACCTGGAACTTTCACCCCATGTTTATTACATCGGACTTGACGAAACGCTTGCGATGCCCGTTGCCTCCGCCATTCACAAAGGCGGCAACGTCGTGAAGCACTACGAGGGGTGATAGCAATGGTATGGGATTGGATGATCGCACTCTACCTGTTTTTGGCAGGCATGGGGGCCGGAGCGTTCGTACTCTCCGGCATAGCGGGCATGGCGAAAAAACCTTGCCGGAAAATCAAATTGATAGGCTTTATCGCGGGTCCCGTTTGCGTGGCGGTCGGCACGCTGCTTCTGGTAGTCGATGCTCGGGCGGGCCTCATGAACCCGCTTCGCTTCTTCTATCTGATAACGAATCTGAGCTCGGTCATGGCCTGGGGCGTTATCATTCTGTCGCTGTTCATCGTCGTATCGGCGATAGCCGCGATCCTACTTATCGTGAAGAAGAAAACGCCGCGCGCGCTCGATATCGCAGGCATGGTGCTCGGTGTGTGCGTCGCCGCCTACACCGGTGTGCTCCTCGGGGACGCCTCCATCGCCTTCCCGCTGTGGCATCCGCTCATCCTGCCGATTCTCTTCCTGGTTTCGGCGGCATCGACCGGATTCGCGCTCGTGCTCGTTGTCGCGCACTTCAAGGCGCATGACGAAATCGGCAGCATCGCCTTCACCTCGAAGACGTCCGTAGCCCTCCCTGCCCTCGAAGCACTGCTCGTCGTGGCGCTGCTCGGCACGGTGTCGATAACGGGCGGATCGTCCGCAGCCGCCGCCACGGCTTCGGTTGGGGCGCTTCTTACCGGTGGCTATGCACCGCTGTTCTGGATCGGATTCGCCGCGATCGGGCTTGCATTGCCGTTCGCACAAGCACTCGATCGGCTCGTGAAAGCGAAGAAGGGAACCGAGCAGGCCGCCGGCTTCGCGCTTGCAGGCGAGGTGGGAGTCCTCATCGGCGGCTTCTTGCTTCGCTACCTCATCGTTATCGCAGCGCTTCCCGTCGCTGCGATGTAACAAATAAGACCGGAGCCGGAAGGTTTCACCGACCGAGGCCCCGGAGATCTCTCGGGGACGCGTCTTCATCATTGCAGCCGTGTCCCCGATGATCGAAGATTAGGAGCGCAACATGTGCGAAACCCCGCAAACGCACGAGGAAACGGCACGCACGTCCCGAGGCATGCGCGTGGTCTACGAGACGATCGTCGAAGCGCTGATCAACGAGCCGTCCGACCGCATCATCGACGACGCGAAGAACGTCGCCGGCTTTCTCGGCGACGATAGTTTCACCGACATGGCGCCAAGCGACGCCCTCGCGCAACGTTATTACGATCGTTTCTTCGTGGCCCCAAGCGCCTTTCATATCGCTTGGGAGGAGCGCGCAGTCTGGACCGCGAACATTGCGAACGGTCGCATCGAATACGGAAGCCCCGCCATTGCACGCAGCGCCCATGCGCTGTCGTGCTACCGTAAAGCGGGATTCGACTTCACGGCGCTTTCCGGTTACGAAATCGCCGTGAAGTCGCTCAAGCCCGACTCTCTCGCATCGGAACTTGCCTTCATGGCGTTCCTCCATGACGGAGCCGGCCGCGCGTTCGAGGCAGGCGATGTCGCAAGCGCGGCGGTGAATAGGCGCCTGGCTTTGAGCTTTCTGACGCAACACCTTTCGAAGTGGACATCGCGAGCAGCGGAAATGGCCGCGCTTTCGGATGACGACTTCTACGCGCGACTTGCCGCGTTCGCAGCGCGTGTGATCGACGTGGACAAGGAAAGCCTCGCGGAAACTCTTCGCTGAAGCTCCTTTAAAAGCGATAAGGCTCTGCTCGCTTTCCGGAAAGCGAGCAGAGCCTTATTTTTGCGAGCTACTTCAAGCTTGCGACGAGATATCCGAGCAAAGCCTCGGCAACAGCAAGGATACCGTCGACATAGCCGCCCCGAGCCGTTTCCTGCACCGCATGGCGCAAATCGCCGATCCACCCAAGCGGATGCTCGCACGCAAAGGCGAGAAGTGCAGCGTCTCCGCATACCTCGTCTTCGGAAAGAGATGCCTCGCCTTCTCCGCGCCTGCGGCATAATTCCGACAGAAACAGCAGTTCAAGGCCGATATGGTCCTCATATTGATTATTCTCGTTGCTTACTTCAAGACCGGCGCCTCGCAGCAAATCGCGCATCGCGAAGGTTGCCGCGCCGAATCCCACGGAAACGTCGCCGTCGGAAAGATAGAACGACTCCCACGGCGCCGCAGCAGGCTTCGGTGGCCCTACGAACAGGTGCGTGAACTCGATCGACGCCAGCTCCACCGCATCGCGACCCTCTCTTTCGCCGCGCGCCGAAAGGCCGCGCACGTCGGCAGCAGCGTCTTCGCAAGCAGCGGCAACCCGATCATCGCCGAAATCGGGAAACGCCTCCCAAAACGCAGGGTCCATGCCCGCATCGGAAGTTTGCGACATAGGCTTGAGCAACGAGTTCCCCAAAAATGCGAACGCCTGCGAGAGCGTTGTCCATTCCGACGATCCAATCATAAGCGTCCTTTCGTTCTTCAATCATTCTGCTCGCTATAGTGTAGCGTCTCGAATGCCCAATGCGGGCAACACCCGAAGCACCCATTCGATTCCCATCTACAGCGCGTTCACCGCTTTCGACGCATAAAAAAGGGAACCCGCCGCATAGCAGGTTCCCTTGTGAAAGCTTTCGAAAGCGTTCGGGCTATTCAGCAGCCTTTTCCTCGGCCGGCTTGTCAGCCTTCTTCTCACGCTTCTTGGCCGGCTTCTCCTCAGCCTGGATGGACTCGTCCACTTCGATCTCGTAGCCGAGCTCTTCAGCGGCAGCCTTCATGGACAGGGAGATGCGACGACGCTCGGGGCTGATCTCCATGACCTTCACCTTGACGTCCTGGCCAGGCTTGACGACCTGCGCCGGGGTGTCGATGTGGCGCATAGCCATCTCGGAGATGTGCACCAGGCCCTCGATGCCGTTGCCGAGCTCGATGAACGCACCGAACGGAACGATCTTGGTGACCTTGCCGTCGACGATGGAGCCGACCGGGTACTCCTCGACGAGCTTGACCCACGGGTCTTCCGTGGTCTGCTTGAGACCGAGGGAGATGCGCTCGCGCTGAAGATCGACGTCGAGAACCTCGACCTCGACCTCGTCGCCAACCTTGACGACCTCGGACGGATGGTTGACATGGTTCCAAGAGAGCTCGGAGATGTGAACCAGACCGTCGATGCCGCCGAGATCGACGAATGCGCCGAAGTCGACGATGGAGGAAACGGTGCCCTTGAGACGCATGCCCTTGGAGAGCTTGGAGAGGATTTCGGCGCGCTCGTTCTTGCGGCCTTCCTCAAGCAGCACGCGGCGAGAAAGCACGACGTTGTTGCGGTTGCGGTCCATCTCGATGACACGGGCCTCGATTTCGGTGCCCAGGTACATGTCGAGATCCTTCACGCGGCGAAGGTCCACGAGGGACGCAGGCAGGAAGCCACGCAGGCCGATGTCGAGGATGAGACCGCCCTTGACGACTTCGATGACCTCGCCGGTGACCGTTTCGCCGGCCTTGAACTTCTCTTCGACGCTGATCCAAGCGCGCTCGTACTCAGCACGCTTCTTGGAGAGGATCAGACGGCCGTCCTTGTCTTCCTTCTGAAGAACGAGAGCTTCGATCTTGTCGCCGAGGCTGACGATATCGGACGGGTCGGCATCCTTGCGGATGGACAGCTCGCGAACGGGGATAACGCCCTCGCTCTTGAATCCGATGTCGACGAGCACCTCGTCGTGCTCGATCTTCACTACCGTGCCGTCAACGAGATCGCCCTCGTCGAAGTCGGTCAGCGTGCCATCGATCATCTTGTTCATTTCCTCGTCGGAAATGTCGGTGAAGTCGATGACAGAAGTGTTCTTGATTTCGGTCAAAACGGACCCCTTTCGAACCTTCAAATTCCGGGGACCCTTCGCCATGATTGATTGCTTACGTGTAAATCATGTTCGTACGTAGGTAGAACCGAACCGCCTTGCGACAACCCGGTGCGCAACAAAACATGTCTCGGGGGCCAACATTACTTACCGCCTACAGGTTTTCCCATAAGCTTGGCTAGTATACCACGAAGCACCGAGGCGCAAATTAGGAAATCCTCTGCTTTCCGAATACGCACAGAGAGAGCGGGATGTGACGAGTTTGCGGGCCGAAGGAGAACTGTATGCCCGAAAAGACCCTTGGAATGGCAGCTTGCGACCGGAAAACGCGCGCTGAAGCACGGAGCCAACCGACCCATGCCCCAAACCCCAGGAAGGGCAAGACCCGCCTACATCGGAGCCGACCTTTATCGAAAGAGTACAACAGTCCCTTGCCCCACCCTACCCCAGCAGCTTCTGGAACTGCCCCACGGCCCACAGCGGTACGTTCGTCAACCAGCCGTCGTTGCGATAGGGCGAAAGCGATGTTCGCAGCGCATGCTCGAGTCCGAACTTTTCGCAGGCCACTCGAAGGCTCTTCGAGCGTAGATTTTCGCCGGCCTTCACTTCAATAGGCAATGCGCCCCCACTTAATTCGATGCAGAAATCCGTTTCCGACATGCCCTTTTCCGAGGACCAATATACGGGCGAATACCCCAAGCGCACCAATTCTTGTTCGACATATTGTTCAGTCAGCGCGCCTTTGAATTCGGTGAACAGACGCGATCCGTCTAACACCGCAGCAGGATCGAGGTCAGCCAACGCCCCAAGCAGGCCAACATCGACGCCAAACAGTTTGAACGAAAAGAGGTCTTCGTAACCTTTAAGCGGCACGCGAAGGGCAGAAACGCGCAGAACCTTTTTCACTGCGCCGTAATCGGCGAGCCACTGCAAGCATTCTTCAAAATCGCGAGCACGCGCTCCAGGACGAACCGCGCCATACACGAACTTCTTATTCTCTCGCGCCAATTGCCCAGGCAGGGATCTCCACACCAGGCGCATGCGCTCAAGGATTCGTCCAGGAGCATGTTTTGCGAAATCGGCATCGTAGCTGTCGAGAATGCTGAACTGCAAGCGCCGAGCTTCAACCATGTCGCCATTTTGCCGGAACGACTCCACGATTTCGGGCATACCGCCCACCACGAAATATTCCTTGAGTCGCCGCTCGAGCGAATCCGCCAAGAACGCCAAATCCTGCATGTCACCGCTTTCGAGCGCATCGGCGAGCGGGTTTCCCGCAGTAGCACGTAAAAACTCCGAAAAGCAAAGAGGGTGCAGCGTGAGTTGATCCACCTTGCCGACGGGAAACGACTCGCCTTTGCGGCGCAACGCCATTCCCATATACGATCCAGCGGCAATAACATGGTACTCGCGCGCGTTCTCGCAGAAATACTTAAGCGAGGTGAGACCGCGAGGCGCTTCCTGAATCTCATCGAAAATGATGAGCGTGTTTTGCGGGCTAATCTCGCGGCCCCGACGCAGCTCGATCTGCCGAATAATGCGTTTGGGATCGAGGTCCTGGTCAAAAATCGCGCGCGCTGATTCGTCGTACATGAAGTCGATTTTGACGAAGTCGCGGTATTCTTGCTTAGCGAATTCTTCCATAAGCCATGTTTTTCCCGTTTGCCGCGCGCCACGCAACAACAAGGGTTTGCGATTCGGGCTCGACTTCCACGCTTTAAGCTCACTCGTAAGCAATCTATGCATAGCAAAGCCTCGCTTTCATCGCATCGGATACCTGGCAGTATATCAATTATCTTCGAAAAGTGTGCGAGTAACGCACGAAATTCGTGGGAAGAATGTGGGGGTTGCTCACAAAGTTAGTGGGAAGAATGTGGTAGTCGCGCACAATGCCGAAGAG
>CAKUIV010000003.1 GCA_934661105.1 uncultured Ellagibacter sp. | reverse complement strand
GAAAGTACTGCGGAGGAAGTCCGTGGGAGGATAGGGCGTTCCGCTCATGGGCGGCGCTTTTTCTTTTGCCTTGCCCGGCGCCCGAGCCCGGGCGCGCCGGGGCGGCCCGTCGGCAGCCCTTTTTTCGTCGCCGCACCTTGCGCTTTGCGGATGAATGCGCTCTCATCAGATTTTGAATCCATTTGTTTCTCTTGATGCTTTTACCTTCTTGCGATACTATATGCGCAGTTCATGTCCGCTATTCTCATTCTGAGGGTGTGAATGCGGATTTCATCTTCTGTTTATTCTTTTCAATCCGGTGATTTTTGTGCTTCTGCACAGGTTTCATAATTGTATTCAACCGTAAGGAGGACCCATGAAGTTCTTTCTCGACACTGCTGACTTGAATGAAATCGAGGAGGCTGCAAGTTGGGGCGCGCTTGCAGGTGTGACGACGAACCCTTCTCTGTACGCCCGTATCGGCGGCAAGCTCGATGATTTCCATAATCATATCAAGCGAATTTGCGACATCGTCGGCCCTGACTGCCCGGTATCCGCCGAATCCGTTGCCATGACGCGCGACGAAATCGTCGCAGACGGCCGCGTTCTTGCTGCGATCGCGCCGAACGTCGTCGTCAAAGTGCCGACGATGGTGGAGGGTCTTGCTGCGACGCATACGCTTGCTTCCGAGGGCATTCCCGTTAACATGACGCTTTGCTTCAGCGTTCCGCAGGCGCTGCTCGCCGCTCGTGCCGGCGCTCGTTACATCAGCCCGTTCATCGGCCGTTTCGATGATATTTCCGAAGATGGCCTTGAGCAGGTCTCGAACATCGTCACTGCGATCAACAATTACGATTTCACCGCCAACACCGTTAACGGCGAGCAGGTCGAGATCATTGCCGCCTCGATTCGCTCGGCAAATCATGTTACGCAGGCTGCGCTTATGGGTGCTGACATCGCGACGGTGCCGTTCAATGTTTTGAAGAAGATGGTGAAGCATCCGCTGACCGACCGAGGCCTCGATTCCTTCCTTAAGGACTGGGAGAAAGTCCAGCAGGCATAACTGATGAGCGACGTTGAAGTAAGCCAGGCTGCCTCTGCGCCTGAATCGACCGAGAAGTCGACTCCGCGTAAAAGGAGCACAACTGGCACGAAACGTGGGCCAGGGCGCCCTCGTAAGAATCCTGAGCAGGAAATTGAATCGTCTTCCGCTCAAACGTCTTCGGAAGGCGAATCGAAACCTAAGCGTCGTCCAGGCAGGCCTCGGAAGAGCGAGGCTGCTGCTTCTGCAGAAAGCGCGAAAGAGCAACCTGTTTCCGATAAGCCGAAACGCCGTCCCGGGCGTCCACGCAAGAAGCCCGTTGAAGATGAGGTCGCAACCGGCAGTCTCGAGGCATCTTCGTCATCGCCTCGCGTGGAGTCTTCTCCCGATCAGACCGAGCGCGTTTCCGAGGGTAAGGAGCCGCGCGAAGCTGGAAAAGGACATACCCGTGATCACGGTGGAGCTCAATCCGATGCGCCATCGTCTAAATCTGCCGAAGATGCAGACTCAGGCTCCTCGCGCAACGAGCGGACGACGGTTCATGTCCATCGCTCTCGTGGCGAATCGGGAGAGCGATCCGACCAAAAGCAGGGCGATAAGTACCGCTCGAATCATCACGGGAAAGATCGGCAAAATAATCAGAAGCAGTCTCAGCAGAAGCGAAGCAACGATCGGAAACAGCGTCGGCAGCGTAATCAGCAAAACCGCGAGATCGTCCCAAGCGTTAACAAGGATGAGCTCGCCAAGCTGAAGGTTGCCGAGCTTCGCGAGAAGGCGCAAGAGCTTGAACTCGACGTTGCGGGTTTGAAAAAGGCCGAGCTTGTCGAGGCCGTCTATGAGGCGAGCGTCAAAGCTGAAGGCTTCCTCGAGGTTTCCGGCATTCTCGACATCATGCCCGATGGGTACGGATTCCTTCGTACGCAAGGCTACCTTCCGAGCGAGACCGACGCCTATGTGGGGCTGTCGATGATTCGTCGTAACGGCTTGCGCAAGGGCGATATGGTGAGCGGGCAGACTCGTCCCGCTCGCGAGAACGAGAAATACCCTGCGATCCAAAAAATCATTTCGGTGAACGATGTGCCTGCGGGCGAGGTTGCCCGTCGACCGAAGTTCTCCGAGCTGACGCCTGTTTATCCTGATGAACGTCTTGTCATGGAGCACGGGAAGAGCACCATCACCGCACGCGTCATCGATCTGGCGGCTCCGATCGGCAAGGGTCAACGCGGCCTTATCGTGTCCCCTCCGAAGGCTGGCAAGACGACGATCCTGAAGGATATCGCGGCTTCGATCACGGCGAACAATCCTGAAGTGCATCTCATGTGCTTGCTTGTGGATGAGCGTCCCGAGGAAGTTACCGATATGGAGCGCTCCGTTCGCGGCGAGGTCGTTTCCTCGACGTTCGACATGCCATGCGAAAATCACATCGCGGTTGCCGAGCTTGTCGTCGAGCGTGCGAAGCGACTCGTCGAGCTCGGGCAAGACGTCGTGATTCTTCTCGACTCGATCACCCGTCTTGCGCGTGCCTACAACCTTGCTCAGCCTGCTTCGGGTCGCATTCTTTCCGGTGGCGTTGACTCGACGGCTCTCTACCCGCCGAAGCGATTCCTCGGTGCTGCGCGAAACATCGAAGGGGGCGGCAGCCTCACCATCTTGGCTTCGGCGCTTATCGACACCGGCTCGAAGATGGATGAGGTTATCTTCGAGGAGTTCAAGGGCACGGGCAACATGGAGCTCAAGCTCGACCGCAACCTTGCCGATCGTCGCATTTTCCCGGCAATCGACCCGGTTACGAGCGGAACACGCAAGGAGGATCTGCTGCTTGACCCGCAGGAGGCACCGCTCATCTGGGCTGTTCGCAGGATTCTGTCGAACATGAACAACACCGAGCGCGCGATGGACATGCTGATCAAGTCGCTTAAGAGGACGGAAACGAATACGGAGTTCCTTCTTCGCACCGCGAAGAAGGCCCAGGCTCAACATGGGAAGGCCGACGAGAACTTCGAGTTCTAGGGCCGCGTTGTCTGACGGCTTGCGGCGAAACGGGGACGGGACAAGGTGTTACCGTCCCCGTTCGTCGTATATGGGGTAGTATAGACAGGCTGATGAGAAGGAGGCGGGATGGATCGAAACCCCGAAAAGGAGCACCCGTGGAATCCGCAAACGGGACAACCTGAGCGCACGCAGCCGCCCTTTGCTGCGGCGTCGCCTTACAGTTCGCCGGCGCCTGGCTCTTACGGTACGCCTTACGCGCCGCAGCCGCCGCAGAAGAAGGGCAAAGGCTGGATCGTCGCGCTCGTTGCCGTGATCCTTTTCTTCCTGCTCATGTTCGCGGGTCTTGCATCCTGCACAGGCATCGTGACGTCCGCGGTTTCCTCCTCGATTGGCTTGGGCGAGGAAAGCGCGCTCGATTCGCTTACGGGCGATGCGATCGGCGTGATTTCGATTGACGGAACGATCGACTACGACGGCTCGACCGCAAGCCCCGAGGGGTTGAAGGCGCAGCTCGACCAAGCAGAGGCGAACCCGCACATCAAGGCGGTCGTTCTGCGGGTGAATTCCGGTGGCGGCACGGCGACGGCGGGTGAGGAGATGGCGGCTTACGTCCGCGACTTCTCGAAGCCCGTCGTCGTGTCGAGCGCGTCGATGAACGCGAGTGCCGCGTATGAGATCTCTTCGCAGGCCGACTACATCTTCACGGCGAAGACGACGGCGATCGGAGCTATCGGCACGGCGATGCAGGTGACCGACGTTTCCGGCCTGCTCGACAAGCTTGGCATTACAATAGACAACATCACCTCTGCGGAAAGCAAGGACTCGAGCTACGGAACGCGTCCGCTCACTGACGAGGAGCGTGCCTACTATCAGGCGATGGTCGACAGCATCAACAGAACCTTCGTCGAGAACGTCGCCGAAGGACGCGGCATGACGGTTGATGCGGTAACCGCGCTTGCGACCGGAATGACGTTCACGGGGATGGACGCCGTCGACAATGGGCTTGCGGACGAAATCGGAACGCGGGAGGATGCGATCGCCAAAGCTGCCGATCTCGGGGGAGCCCGCACCTACTCCGTCGTGAGCCTCGAGCCTTCCTCAAGCGATTTGTCATCGCTTGTCACGTTGCTTTCAAGCAGTGATTCGACGGATGAAACGTACGCACAGAAATTGAAGGAGCTATCCGACAATGACACCAAACACTAACGGCTCGACGGTGACCTGGCCTCGCCGCGCGGTGGTTACCGCGGGCATGCCTTACGGCAACAAGCCGTTGCACTTCGGGCACGTCGGCGGCGTTTTCGTGCCGGCCGATGCGTTCGCCCGCTTCTTGCGCGATCGAATCGGCGAAGAGAACGTGCGCTTCGTTTCCGGCACCGATTGCTTCGGATCGCCGATCAACGAGGGGTATCGCAAACTCGTTGAAGCGGGCGAGTTCGAAGGCTCCATCTCCGATTACGTCATGCGCAATCACGAGCGCCAGGCGAAGACGCTTGAATCCTACGGCATCAGCCTGTCGATCTACGATGGATCGGGAATCGGGCATGCGGGCGAGGTTCACCAAGCCGTTTCCGAGGCGTTCATCGAGAAGCTTCACGAACGAGGGTTTCTCCGCAAGGAATCGACGCTGCAGTTCTACGACACCGAGGCGCAGACGTTTCTGAACGGGCGCCAGGTCGTGGGGCACTGTCCGGTGCAGGGATGCAAATCGGAGCATGCCTACGCCGACGAGTGCGATCTGGGGCATCAGTACGATCCGGTCGACCTCATCGCGCCGAAGTCGTCGATCACGGGCACGGTGCCCGAGATGCGCCCGGTCGAGAACTGGTATTTCGACCTCCCGGCGTTCGGCGAGTTCCTGAAGAAGCGCGTCGAGGAGCTAAAGGCCGACCCGGAAGTCCGCGACGTCGTCCCCCAGACCATCGAGGAATTCCTCGCGCCTCCGGTCGTGTACGTGAAGAACGAGGCTGAAGAGGCGTACCGCGCGATCGCCGATACGCTGCCGAAGCACGTTTTCCGTTCGGCCGAGAAGGGCAAGCAGAGCTTCGAACTCGAATTCTCCTCGATTGAAGATCGCGATGCGGCGCGTCCGTTGCTTGCGGGCGCGAACATCCGCTTCCGCATGGGCAAGACGCTCGTTCCGTTCCGCATTACCGGCAATATCGAATGGGGCGTGAAGGCTCCTGTGATCGATGGGATCGAGGGCCTTACCGTGTGGTGCTGGCCTGAATCGCTGTGGGCGCCGATCTCGTTCACGATGGCGGTGAACGACAAGCTCGGGCTCCCACGCTCCTCGTGGCAGGATTTCTGGTGCTCGGACGACGCATGCGTCTACCAGTTCATCGGGCAGGACAACCTGTACTTCTACGGCGTTGCTCAGCCGGCGCTGTGGGAGGCGCTGCGTCCGGGCGGGATCTTCGGCGACGACGATGCCCCTGAGCTTCGCCAGACGACGCTCATCGCGAACCATCATCTTCTGCTGGGGAATAAGAAGGCGTCGTCGTCCGGTTCGGTGAAGCCGCCGACTGCCGATGAGCTCCTCGACTACTACACGCCCGAACAGCTTCGTGCTCATTTTCTCGCGCTCGGCCTCGACCAGAAGTCGGTCGGGTTCAAGCCGAAGCCGTTCGATCCGGACGAGTCGAAGCGCATTGACCCCCGAGTAGCCGATCCCGCGCTCAAGGAGGGCACGCTGCTCACCAACGTCTTCAACCGTCTCGGCCGAAGCTGCTTCTACGAGGCGCAGAAGAATTTCGACGGCATGATGCCGCTCGGGAAAGTGAGCGTCGAGGCGATTCGCCGTGCACATGACACCCTCCGCGCGTACGACGAGCTCATGCACAAAGTTGAGCTGCATACGGTGATGTCGCTTATGGACGAGTTCATTCGCTTCTCGAACAAGTACTGGACCGACGGCATCCGCGAGGCCGAGCTTTCGGGCAACGACGGGGCGCGTCGCCAGGTTCTTATCGACTCGTTCTACCTGCTTCGCATCTGCGCGTTGCTCATGCATCCGATCGTCCCGTTCGGTTGCGAGAAGATCTGCGACCATATGAACTTCGAGTTCGCCGACTTCTTCAGCTGGAACTACGACTTCGACGGCATGGAGGAGCTTTGTTGCGCAAGCGAGATCACGTCGGGAACTCATCGCATCCATGAGCTTCCGCCTCGCTACGACTTCTTCGAAAAGCATCCGAGCCAGATCAAGAAGAAGTGACGACATCAGGCTTGCGCCGTCGTTCATGCACGTTTCTCGGATTGATTGATATTTGCGCCCCTGTACCCTTGAAAGAGCGGTGCAGGGGCGTTATAATTCAACGGTTTCTATATTACACATGCTTGTGCGACCCACTCCGCGAGTGGCCACCGGAAAAGGCTGCGGCAGCTGGGGATGACCACAGGCAGAGGACTAACGAATGGAGAGAACATGACGAAAGTCAGCATCCAGACCCTGCTCGACGCAGGCGCGCATTTCGGTCATCAGACCCGCCGCTGGAACCCGAAGATGAAGCCGTATATCTTCGGTCATCGCGGTGACATCTACATCATCGACCTCAAGAAGACCCTCATCGGTCTCGACCAGGCTTACACCTTCGCTTCCGAAACCGCGAAGAAGGGCGGCACCGTTCTCTTCGTCGGCACCAAGAAGCAGGCTCAGGAGCCCATCGCCGACGCCGCGAACCGCTGCGGCATGCCCTACGTGAACGCCCGTTGGCTCGGCGGCATGCTCACCAACTTCCAGACGATCCGCTCCCGCGTCGCCCGCATGGAAGAGCTCGAGGCTATGGACACCGACGGCCGCATGGCTGCGCTGCCCAAGAAGGAGCAGATCCTGCTGCACAAGGAGCTTTCCAAGCTGCAGACCAACCTCAACGGCATCCGCAACATGAAGCGCACCCCCGACGCGGTGTTCGTGATCGACACCAACCGCGAGGGCATCGCCATCCATGAGTGCCAGCGCCTGAACATCCCCGTGATCGGCACGCTCGACACGAACTGCGACCCGGACGACGTCGAGTACGGCATCCCGGCGAACGATGACGCGATCCGCTCCGTCCGCCTGCTCGCCGACTTCGTCGCCGACGCCGTCATCGCCGGCACCGGCGCCCCGGTGACCGCTGCCGAGATGGAAGGCGAAGCTGCTCCCGCCGCTGAGGCTCCGGCTGCCGAATAACCACCGATAACGTCGTTTCAACCGCGCGCCAAGCATATGGCGCGCGGCTTTTCCTTACTGATTCATACGAGAGAGAGGAACATCGTGGCTGCTATCACTGCTGCAATGGTCAAGGAACTCCGCGAGATGACCGACGCTGGCATGATGGAGTGCAAGAAGGCACTCGTCGAAGCCGAAGGCGACATGGACAAGGCCGTTGACGTTCTCCGCACCCGCGGTCTCGCCGCTGCTGCGAAGAAGGTCGGCCGCGCGACCAACGAGGGCACGGTCATGACCGTCGTCTCCGACGATGCGACCAAGGGCGCTGTCGTCGAGCTGAACTGCGAGACCGACTTCGTCGGCATGAACGACAAGTTCAAGGCGTACGCCGAGAAGATCGCGCGTGCCGCTCTCGCTTCCAACGCTCAGGACGTTGAGGCTCTGAAGGCTGCCGACGCCGAGGGCGAAACCGTCGACGACGTCCTCACCGACGCGATCCACACGCTTGGCGAGAACATGAATCTCGCTCGCGTTGCCGTTGTCGAGGCTGGCGCTGTTTCTTCCTACATCCATGGTGGCGGCAAGATCGGCGTTCTCGTGACGTTCGATGTCGACGGCGTCGATCCCACCTCCGAGGATTTCCAGCACTATGGCCGCGACGTCGCGATGCAGGTCGCAGCTGCTTCCCCGGTTGCCGCGACTCGCGAGTCCGTTCCGGCTGAGATCGTCGAGCACGAAAAGGAAATCTACAAGGCGCAGGCTGCGGAGTCCGGCAAGCCTGAGAACATTCAGGAAAAGATGGCTACCGGCCGTCTTGAGAAGTTCTACAAGGAAAGCTGCCTGACCGAGCAGGTCTTCGTGAAGAACTCCGACCAGACCGTGACCGACTACACCAACGAGGTTGCGAAGAAGCTCGGCGGCTCCATCAAGATCACCGGCTTCAAGCGCTTCATGCTTGGCGAATAGCGCATAAACCGCGCACTTCGCTTTGGCGCCACTCGATACTGCTTTACTTGTGAAGGCCCGCGCAATGCGGGCTTTCGCTTTTTATAATGGCTCGTGTCGAAACCAATGTCCCGTATGCGGCCGCGAGGGGAGCGGCGGGTTTTCGCATGCGCTAACGATAGAAGGTGTTCTCCATGTCGAACGAAATCATCATCGTCGAAGGAAACGATGCGCTCGCCGGTGAGGTTCGGGTGTCGGGCGCGAAGAACTCGGCGCTCAAGCTGATCGCCGCTGCTCTTCTCGGGCAGGGAAGAACCGTGCTCCACAATGTGCCGCGCATTTCCGATATCGAGATTATGTCGCAGGTTTTGCGCTGCCTCGGTGCCGATGTCGAACGCGCGGAGAATCATTCGCTCGTCGTCGATACCGCACGCGTCGACAAATGCGAGACGCCCTACGAGCTCGTTTCCAAAATGCGTGCGAGTATTTCGGTTCTTGGGCCTTTGATCGGCCGATTCGGCGAGGCGCACGTGGCGATGCCGGGCGGTTGCCAGATCGGCGCGCGCAAGATCGACATGCATCTTGTCGGGCTCGAGGCGCTCGGCGTCCACTTCGACAACAAACACGGCGTCTTGCATGCGACCACCCCGAACGGGCTTCATGGCGCACATGTCATGCTCGAGTTCCCGAGCGTCGGTGCGACGGAGAACACGCTCATGGCCGCCGTCGTCGCCAAGGGATCGACCGTTATCGAGAACGCGGCGCGCGAACCCGAGATCGCCGATCTGGCGAACATGCTTGTGAGCATGGGCGCGCGGGTGAGCGGTGCCGGTACCTCGTCGATTCATGTCGAGGGTGTGCCCCTTTCCTCGATGAAACCGTGTGAGCATACGACGGTGGGTGATCGCATCGAAGCGGGAACGTTTCTCGTCGGCGGTGCGTTGACGGGCGGGCCGGTGACGGTCCGCGGCATCGATCCCTCGTTTTTGCGGATGGCGCTCATGAAGCTCTCCGCGATGGGCTGTTCTATCGAGACCGGCGATGACTGGATCACGGTGAAGCGCGAAGGGCCGCTTCGCGCGATCGATATCCAGACGCTTCCTCACCCTGGCTTTCCGACCGATCTCCAGGCGCAGTTCATGCTGCTCGCTTCCCTTGCCGAAGGGCCGTCCGTCATTACCGAGAACGTGTTCGAAAATCGCTTCATGTTCGCTGCAGAGCTTTCGCGCATGGGAGCCGACATCACGATCGAGGATCATCATGCGCTCGTCCATGGCGTGCCTCATCTACAGGGGGCTCCCGTGAAGGCGACCGACCTTCGCGCCGGAGCGGCCCTTGTTCTTGCGGGCATCGTCGCCGAGGGCGAGACGCGCGTTCACGAGATCCGCCATATCGATCGCGGGTACGAAGACTACGTCGGCAAGCTTGCCTCGCTCGGCGCCAGCGTTTCCCGTGTGGCCGTGGAAAACGAATAGGTTTTTCGGCTGATGTTCAAGAAGAACAAGGGATTCAGCGCGGCTCAGTCGAAGCACACGTCGCGCACGATGAACAACTCGACCATCGGCACGCACGTCACGCGCGGTGGAGCGCCTCGACATGCCCGTCGCATGAACGCCTCGTCGGTCGGGTTCTCGAATTCGCGCAAGAAACGCCGTGCGGCGCGCGGCATCGTCGAGACGGTCGTTCCCGATACGTCGACCCGTGAAAGCTTCCAAGCGTATTCGCGTCGGGTGAACCAGCGCGGCTATGTCCAGGATATGCAGCGAAAGAGCGGCGCCAAGCGCGCGTTCGTCGGGATCGCGTCGGTTCTCGTTATCGTACTCGTCGCCGTGGGGGTTGGCGTCGCGGTCTTCTTCAATGCATCGAGCTCGAAGCTCTCGCTTGTCGATTCGAACGCGAAGAACGCGCTTGTCGCCGCGAAGGATGGTGAACCGTTTTATGTGCTATGTACGGCGAACCTCGGGTCCCCGAAGGGTACTTCAGGGGCCGAAAACAACGCGTACCTTCTCGTTCGCATCGACGGATCCTCGCGTGTTCTCACCGCCGTGTCGATTCCTTCGAACCTTGCCGTGAACCTGTCGGATGGAAAGACCCATCCGCTCTACGACGCCGAGACGCTCGGGGGCGACGAGGCGCTTGTGAACGCCGTGGCGAGTTTTTCGGGCGCCAGCATCGCCCATATCGTGAAAACGGACGAGGCGGGACTCAAGGAACTCGTGTCCTTGGCAGGCGGCGTCGGCATGACGCTTTCCGAAGACGTCGACGACCCGTATGCGGGCGACATCTACCTTGCCTCTGGGAATCAGGTGCTCGATGGGGACAGCGCGCTTGTTATGTTGCGGGCGAGCAACTACGCTGGCGGCGTTGAGACGCAGGCGGGCAACAGGACGTCGTTTACGCGCGCGCTCGCCGAGCGGCTTCTCGAAGCAGGGGGGCTCGATTTCGCGACGGAGCTCGATTCGATCGCGCAAGGCGTGCAGACTGATCTTTCCTCATCGCAGGTCATTTCGCTTGCGAACGAGCTTCGGCCTTTGAGCAGCGCGACGGTCTATGCGACATGCGTGCCCGGTAGCTCAGGCACCTCCGACGGCGTGTCGGTTTTCAACGCATCCTCGTCCCAATGGAAGACGGTCATGGAAAACGTGAACGCAGGGTCCGACCCGTCGGCGTCGCAGGAAGCCGAAACGGTGTCTGATCCGACTGGCATCACCGTTGAGATCCGGAACGGCGGCGGCGTTGCCGGCGTCGGGGCGAAAATGGGTGCGCTTCTCAGTGACAAGGGCTTCTCCGTTGGGAACATCGGCAACGTCGACGATTCCGGCAACTACACCGACACGCTCGTCATCTACCGAGACGAAGCCTACGAGGCGGCCGCGAACACGATCGTGAAGATGGTCGACACGGGGCGTGCAGTGAACGGCGGAGATTACTACACCTTCGACACCAACGTGCTTGTGATCGTGGGCAAGGATTGGCAACCTATCGAATGATCGACGACGAGACGTTTCCCGCTTGTTTCATGCGCGAACGTCTCGCTATGGTAAGATTGATGCCTGAGCTTATACATCTTGATAAAGGAGTTATCCATGGTAGAGAAATCTGATGTGGCTGCTGTGCTCGAGCTTATCCGTCCGAGCCTGCAGGCTGATGGCGGCGACGTCACGCTCATCGACGTCGACGAGTCCGGTGTTGTGACCGTCGAGCTTCAGGGCGCATGCAAGGGCTGCCCGATGTCTGAGATGACGCTTGCGAACGGCGTCGAGCGCATTCTCAAGGAGCGTGTGCCCGGTGTCGAGCGCGTTGTCCCGTATCACGAGGAATTCTAGGCGGCGCATCGATTCGAAGCAAGGCGAAGGGCGGGGGACACCCCGCCCTTCGTTGTTTGACGAGATTTTCGGGTTCGAAAGAGGGGATCATGTCGCATTGTTGGGAACAGCGCGGGTGCGACGACGAGATGCAGTCTCGCTGCCCGCACAACACGCCGGGCGAACCGTGCCCGGCCGACTGTCATTTCGCTGCGTGCTTCAGGCCGACGCATGAGGTATGCGACGACTTCGCGGTACTGCTCAATCCCGACCGCGGGTTCGACGCCGCCGTCAAGGAAGTGTGCCACTTCTGCACGTTCTTCCTGACTCACGGCCCGAGCATCGAGGAATGCCCGCGCATCGAGCACAAGCTCGGCAGCCGCAGCCGCTTCATCTTGTAGCGCGGGAGCATCGCCGGCGGGTTTCGTATGTCGCTGTCGTGCGAACTGGTACAATGCTGGGAAAGCGGCGGATGATTCCGCGGAGAGGGGTGTTGTCGTGGCTGTGGGATTGAGCTGTCCCGCATGCGGGGAGAGGAACCTCGACGTATGCGGCTATGAGTCGATGATGGTTCTGAGGAGCGATATCGCCCTGTTCACGCTCAGGTGCCCGAAATGCGGGGCTCGGGTATCGTCTGTGCAAACGATACCCCTTGCCTTGCGTGAGGAAGTCCGGTTCGCCGCAATCGAAGTCGGCGCGGGAATGGGGAGGGAATAGCCTTCTTGCTTAACGACATCTATCAACATCTCGACCCGGTCGCCTTTGCGATCGGGCCGTTTACTGTTCGCTGGTACGGCATCGCCTATGTGCTCGGATTCATCTGCGCCGCGCTTCTCATCATGCGCCTTTCCCGCAGGTGGAAGGTGCACGTTGATTCCGACTCGCTTATCACCATTATGCTCTGCGTCGTTGTCGGGGTCATCGTCGGAGGAAGGCTCGGGTACGTCCTTTTCTACGGCGACGGCTACTACTTCGAGCATCCGGAAGATATCCTCGCTTTTTCGAAGGGCGGCATGAGCTTCCATGGCGGGCTTATCGGCGCGCTGCTTTCGGGCATCGTCGCTGCGCGGTTGACCCGCATTCCCTATCTCACGCTTGCCGACATGGGCTGTATCGTCGCTCCGGTCGGGCTGTTCTTCGGCCGCTGCGCCAACTTCGTGAACGGCGAGCTGTGGGGTGCTGTGACCGACGCGCCGTGGGGCGTGGTGTTCGGCGGCGCCGCGGGAACGCTACCGCGCCATCCGTCGCAACTTTACGAGGCGCTGCTCGAGGGCGTGCTCCTGTTCATCATCCTGTTCGCGCTCTCTCGCAAAACGCCGCCGCGTCCCCAGGGGACGTTCCTCGGTACCTTTCTTGTGCTGTACGGATGTTTTCGATTCGTCATCGAATTCGTTCGTGAACCGGACGCGCAGTTAGGATATCTATGGGGCGGTTGGCTTACGATGGGGCAGGTTCTCTCAGTTCCGCTTATCGCGATAGGTCTCGCCGTGTTCGCTTATGCACTTATTGCGAAGAAGTCTCAACAAGGACTATCTATCGATAACGAAAAGCGCTAACATGCAAGCCAGAGCGAGCGAGACGCAAGGTCTGCCGTTCGCGATGCGCGACAGAGCGTCGCGTGTCATCAGGGGGTTTGGAAAGGAATCGCCATGGATGTGAAATTCTTCAAGTGCAATCATTGCGGCAACGTCGCCGTGAAGCCGTTCGATAAGAAGGTGCCGCTCTCGTGCTGCGGTGAAAAGATGAGCGAGCTCGTCGCGAACTCGACCGATGCGGCTGCGGAAAAGCACGTTCCCGTCGTTACGGTCAATGGGAACGCGGTTCATGTGGAGGTTGGCAGCATCGAGCATCCGATGACCGACGAACATCTCATCTCGTTCGTCTGCCTTGTCACCGAAAAGGGCTATCAGATCGTCGAGCTTTCCTCGGCTGACAAGCCGCAGGCCGATTTCGCCGTGGCTGCGGGCGACGCACCGGTGAAGGTGTACGAGTACTGCAATCTGCACGGGCTCTGGGTCGCCGAAATCTAAGGCTTCTCGAATCGAGTGACCGACCGTTTGCGCAGGCATCGCGAAGGGGAGGATCGAGCACGATCCTCCCCTTCGTTTTATATTGCATTCTGAAAACGATATGGTATTATAAAAAGGCTTGTCTCGCCTTGGTCGGAAACCAAGGCATGGTAAAGGAGAACCAACATGAAGCAAGGAATCCATCCGGATTACGTCGAGTGCACCGTTACGTGCACGTGCGGCAACACGTTCAAGACCCGCTCCACCAAGCCCGAGCTGCGCGTTGACATCTGCAACGCCTGCCACCCGTTCTTCACGGGCCAGCAGAAGTTCATCGACACCGGTGGACGCGTCCAGCGCTTCGCCGACAAGTTCGGCTCCGCGAAGGACATGGTTGCCGAGCGCGAGGCCGCCAAGAAGGCCAAGCGCGCTGCCGCCGTTGCCGAGGCCGAAGCCGCCAAGAAGGCTGAGCGTGAGAAGAAGGCTGCCGAAAAGGCCAAGCGTGCTGAAGAGTACGCCAAGAAGGCCGAAGAAGAGGCTGCCCGTGCCGCCGAGGCCGCTGCTGCGGCTGAAGCTGAAGGCACTGCCGAGGCTGCTGCCGACACCGAGGCCGAAGCTGCCCTCGAAGTCGAGACTCCGGCTGCCGAATAGCGTTTCTTGCACGAAAAAAAGACCCGAGCACATGCTCGGGTCTTTTTTATGCCCAGCGACGGTTAGTCGTCGACGCCGATCATGATATCGCTTGACTTCATGATGGCCACGGCAGGGTTACCGACCTCGAGCCCCAGGTCCTTGATGGCGGCGTTGGTGATGGATCCGGTGATGATGTTGCCGTCCTCGAGTTCGAGCGAGACGCGACCGTTCACCGCTCCGGCGCGGATCGTGCTTACCTGCCCGACGAGCTGGTTTCGCGCCGAAAGGTTCGCAAGCGGTTGCGTTCCGTTCGCGAACATGACGTGGCTCGCCTTCACGATGGCGTAGGCCGACATGCCGACTTCGAGCTTGAGTTCGCGTATGGCCTCCATCGTGATGCTCGAGATGAGCGTCGTTCCCCCGACCTCGATGGAGACGATGCCGTTCACGGCGCCGTCTTCGATGCCGGTGATGGTCCCCTTCATGACGTTACGTGCAGAAATGCGCATGATAAACATTCCCCTCTGTTCATCGACGAACCTTTCCTTGCCCTCAAGTATAGAGAACCCTTCCGATCGGCACAACGCCTGGAAGTGCCGGTTCGGTTCCTAACTCCGATCGACGTTCCATGAAATGTGGGCCCAGCTTATGACGCGTGGGGTTATGAGGCGCAAAGCGCCCTGCTCGATGCCTTTCTCGTCGGGCTTTCCAGCGTTCTCGTTCTCGGTGAGTTGGGATTCCACCCACGGACGGAGCTTTGCCAGGGCTATCTGGACGCGCTTTTCCGGTACGAAGGCGGCCTGCGATTCGACCATGGCCCGGTATTTCGCGACGGCGTCGTCGACGGATGAGAACGTGTCGAGGCGGGCGCTTTTGATGTAACCGACTTCAGGCTCGAACCCGAGGTTCACGAGCAGCGCGATCGCGTACAGGTGATCGCGCCCCACGCGGTTCGCAAGGCCGAGCGCGTCGAGGACGCGTGCGTCGGTGCGGGGGGAGGACCCGGTGGGGAGCGTGATGCACGCGCGCCTGCGCGCGACTGCCGAAAGTTTCAGAAGCGCGAGGCGCATGTCGTCCACCGCGATGGAGCGCGATGCGGTGCACACATCGTGGGAACGCGGGGCGACTCCGTGCTCTTCCCAGTCGTCTTCCCAGCTCATCTGGATAGCTTCGATTCCCGATACGTCATCTCTCGTCGCGCGCTCATGGAGGACCGAGAGCATGCCGCGCGAGAAGTCGGCCGCGGTGACCTTATGTCCCGATGCCGCGAGGGGAAGCGCTATGGCCCCCGTTCCGCATCCCATGTCGAAGACGCTTTCGCCGTCTCGCACCTTCGCCAGTTCAAGGAAGCTCGTGACGTAGGGGTTTGGCGAGTCCTTCGTGGTGAAGGTCTTTGCGCGCTCATCCCAGTACGAGGCGTCGTCGGCGTGGCGCCGCGCGCGCTGGAGCTCTTTCCACTCCGCGTTCCAATCGGTCGTGGTGAGCAGGGGAGTGAATGCGTCATGCATAGGTGCCCTTTCCGTGTTAAGTCGGCCCTCTGCGCGAATGTGCGCAAGGCCGCTCGTCTTCTTTGGCTATCATACTAGCAAACCATGTCTTTATTTCCAGACGAGTATCAATCGAATCCGACGATTTCAGCACGTGAGGAGCAAGCCATGCATGTTGAGCTGCTGTACCATACCCCCGACCCCGAACGCGCCATCGCGACCGCGGCGCGGCTGTGCTATGCGCCCGTCGGCGCGGCCGAGCTCATGGAAACGATGCCCGAGGAGCGGGTGAGGAGCGTTCTTTCCACCATCATGTCGAGTGGGCATTTCTCGACGCTTGAGCACGCGAGCTACACGTTCGCCGTCGACGGGGTGTCGCGCGCGCTGACCCATCAGCTCGTGCGCCATCGCCTCGCGAGCTTCAACCAGCAAAGCCAGCGCTACGTGAAGTTCGCGGACGGCGTCGACGTCGTCGTGCCCGACACCGTGAAAGCGACGCCCGAAACCGAAGCCGTGTTCGACGAGGCGATCGAAGCGTGCGTCTCAGCGTACAAGAAGCTGCTCGACGCGGGCGTTCCGGCCGAGGACGCGCGCTACCTGCTGCCGAACGCGGCGGAAAGCAAGATCGTGGTCACGATGAACGTGCGCGAGCTTCTGCACTTCTTCAACCTGCGCTGCTGCAACCGTGCCCAGTGGGAGATCCGCGAGATGGCGCACCGTATGCTTGAGCTCGCACGGCCGACTGCGCCGTTCGTGTTTGCGGCCGCAGGCGCCCCGTGCGTGTCGGGAACGTGCCCCGAGGGCAAGATGAGTTGCGGGAACCCGTATCCCCGCGCGGAGAGGAACTAACCCATGGCGAAGGCGAAGAGCGATCTTTCGCGCGCGTTTTCCGAAGACGGCGAGCGAAAGACGCACGTCGGCGGGCAGGCGCTCATCGAGGGCATCATGATGCGCGGCAAGTACAACTGGTCGGTCGCGGTGCGCGAGCCGTCGGGAGCGGTGTACACCGAGGAACACGACCTCGCGAGCGGCAAGGCGAAGAACGGCTGGCTGTACTGGCCGCTCGTCCGCGGGTGCCGCGCGCTTGTGGAATCGCTCATGCTGGGCTACAAGGCGCTCGAGGTGGCGACGATGCACGCTTACGCGGACGACGAGGCTTCCTGTGACGAAGCTTCCGACGGCGAAGGCGAGTTCGGCAAGCGGGAGATGGCGATCTCGATGGTGCTCGGGCTCGTGCTCGGCGTGGCGCTGTTCATCGTGGCGCCGGCCTTCCTCACGAACCTTATCGTCGGCGAGTACGACGGCAACACGCTTCTGTGGAACATCGTCGACGGCGTGCTGCGCGTCGCCGTGTTCGTGTTCTACATCTGGCTCATCGGGCGCATGTCGGAGATAAAGCGCATGTTCGGCTACCATGGTGCCGAGCACAAGACCATCCACTGCTACGAGCACGGTCTTCCCCTGACGCCGGAAAACGCGCGTAGTTTCCCGCGGCTTCATGTTCGCTGCGGCACGGCGTTCCTCATCATGGTCATGATCATCGCGATCTTCGTGTACACGGTCGTGCCCTTGAACGCGCTCATCGCGGCATGGGGCGTGCCCGACGGGGCTCCGAAGCTCGCGCTCGTCATCGTGTCGCGCATCGTGCTCATGCCCGTGATCGCCGGCGTGTCGTACGAGATCACGGTGAAATGGGCGGGGTCGCACCCTGAAAACCCGCTGGTCAAGGTGGTGCTTTGGCCAGGCATGCAGATGCAGTACCTCACCACCAACGAACCCGACGACGGCATGCTCGAATGCGCGATCGAGGCGATGAAACTCGTGCTCGCGCGCGAGGAAGCCGAAGAGGAGGCCGCCGCGGCAGAGGGCGTAAAGGCGGTTCGCGCCGCGTCGTAGAACGGCTGCGCACGCATGTCGCCGCGAAAAAGGTTCCCAGGGCGAAGATTTCGCTTCGGGAACCTTTTGCGCGTCTTCGCGGCGAAATCGTGTATGCTAAGGCGCGTTGCATCGCAGGGCCGCGCGGCTTTCGCCATGCAACGAGAAGGAATCCCCGCACACGTAAAACGACGAATCGGGGCTATCGTGTGAACGATTTCGAGCGCGCCGGGAGAGCGTCTCGAGGCTAGGAGGGCCACGTGAAACTGGTGGTAACGGAGAAAAACGACGCGGCAACCAAGATCGCCGCGCTGCTCGGCGCGAAGAAGCCGAAGGCTGACAAGGTGTATTCGACGCCGGTGTACCGCTTTGAGGTCGACGGCGAGGAATGGGTCACCATCGGTTTGCGCGGACATATCCTCGAGCCCGATTTCACCCCATCGCTCGTGTTCAAGAAACGTGGCGGCTGGCGCGGCGTCACCGCCGACGGCGAAGTGCTCGCAGCCGACGTCCCCGCAAACCTGCCTCGCCCTCCGTTCAAGAAGAAGAAACCCTTCACCGAAGACGGCGTGGAGCTCAAAGGCTGGAAAATGGATGCGCTGCCGTACCTCGTGTACGCGCCCATCGAGAAGCTTCCCAAGGAAAAGGAGATCATCCGCAGCCTGAAGAACCTCGCGAAAAAGGCCGATTCCATCGTGATCGCGACGGACTTCGACCGCGAAGGCGAGCTCATCGGTTCCGACGCGCTTTCGTGCATCCAGGAAGTGAATCCCACGGCTCCCGTTTCCCGCGCGCGCTACTCGGCGTTCACCAAGGAGGAAATCACGCACGCGTTCTCGAATCTGGTCGAGCTCGACACGAACCTCGCGTCGGCCGGTGCATCGCGTCAGGATATCGACCTGATCTGGGGTGCCGTGCTCACGCGATTCCTCACGCTCGTGAAATTCGCGGGTTACGGCAACGTGCGCTCGTCGGGCCGCGTGCAGACGCCGACGCTCGCGCTCATCGTCGCGCGCGAGCGGGAGCGCCTCGCCTTCGTCCCCGAGGACTACTGGGTCATCAAGGGCGCTTTCGACGCCGGAGCCGAAAAGGGCGTGACGGACGGGGAGGGGGAGCTCGCTTTCGCGGCCGGCCACGCGACCGCCCGCTTCAAGGAAGAGGCGCGCGCTAACGCCTCGATGGCGGCTGTTGACGGTGCGCTCTCGGCGCGCGTGGCGAAGATCGAGAAGCGCACGCGCAAGCAGCAGCCCCCGGTTCCGTTCAACACCACGAGCCTCATGACCGCCGCATCCGCCGAGGGGCTGTCGCCGGCGCGCACGATGCGCCTGGCGGAAAGCCTTTACATGGACGGCTACATTTCCTACCCTCGTGTCGACAACACGGTCTATCCGAGCTCGCTCGATCTGGCCGAGGTCGTGAAAACGGTGTCGGGCAACCCCGCCTATGCGCCGTTCTGCAAGGAGCTGCTTGCGAAGGGGCCGCTGCATGCGACGCGCGGCAAGAAGGAAACGACCGACCACCCGCCGATCTACCCGACGGCGAAGGCGACGCCCGACGACCTGCCGCCCGCGGAGTACAAGCTCTACAACCTCATCGTGCGCCGTTTCCTCGCCACGCTTTCCGATGCGGCCGTCGTCGAGGGGACCAAGGTCACGCTCGACGTCGCGGGCGAGAGCTTCGCGGCCAAAGGCGACGTTCTCGTGCATGCGGGGTACCGCGCGATCTACCCGTACGGGCTCAAAAAGGATGAACAGCTGCCGGGGCTTGTGGAAGGGCAGGTCATCGCCTTCAATGGGGCGTCTTGCACCAAGAAGCAGACCGAGCCGCCCGCGCGCTATTCCCAAGGCCGCCTCATCCAGGAGATGGAAAAGCTCGGGCTCGGCACGAAGTCGACTCGCCACAGCATCATCGAGCGCCTCTACACGGTGAAATACATCCAGAACGACCCGATCGAGCCCTCTCAGCTCGGCATGGCGGTGTGCGACGCGCTCGACAAGTTCGCGCCCCACATCACGCACCCCGAGATGACGGCCGAGCTCGAAGAGGAGATGGACAACATCGCCGAGGGGCAGAAGACCAAGGCCGACGTCGTCATGACGAGCCGCAACCTCCTCTCCGAGCAGCTTTCCGACCTCATGCCCCACGCCGAAGAGGTGAAGGAGGCCTTGGCCGACGCCGTCGCGGCCGATGCCTATGTCGGCAAGTGCCCGAAATGCGGGAAGGACCTGCAGATCCGCGCCTCCCAGAAGACGCGCGGCATGTTCATCGGGTGCGCCGGTTGGCCCGACTGCGACGTCACCTATCCGCTTCCCAAGGGCAAGATCGAGGCGCTGCCCGAGCCCTGCCCCGTCTGCGGCATGCCGCAGGTGAAGGTGACGGCGTTCCGATCGAAGCCGCGTACCATGTGCATCGACCCGAACTGCGAGACCAACAAGGAACCCGATGTGATCGTGGGTACCTGCCCGGTGTGCAAGGCCGCGGGCAAGGACGCCAAGCTCGTCGCGCAGAAGAACCCGCGCACGCTGAAGCGTTTCATCCGCTGCGAGAACTACGACGAGTGCGGCGTGGGCTACCCGCTGCCGCAGTACGGCAAGCTCACCGCGACCGACGAGGTGTGCGAGCACTGCGGCGCACCGCTCGTGATCGTCACGACGGCGCGCGGCCCCTGGAAGCTCTGCCCGAACTTCGATTGCCCCGGCAAGGAGAAAGACGACGAGAAGAAGGCCTCGTCTGCGGCCAAGAAGCCTGCGGCGAAGAAGGCTTCCACCAAGAAGCCCGCGACGAGGAAATCGGCGTCGAAATCTTCGGGAAAGTAGCGCCATGACGCCTTCCGAGAAAGACGAGGTAAAGGTCGATCGACGCGTTTTGCTGACGAAAGGCCTCATCAAAGAGGCCTTTCTCGAGCTGAAGAAATCGCATTCGCTCGCCGACATCAAGGTGACCGACCTGTGCGAGCGTGCAGGCATCGGCCGCGGCACGTTCTATCGCCACTACCGCAACATGAACGAGGTGCTCGACGAGGTGCTCGACGAGGCGTTGTCGCAGTCGAGCTCCCTCGCGCGCCATCTGCTTGCGATCGAATCGGGGAAAACGTCGGCCTGCGTGGGGTGCGATATGCCGCTTTGCCAGTTCATTCGCGAGAATAAACACTATTCCGGCATCTTCATGGACAATACCCTGACCGACCAGATCGTCGCGAAGGCCGTTGCGCGGCAGAAGGACCACTACCTGCATGCGCTTGCCGGGAGAAGCGACCTTACTCCCGACGAGCTCGACGGCATCCTGTACTTTCAGGCGAGCGGGTGCTTGGCCGTTGTCAGGCGCACCATCGACAAGAGCCCGCAAGAATGGGAGCGGATCCAGCAGACGCTCGATGCGTTCATCCTCGCGGGCGTGAAGAAGACGGCTCGCTAGCTTTCCCTTAGGCTTGCGCCGCCGCTTCGATCGAGCGGTACAAATCGGCGCCCTTGGTGTCGACGGCGACGAAGACGGGGAAGTCGGATAGCTCGATGCGGCGAAGGGCCTCTGTCCCTAAATCGTCCCAGGCTACCGTTTCCGTCGCCGTGACGTGGGTTGCGAGCAAAGCGGCGATGCCGCCAACCGCCGCGAAATAAACGCAGCCGTTGCGCACGCAGGCGTCGATGACGGCGCGGCTGCGCTTTCCCTTGCCGATGCAGGCGGCAAGCCCCGCGTCCATAAGGGCCGGCGTCGCGAAGTCCATGCGGCTCGCTGTGGTGGGGCCGACGCTGCCGAGGGGGCGCCCTGCGGCCGAGGGGGTGGGGCCGGCGTAGAAGATGGTCTGCCCGGAAAGCCCGAAGGGGAGCTCCCCGGTCTTTTCCAGTGCTTTAAGCGCGCGCATATGACCTGCGTCCCGACACGTGTACACCGGGCCGGAAAGCAGCACCTGCTGCCCGATTTCGAGTGGGGCAAGGTCGGCCTTGGCGAAAGGCAGCTTCAATCTCAAAGGCTCGGTCATCGTCAGTCCTCCCAGCTTGCAAGCTCGATCGACGCGCTGCGCATAGCGGAGCACCCCATGTTCACGGCCACGGGCAACGCCGCGATATGGCAGGGCGCCGTTTCCACGTGCACGGCGAGCGCCGTCGTCTTCCCGCCGAGCGCCGCGGGCCCGATCCCCGTTGCGTTCACCTCGTCGAGCAGGGACTGTTCGAACGCGTCTATCTCAGGCGTTCTCGCGGCGCTTCCGATTTCCCGCAGAAGCGCGTGCTTGGCGAGTCCTGCGACCTTGTCGAACGTCGCGCCGACGCCCACGCCGATCACGAGCGGCGGGCAGGCGTTCGCGGCTTTCTCGCGCACGCAGTCCAAAACGACTTTGCGCACGCCCTCGATTCCCGCCCCGGGCGCGAGCATGACGACGCGGGAAGCGTTGTCGGAACCGCCGCCCTTCAGGAGCACGTGCAACGTGGCGCCGTGCCCTGGGCGCGTCGCGATCTCGGCGAACGCGGGGGTGTTGTCGCCGGTGTTGCCGCGGTCGAAAAGGGCGTCGCGCACGACGCTCATGCGAAGCCGGCCGTCGGTGTAGGCGCGCGCCACGGCATCGTTTACCTGCGAGAGGACGTTCCCGGGAATAAAAAGGTCCTCGCCGACTTCGAGCCGCACCCAACAGGTTCCCGTATCTTGGCAGATGGGCACGCGGTCGGCGTTGCCGATGCGCGCGTTCTCCACCATCGACGCGAGCACCGACTTCGCCCGCGGTTCCGTTTCCCTGTCCTGGGCGCCCTCTATCGCGCGCAGCACGTCGGGCCGAAGCTCGACCGCTATCGTGCGAATCGCCGAATACACCGTGTCTGCCACGGCATCCGCCGAAAGCGCCGCCTGCGTCTTTGTCACGGCATCCCCTTTCGTTGTGATGGCTTGTGCAGGATTTTCTCCCGACTTCGTCTGGTCCAGTGTATCCGCGCGAAGGGCATCCCGCCACCGGTAGGGCGCCGAACGGCGCTCGAGCGGTGCGCGCCGCGTCCGCTTAGTGGAGCGCTTGTGCTCATGGGCGCGAGGCGCGGGGTTTCCACGACGGCAACAGGTATAATCTTGCGGTTGTGGACTGAACGGCGCGTCGGAGCGAGGCGCGCCCGACGAAGAACGGCTGAAAGGTGAGGCATGGACATCGCACAGGAATCGCTGCGCTTGCACGAGCAGTGGCAGGGAAAGCTCGAAACCACTCCGAAGATGGAGATCAAGACGCGTGAGGATTTGGCGCTCGCCTACACGCCCGGCGTCGCCGAGCCGTGCAAGAAGATCGCCGAGGATCCCGCTTCAGCCTACGTCTACACGCAGAAGGCCAACACCGTCGCCGTCGTTTCCGACGGGTCGGCCGTGCTCGGCTTGGGCAACATCGGCCCTCTTGCCGCCATGCCCGTCATGGAGGGCAAGTGCGTGCTGTTCAAGGAGTTCGGCGACGTGAACGCGGTGCCGCTGTGCCTCGACACCCAAGACGTCGACGAGATCGTCGAGACGGTGAAGCGCCTCGCCCCTGCGTTCGGCGGCATCAACCTTGAAGACATCTCGGCGCCCCGCTGCTTCGAGATCGAAAGCCGCCTCATCGACGAGCTCGACATCCCCGTGTTCCACGACGACCAGCACGGCACCGCCATCGTCGTGCTCTCCGGCGTGATCAACGCGCTGCGTCTTACGGGAAAGAAGAAGGAAGAGTGCCGTGTCGTGGTGAACGGCGCAGGTGCTGCGGGCATCGCCATCTCCAAGCTCATGATCGACTACGGCTTCAAGAACCTCATTCTGTGCGACAAGTGCGGCATCATCTCGTCGAAGTCCGAGGGCATAACCGACGCCCAGCGCGCGATGCTCTCCGTGACCAACCTCGCCGACGAAGAAGGCACGCTCGCAGACGCGATGCGCGGCGCCGACATCTTCGTGGGCGTTTCCGCTCCGGGCATCGTGTCGAAGGAAATGGTCGCGTCCATGAACGACGACGCCATCCTCTTCGCCATGGCGAACCCCACGCCCGAGATCTTCCCCGATGTCGCGCGCGAAGCGGGCGCCCGCGTCGTCGGCACGGGGCGTTCGGACTTCCCGAACCAGATCAACAACGTCGTCGCGTTCCCCGGCATCTTCAAAGGCGCGCTTGAGGCGCGTGCCCGTCGCATCACCAAGAAGATGAAACTCGCTGCCGCCGAGGCGCTCGCCGCGCTCGTGTCCGACGACGAGCTCTCCGAGGACTTCATCATGCCCGAGCCGTTCGACCCGCGTGCGGTCGAGGCGGTGGCCGCCGCCGTTCGCGAGAGCGCTGGGGAATAGCCGCATGGCGAAGCCGCACGACATGCGCCCGGACGCTTCTGGGCGCGCCGAGTGCTCGCCGGCGGCGTCTGCGGGCGCGCCCGATGGCGCTGCGCCTGCACGCCGCGGGGTGTTCATCACCTTCGAGGGCGGCGACGGCGCCGGCAAGTCGACGCATATCCGCTACGTCGCCGAAGAGCTTTCTCGGGCGGGGCGTGAGGTCGTGCGCCTGCGCGAGCCGGGGGGCACGCCCGTCGGCGAGTCGCTGCGGCGCGTCGTGCTCGATCCCGACCATGACGAGCTTTCCGACGAGGCCGAGCTGCTTATCTACGAGGCGGCGCGCGCCCAACTCGTGTCCGAAGTCATCGAACCCGCGCTTACGCGGGGCGCAGTCGTTCTGTGCGACCGATTCACCGACTCGACGATCGCCTATCAGGCGTACGGCCGCGGGCTTCCCGTCGACTTCGTGCGTCGGGCGAACGCGTTCGCGACGCACGGCATCGTCCCCGATCGCACCATCCTGCTCGTGTGCGGAAACGCGCGGCTCGGGCTTGCGCGCGCGACCGGGTCGGGTGCGGGGGATCGCCTTGAGCAGGCGGGAGAGGCGTTCCACTCCCGGGTGAACAAGGCGTTTCTGAAGCTTGCCAAGCGCGATCCGAAGCGCATCCGCGTGGTCTACTCCTCGAAGTCGCGCAGGCAGACGGCCGCCGTCGTTGCCCGCGAGCTCGTCGATCTTCTTCCCGAGCTCGAGGAGAAGGCGAAAAGCGCTCCCGCGGCCCCCCCGAACGTGAAGGGCGCCTCCCAACACTCGAAGGGGCGCGGGGGAGTAAGGGGCGCTCGCCGTGGCTGACGCATTCGAGAACATCCTCGGGCAACCCCAGGTGCGCGACTTCCTGCGCGCGAGCGTTCGCGGCGGGCACGTGAGCCACGCCTACTTGTTCTGCGGCCCTGCCGGATCGAACAAGACGCTTGCGGCCTATGCGCTTGCCCAGGCCTACCTCTGCCCGAAGGGCGCGACGGGGCCGCGCGGAGGGGCGTGCGGGGCGTGCGATGCGTGCGGGCGCATCATGCGCAAGAAACATCCCGACGTGCGCTACTACGCGCCGGAAGGAGCGGGCGGCTACCTGATCGACCAGATCCGCGACATCGTCGCCGACGTGCAGCTCTCGCCCATTCAGGCGCAGTCGAAGGTCTATATCCTCGATCGCGCCGACCTGCTTACCACGTCTTCGGCGAACGCGTTTTTGAAAACGCTCGAGGAGCCGCCCGACAATGTCGTCGTCATCCTTTTGGCCCGCACGCGCGAAAGCGTGCTGCCGACGATCGTCTCGCGTTGCCAGGTGGTGCCGTTCAGACACATCCCCGCAACCGAGGCGGCGGGGATCATCAGGCAGAACACGGGGGCATCGCTTGAATTGGCCCGCATCGCCATCGAATCGTGCGGCGGCTCGATCACGCGGGCGTGCGAGTTCTTGGAATCGAATGAGAGGCTCGATTTCCGTCGCCGCGTGGTCGACGCCCTTGCGCGTCTCGATCATGCCGACGACTGGGACGTCGTGGGGATGGCGGCCGATTTGGTGGGCGCGGCGAAGGCGCCGCTCGACGAGGTGCGAGCCAAGCTCGAGGCCGAGATCGCGGAGAACGCCGATTTTCTCGCGAAGTCGGCGATTCGCCAGATCGAAGCGCGCAACAAGCGGCAGATAACGGCGAAGACGATGCAAGCGCTCCATCAGCTGTTCTGCATCGCCGAGTCGTGGCTGCGCGACGTCGCCGTCGTGTGCGCCGGAGCGCCCGAGCTTGTTATCAATGTCGACGTTCGGTCCCAGATCGAGGCCGCCGCGGTGCGCACCGATGAGGCGCGCGCCGCGGCCGCGCTCATGCGCGTGCGTGTGAGCGACGAGGCAATCTCCTATAATGTTTCCCCGGAAACGTGCACCGACGCGATGCTGTTCGAAGTAAGAGAGGTTTTATATGGTTCGAGTCGCACCGATTAGACTCGCTTTCAATCCGCGCACGCTGTGGTTCGACCCGCGTGATCTCGATATACGCAAAGACGACGCCGTGGTGGTCCTGACCGCCCGCGGTGTGGAGTTCGGCCGCGCCTCGGGCGACATCTTCGAGATAGGCGACGACCAGGTGAAAAAGCTCAAGTCGCCGCTCAAGCCCGTGAAGCGCCTCGCGACCGAGGAGGACGTCGCTCGCGCCGCCGAGATGGAGCAAAAGGGTGCTGAGGCGCTGCCCGTCTTCAAGGAGATGGCCGCCGCGGCGGGCATCGACATGCACCCCGTGTCGGTCGAGTACCTGCTCGAAGGCGACAAGGCCGTCTTCTACTTCGAGGCCGAGGACCGCGTCGATTTCCGTGAACTCGTTCGCAAACTCGCTTCGAGGTTCCACATCCGCGTCGACATGCGCCAGATCGGCGTTCGCGACGAAGCGCGCATGGTCGGCGGCGTCGGTCATTGCGGCCAGGAGCTGTGCTGCGCCCGTTTGGGCGGGGAGTTCTGCCCTGTTTCCATCCGTATGGCGAAGGAACAGGACCTGTCGTTGAATCCGCAGAAGATCTCCGGCGTCTGCGGGCGCCTCATGTGCTGTCTGCGCTACGAGTTCGACGCCTACAAGGACTTCAAGAGCCGTGCCCCCAAGCAGAACGCGACGGTGAAGACCCCTGACGGCCCGGCGAAGGTGGTCGATCTCGACGTGCCGCGCGAGGTTGTTTCGGTACGCCTCGAGGGCGAGAAGCCGGTACGCGTGCCGCTTTCGAAGTTCGACCCGCCGGCCGAAGGCGCGCGTCCGAACACGATCGGCAAGGAAGCCTGGGAAGAGGCGACGGCTCCCGTCGAGCCGGAGTTCTCGAGCACCTCGCTGTTCACGACCGATCAGTTCACCGGAACCGACAAGCTCGCCGAAGCAGGACGCGTGCGTCGCACCGGGTCCTCGTCTTCGAAACGCTCCCGCAAGGAAGCGTCGGAGGAGCGGCCGTCGGGTGAGGGGCATGCGCGTCGCCGTCGCCGTTCGACCAAGGTGTCGACTGACACCGAGCATGCGCCCAAGCAGGAAAACAAAGGCAAGGGCTCGTCGCCTAAGCGCAAGCCGCGCAAGCGCTCGGACCAGAAGGGGCAGGGGGAGCGACCCTCGCGTGAGGAATCTTCGAGCGCGAAAAAGAAGCAGCAGCCCCGTCAGCAGGGCGACTCCAATCAGCAGAAGGAGCAGCGTCCCCGTCCTGGCCAGAAATCGTCTGGATTGCGCAACGGCGCCCAGAAGCAGCAGAAGGGCGCATCCGACGCGAAGCGCCGCCAGCGCACCTCGCCGGAGGGCAAGCAGGCGCCCGAGGGGCAGCACGCGCATTCGAACGAGCATCGCCGCGCCCGTCGTCGTTCGCACAAGGCAGGCAGCAACGGCGGCGGAAACGCGCAAAGCGAATCGTAAGAAGGAGACAAGGCTTTCATGAGCATCGACTACGCACTGTTGACCGACCTCTATGAGATCACGATGGCGCAGGGGTACCGCGAGTCGGGCCACGCCGAAACCGAGGCCTGCTTCCACATGTATTTCCGCGATAACCCGTTCTCGGGCGGTTACGCGATTGCGTGCGGTATGGCGCAGCTCGCCGACATGATCGACACCTTCGAATTCTCCGGTGACGACATCGACTACCTGTCGAAGGTTCCGGCGCCGGGCGGAGGCGCGCTTTTCAGCGGCGACTTCCTCGAGTGGCTGCGCGACTTCAAGCTGACCGTCGACGTCGACGCGGTGACGGAGGGTCAAGTCGTTTTCCCGAACGAGCCGCTCGTTCGCGTGAAGGGGCCGATCATGCAGTGCCAGCTGCTCGAGGCCGCGCTTTTGAACTGCGTGAACTTCCAGACCCTTATCGCGACGAAAGCTGCGCGCGTCTGCTTGGCGGCCCAGGGCGCACCTGTCGCCGAATTCGGTCTGCGACGTGCGCAGGGCGCGGGCGGTGGGCTTTGGGCCTCTCGCGCGTCGATCGTGGGCGGCTGCTCGTCTACGTCGAACGTGCTCGCCGGCAAGATGTTCGACCTTCCCGTCTCGGGCACGCACGCCCATTCGTGGGTCATGGCGTTCCCGAGCGAGCTCGAGGCGTTCCGTGCGTATGCGGAGGCGTTCCCCAAGAACTGCGTGCTGCTCGTCGACACCTACAACGTTGAGCAGGGCATCGACAACGCGATCACGGTCGGGCTCGAGATGCGCGAGCGCGGTGAGAAGCTTTCCGGTGTTCGCATCGACTCGGGCGACTTGGCGTGGCTCGCGAAGATGGCGCGCAAGAAGCTCGACGCCGCCGGCCTCACCGATTGCGGCATCGTGCTCTCCAACGACCTCGACGAGCACACGATCCAGTCGATTCTGGACGAAGGTGCCCAGGTGAGCGCATGGGGCGTCGGCACGAAGCTCGCTTGCGCGTTCGACCAGCCGACGCTCGGCGGCGTGTACAAGCTTTCCGCGACGCGCGAGCCGGGCGGCGAGTGGGTCGACCATCTGAAGATCACCGAGTCCGCGAAGAAGCTCACGTTCCCCGGTATCTTGGACGTGCGCCGCTACTACCACGAGGACGGGCGGATCGCGGGCGACATGGTGTTCGACACGAAGCGAGGCGTCGACGAATGCGAGACCATCGTCGACCCGCTCGATTCGCTTCGCCGCAAGCACCTTGGCGGCAAGCGGTTCGAGACGCTGCTCGCTCCTTTGGCGCGGGGCGGCAAGACCGTGCTCGCGCCCGAGTTCCGCGACGCGCGCGCCGCGCAGAAGCGCGCGAAGGCTGCGCTTCGAACGCTCGACGAGAGCCAGAAGCGCATGCTCAACCCGCACTCCTATCCGGTCGGGCTTGAGCGGGGCCTGTTCGAGCATAGAAGCGAACTTGTCGCGAAGCTTCGCGGCATCGAGGATTAACGGATTATTCGACGCCGCCTTTCCGAGGCGGCGCTTTGATGGGAGAGACAATGCCAGCTTGCAACCTGATCATCGATTCCTGCTGCGACTTGCCGCGCGACGTGGTCGAGCGCGAGGGGATCGACATCATCGAGTTCCCCTACATCGCCGGCGACGGTGAACACGCCGATGACATGTACCGAAGCCGCACGGCGCGCGATTTCTTCGATTCCATGCGAAACGGCGACGAGCCTTCCACCGCGCAGATTCCCATCACGGCGTATCAGGAAGCGTTCTCGCGCGCGATCGAGTCGGGCGTGCCGACGGTGTACCTGTCGTTCACGAGCGGGCTGTCGGGAAGCTTCAACACCGCGGTTCTCGTCCGCGACCAGCTCGTCGCCGAGCATCCGGGCGCCGAGCTGTACCTTGTGGACACGCTGCAAGCGTCGGTCGCCGAGGGATTTCTCGTCTACGAGGCGATCCGCCAGAGGGACAAGGGGCTTTCGGCCGAGGAAATGGTGAAATGGGCGGAAGAGGCCCGCTACTTCATCGACGCCGAGTTCATGGTGGAAGACCTCGACGCGCTGCGCCGCGGTGGGCGCATTCCCGCTTCCGTCGCGTTCGCGGGGACGAAGCTCGATGTGAAGCCGCTGCTCAACATCACGCTCGACGGGAAGCTGGCGCTTACGGGCGTCGCGCGTGGGCGGAAGAAGGGCATCAAGCAGCTTGCCGATTATTACGCCAAGCACGTTGCCGACGAAGGTTCGGCGCGTTTCGCCGTCATCGGCAACGCCGATTGCCAAAAGGACGCCGAGCGCCTGAAGGAGGCGCTGTCGAAGGTCGACGAGAACATCCTGTTCCTCGAAAGCAGCATCGGCCCCGTCATCGGCAGCCACGTCGGGCCGGGCATGCTCGCCGTGGTGTTCTGGGGGAAGGACCGCCGCGAGGAGCTTTCGGTCGCCGATCGCATCGCGCGCAAGGTAAAGGGAAACTAGGGAGGCTTCATGCGTTACGTATTCGCGGGTAACGAGAATTTCCATGACGAGGTGGCTATGCGCTTGGCGAACGCCGGCTTCGATCGATGCACCGACGTCGACGTTGCCGAGGCCGTCATCACCTACTGCACGTCGCAGTCGGCGCTCGAGGATTTGTACTTCGACGAAGGCGGTTTCGTCCAGGCGGCGAACCCCGGCACGCTGCTCATCGACTTCTCGGCATCGACGCCCGGGTTCGCGCGTGAGCTTGGCTCGGTCGCCACGGTAAGCGATCTCGGGTTCGTCGAGGCGCCGCTCGTCGTTTCCGATATGCTCGATGCCCGTCCGTTCGACCGCGAGAACCTGACCGCCTACGTTGCAGGCGAAGAGGATGCGATTTCCGCCGCAGGCTCGGTGCTCGATGCGATGGTCGGCTCGGTCGTGCCGTGCGGCGCAGCGGGAACGGCGCAGCTCGCGCGTGCGGTCAAGACGCTCCAGGTCGCCGCCTCTGTGGTCTCGGCCATCGAGGCGAACGCGCTTGTCACGGCCGCTCATCGTGCCGCGCTCGGTAATGGCCTTTCCGACGTCGTTGTTTCAGGGCTGACCGAAGAGGCGGAGAGCATGCTTGCCGCCGTTCGCCAGAAGCGCTTCGAGGGGGCCTACACCGCCGAGATGTTCCTGTCCGAGCTGCAAGCGGCACTCGCCGCGGCCGACGATGCCGACCTCATCCTTCCTCAGGCGGAGGCGACGATGCACCTGGTCGAGCTGCTTGAGGTGATAGGCGGCTCGTTCAAGGCGCCTTCGGCGCTCGCGCTCGTGTACGGTGAAGAGGCGGAATGCGCTGAAAACGGCCTTGACTGGGCCCGCGCCGAAGAGGTGTACGGGCAGCACGACCACGGCGGCGACGATGACGATTACGGCTATGAGGACGAGGATGACTGCGGCCATGACCACGGATTCGGGTACTCGGCCAACTAGCGCTTCGGGAGGCTTGGCTTCGTGCTCTCTGTGCCCCCGCGCATGCGGTGTGAACCGTGCGGCGGGGGCGAGAGGCGTTTGCGGGGCGGACGATACGCTCGTCGTGGCGCGCGCGGCGCTCCATCGGTGGGAAGAGCCGCCCATCAGCGGCACGCATGGCAGCGGCACGGTGTTCTTCTCCCATTGCCCGCTTCATTGCGTTTATTGCCAGAACGAGGTTATCGCTGCAGGTGAGGCTGGTGTCGAGATCTCGATCGACCGCCTTGCGGAAATCTTCGGGGAGCTTCGGGACAAAGGCGCGCTCAATTTGAACATGGTCACGCCGACGCATTACGCCATGCAGATTCGCGCGGCGCTCGACAAGGCGAGGGCGAGTGGCGTCGATCTTCCCGTCGTCTGGAACACCTCGGGGTATGAAACCGTTTCAGCGATTCGCGCGAATGCGGGTTATGTCGACGTCTATCTCGCCGATTTCAAGTATTTGTCGGGCGACTTGGCTGCCCGCTATTCGAAAGCGCCTGATTACCCGTCTGTAGCGTTTTCCGCTTTGGAGGAAATGGTCGAGCAGGTCGGCGAGCCCCGATTCGACGAGTACGAGGGCGACGAGCGCATGACGTCGGGCGTGATCGTGCGCCACCTCATGCTTCCTGGGGCGCTTGAGGATTCGAAGAGGATCGTGCGCACGGTGTGGGAACGCTTCGGCGCCTCCGTGACGCTTTCGCTCATGAACCAATATACGCCCGTGCTTGCCGACGCTGCGGCGTCGGGCAACATCGCAGCGTCGCGTGAACTTGCGCGCTGCCCGGAGCTCGCTGAGCGCGTTTCGAACGAGCAGTACGAGGAGCTGCTCGATTTCGCCGACTCGCTGGGAATCGATCAATATTTCTGGCAGGAAGGCGGTGCTGCCGAGGAGAGCTTCATCCCTGCGTTCGATCTTGAAGGCGTGCTTCACTCGTAACGTCCGGCGCGTTCATTTCGGGAAGATTCTGCCAGAAACGCTTCGGCATGAAATGGACGCGCAGTTCTGGGTGATACCGTGCGTCGATGGAAACCGTCTGATAGAAACGCCGCCATGCGCGCTGCATGGCGAGTTCGTCGCCTGTTTTTTTCGGCACGTTCACCGCATCGGTTCTGACGACATGCCACCCGTTTCCCTCGTAGATGCCCGCCATATGGTGGATCTCGTCGTAGATGGCGAAGGGCTGTGTGTTGAAGCGCCCGCTGAACCAGTCCATGAGAAGCGGAACCACGGCTGCCTTCGGGCTGCAGCGTGCGAACCAAACATCGCCCTCGAGCTGTTCGAAGCGCATGAACTGCTGCATGAGATGGCGTTCGTTCATGACCGATTTCTCGAGCGCGAGCAGGGGCGCCACTTCGGGATTCGCGATTTCGCCGAGGATGCCTCGGTATTTCGTCGGGTCTTGCCCGGTGGCGTTGTCGAAACGTTGCTGCTTCAGGGCTTCGTGGGGAGCGAGGGCTGGGCTGGACGTGCGTCCGCTGGGCGAGGTGCCAAGACGGCACGCATCCTTCCCGGACGCGCCGCTCGCTTTCCGGCCCTGCTGTCTTCTTGTGCGGGCGCGTGTCTTTTCCCTGCTCATTGCGTAGCGGACGAACCGGTAGACGATGCTTCCGGTGTCGGGGTCATCGGAAAGCGAGGCCCGAATGCATGCGGTGAGACCTTGCTTCCCGCATGCCCGCTCGATGCCGGCCCCGACTCGGGCTGCGAGCGCGGCATCGGCGTCGATGTATTTCACGCTTTGCCCGAGCCGCGGCTGCAAGATGCCTTCTTGCACGACGTCTTGCGGGTCCTCGTGGTTTTCGTAGGCTTTGAATATCGCCGTGAAAAGCCCCTCGGTCGTCCCGTCGTAGACGTAGGCGACGTCTTGAAGCGGGCATTCTGCTGCGAAAGCCGTCATGCGCACCTCACCGCTTCCTGCTCGATCGCCTTCTGCCACCCGAACAAGCCGTCGGCCTCTTGGCCCGTTTGGCTTTTCTCGGGCAGCTTGCGCGTTGCCCGACGGGCGGCTGCGGCGCTTTTCGGGCGCTGCGGTGCTGTGCGCCCGATTCCTGCGAGCGTTGCCCTCGTGGTTTCCTTCGAAGCTTCGATGCGCGGCGTTTCGTCGTCGAAAAGGCTCATCTGGCCGGGGAGGATCTTGCCTGCGCGCCTGCCGTGTTTGCCGCCGTCGATGGGGGAGGCAAGCTGGGCGCGAAGTGATGCGGGGGCGAACTCGACGCCCGCGCCCGCGTACTTCCCGTTGCAGGTGATGAAGAACCGGGCCCGCTTGTAAGCGATGCCGAGTTTGCGCAGCTCCGTTTCGTGCAGGCAGGCGGTTTTGCGGGCCTTCACGATAAGGCGCGCTCCCCTGGGGCCGATTCCCGGTACGCGCAGAAGCGTTTCGAGCGGGGCGGTGTTCACCTCGACCGGGAACGAGTCGAGGTGGTTGATCGCCCAGTTCGCTTTGGGGTCGAGCAGGGGGTCTAAAAAGGGGCGGTCCTGGTCGATGATCTCGCTGACGTCGAACTTGTAGAAGCGCATGAGCCAGTCGGCCTGATAGAGCCGATGCTCGCGGTTGAGCTGCACGGAGTCGCCCGCAGGCAGGCGATCGTCGCTGTTCACGGGAAGATACGCGCTGAAGAACACGCGCTTGAGCGAAAGCGTGCGGTAGAGCGCCGAGGACAGGTTGAGGATCTGGAAATCGGTTTCGGGCGTGGCCCCGATGATCATCTGCGTGCTTTGGCCGGCGGGCACGAAGGCGCGTTCCTTCTTCGCGGGGCGCGCCTGCGCAAGGTAGGTGGTGCTGCGCCGCGTCATCGCGCGCGTTTCGGCGTCTTCGGCCATGTTCAGCTGGATTTGCCGCATAGGTGCGAGGAGCTGCTGCTTCGTCTTTTGAGGGCAGAGCAGCCCGAGGCTTTTCTGCGAGGGGAGTTCCAGGTTCACGCTCATGCGGTCGGCAAGGTGCCCGAGCCGGTCGATGAGCTCGGGCGAGGTCCCCGGAACCGCCTTCGCATGGACGTAACCGCGAAAGCCATGCTCGTAGCGTAGTATCTCCAGCGTGCGGATCATGAGCTCGCTCGTGTAGTCGGGGCTTTTGATGACGCCCGAACTGACGAACAGCCCCTCGACGTAGTTGCGGCGGTAGAACGCGATGGTGAGGTCGGCGAGCTCCTCGGGCGTGAAACAGGCGCGGGGAACGTCGTTGCTTGCGCGGTTCACGCAATAGGCGCAGTCATACACGCAGACGTTGGTCAAAAGCACCTTCAGAAGCGAGATGCAGCGGCCATCGGGCGTGAAGCTGTGGCAGCATCCCGCCGCCATCGTGTTGCCGAGCTTGCCTTCCTGCGCGTTTCGGTCGATGCCCGAAGACGTGCAGGCAACGTCGTACTTCGCCGCGTCGGCGAGCAGTTCCAGCTTGTCTGCGATATCCATCAGCACATCCGTTCGTTCGAATATTTGTTCGCTTATTGTAGCGAACACGAACAAATGTTGTCAATTGCTGAAGCTGTGCGGCCCATCAGGGAAAACGTCTGCTCGAAATCTGACTTTTCCCAGGTTGAACGCTTGATTGCGGACTTGTTGAACGTCATACTCCAATCAACGGAATCGCACGGCGATTCCTTCTCGCACCTCATCGAACGGCTTGAACACGGCAGCGCCTTTTCCTTTGCGGGAGGGCGAAACGCAAAAGGAGGATGGGAATGCTTTACGACAATGTTTTGGTCCCGTACGACGGGTCGGCCTCGGCCGACGCGGCGCTCGCGGAGGCGGCGCGCTACGCCAAAGAGGACCCGGGGCTTGCGCTCCACGTCGTCTCGGTGGTCGACATCGAGCATATCGTCATCGAGAAGCTCCAAGGGGGCTCTTCGCAGGCCGCCGTTCCCGAGGGGATGCGCCAGGCGTTCGAAGAGGCCGAGCGCGAGGCGGAGGAGCGCCTGTCCCGCAAGGTCCGCCTTGCGACGCGCGGGCTTATGAACGCCGTCCGCATCGAAGTGCTCAACGAGACGAATATCGGCGTGCAGATCGTTGCCTATGCGGCTGGGCATAACATCGACCTCGTCATCATGGGGTCGCGCGGGCTGGGTGGTTTGCGCGGCATCTTGGGCAGCGTGAGCAGCTTCGTTCTGAAAGAAGCGCAGGTGCCGGTGCTTGTGGTGAAGGAATAGCCGGGTTCTAAGATGCGTGAAAGGCCGGGGAACCGACTCGAACTGTTTCCCAAGTCCTTCGCTTTTGCCCCGTCGTGACCAAATCGTGACCAAACGGAGCGAACCTGTTTCGGAAAAGAAAAAGGTCACGGGCGAAATAAAGCCCGTGACCTGCGAAAACTCTGGTGCCGGCGGCAGGAATCGAACCCGCAACCTACTGATTACAAATCAGTTGCTCTACCGTTGAGCCACGCCGGCATACGCGATGCGATTTCTTATCGTATCCGAATCTCCGCGTGTTGAAAAGGGGCTATTGAAGCTGGAGGCGAAAAACATCGGCTTCCCGCCTCCAGCGAAGCGAGATACCCCCGACGCTATTCCTTCGCGCCCCATTGCTCGTAGTAAGCGTCGATCGAGGACTTGATGGCATCGTCGATGACCACTTCTCCCTGCACCTCGCGGTTATGCAGGTACTCGGTCACTTCCGCCATGTTCACGATGCTCGCCGCGGGGAAGCCGTACTTCTCGGACACCTCGTCGCAGGCGCACTTCACGCCGCCTTTGCCCACTTCCATGCGGTTGAGCGACACCATGAGGCCCTTTACCTCGATGTTCGCCGCGCTCGTGATGATGGGGTAGGTCTCGTCGATCGACTTGCCGGAGGTGGTCACGTCCTCGACCATCACCACACGGTCGCCGTCTTCGAGCACATGTCCAAGCAGGTTGCCGCCTTCGCCGTGGTCCTTCGCTTCCTTGCGGTTCGAGCAGTACTTCACTTCCTTGCCGTACAGCTCGTGCAGGCCCATCGCGGTGACGACGGACAGTGGGATGCCCTTGTAGGCGGGCCCGAACACAACGTCGAAGTCGAGGCCGAAGTTGTCATGGATCGCGCGTGCGTAGTACAGGCCCAGCCGATGCAGCTGGTCACCCGTCACATAGGCGCCCGCGTTCATGAAGAACGGCGACTTGCGGCCGCTTTTCAGGGTGAACTCGCCGAACTTGAGCACGTGGCTTTCCACCATGAACTCGATGAATTCCTTCTTGTAGTCTTCCATGGGCTTCCTTCCGCCGCTGTTCCGAGCTGCATGTGGCGCAGCTTTCCCTCATGCCTCGTCCATGATACTCGATGCGCGCACGTTGCGGGCGCATCGCTTAAGCGAAGTGCGGCCGTCGAGGGAACCTGGGCCGCGCGCTTTTGTGAGCGGGTCGTGAATCGCTTGCATAAGTCCGATTTCGGACTATAATCGCAAAAGTACGAAATCGGACTTATGAAAAGCTCCTGCGCCGCATGCCGCACGCGTCTTGGCGGGGAGCTTGGAATCGAGGGATTCATGGAACTCAACGAGAACGCGGCGCCTCGTGCGGCCTCCTGTTCGCCGGGCGAGGCGCTCGCCGGCACGCCGCACGAGGCGATAGACGGCTTCTGGCGCGAGTCGGGTGAGCTGTACCGCGACATCGCGGCGTCGTTCGGGCTGTCGGAAAGCGCGTGGGACATCCTGTACTCCATCTACCTTGCGGGCGACAAGGGGATATCGCAGCGCGACATCTGCGAGCAGATGTGCGTGGGGAAGCAGACCGTGAACAGCTCCATCCACAAGCTTGCGCGCGAAGGCGTGGTGTCGCTTTCGCGCGAGGGGCGCGTCTCCGTCGTGAAGCTGACGGAGGCGGGCGCCTCGCTTGCCGCTCGGGCGGTCGTGCCGGTCATCGCCGCCGAGCAGGCCGCGCTCGCCGACTTGGGCGAAGAGGGCCAGGCGCAGGCGCTCGCGCTTCTGCGCCGCTACACCCGCGCGCTTCGCCTGCGATTCTCGGAGATTCCCGGATCGCGCGTGTCTCCCACGGCGGGGAAGGGCGGCTGCTAGTGGCTATCCAGATCTCCGACCACTTCACGCTCGGCCGCCTCTTGCGCTTCACCGCCCCGACCGCCGCGATGATGATCTTCACCTCGATCTACGGCGTGGTCGACGGGCTGTTCGTGTCGAACTTCGTCGGCAAGGAAGCCTTTTCCGCCCTGAACCTCATCTACCCCTTGCTCATGATGCTCGGCGCCCTCGGCTTCATGTTCGGCACCGGCGGCACCGCGCTCGTCGCGAAAACGATGGGGGAGGGCGCGGACAAGCGCGCACGCGGGTTGTTCTCGCTCATCGTCTACGTGACGCTTGGGGTGGGCATCGTCTGCGGCATCGTGTGCCTGCTCATCGTGCGCCCAGTCGCCATGGCGTTCGGCGCCACGGGCGATCTCCTCGAGGAATGCGTCGTCTACGGCGGCATCCTTTCATTCTCGCTGCCGTTTCTCATGCTGCAGGAATCGTTTCAGAGCTTTCTCACCGCCGCGGGCAAACCGAAGGTGGGGCTCGCCGTCATCGTTGCGGCGGGCGTTGCCAATATCGCCCTCGATGCGCTGTTCATCGTCGGCTTCGGCTGGGGGCTTGCGGGTGCTGCGGCGGCTACGGCGGCAAGCGAGTTCGTAGGGGGCGGCATTCCGCTTATCTATTTCGCATGCCGGAACGAAAGCTCGCTGCGCCTCGGCAAGCCCGTCGCCGACGTCCGCGCGCTCGGTCGCGCGTGCGTGAACGGGTCGTCCGAGCTCGTGGCCAACATCTCCATGTCGCTCGTGTCCATGCTCTACAACTACCAGCTCATGGCCTACATCGGGGCCGACGGCGTGGCCGTGTACGGCATCATCCAGTACGCTGCGTGGATACTCCTCTCGCTGTTCATGGGATTTTCCGTTGGGGTGTCCCCGATCGTGAGCTACAACTACGGCGCGAAGAACACCCCCGAACTCAAGGGGCTGTTCAGGAAGAGCATCGGCGTCATGGCGGTGGGAGGCGTCCTTGTCACGGTGCTCACCCGTCTTCTCGCACGTCCGCTCGCCATGCTGTTCGTCGGCTACGACGCGGCGCTTGTCGACATGACGGTCGGCGCGCTCAACGAGTACTCGCTCGCCTTCGTCTTCGCAGGCGTGAGCCTGTTCGGCTCGTCGTTCTTCACGGCGCTCAACAACGGGCTCGTCTCGGCGCTCATCGCGTTTCTGCGGACGCTCGTCTTCGAGTGCGGTGCGGTGCTCCTCTTGCCGCTCGTCCTCGGCGCCGACGGCATCTGGTTCTCGATCGTGGTGGCCGAAATCGCCTCGGTCGTCCTGACGAGTTGCTTCCTCGTGGGCTTGCGCAAGCAGTACGGCTACGCGTAAGGCGGACGCGGGCGCGCCCCGAGGGCATGCGGACTCCGGGGCGCACTGGTGTGCGATTCGGAACGGCGCAACGCTCGGGGCGCCTGCAGGGTCAAGACGGCAAAGGGGAGTAACCTTCGGGTAATATGAAGACGGTATGCAGAACCTTTGTGCAAACCGCCCTTTTACCTTGGGAAAGGGCGTCAAGCGCGCCGTCCGCCGCGTGTACCCTGCACAAAGGCGCGCCCGCTCGCTATAATCCAGAAGGTTTGTAGGAAAGCGCCGGCATGCGCCGGTGCGGCAAAGTTCGCCCGTTTGCGCGGGCGGCCACAAGTTGTAAGGGGCAGGGCTGGTGTTCGACCAATTCTTCTCGCAGATATCGTTCATCGATGTCTTCAACTTCTGCGTATTCATCACATTCACCGTTTGCTATACGTATCAGCTGTACTACGTGCTCGTCGTCCTGACGCGCAAGCCGAAGACGCTCGTCGCGAAGAAGAACCATCGCTTCGCGGCCGTCGTCTCGGCGCGCAACGAGAGCGCCGTCATCGGCGACCTTATCCACTCCATCAAGGTGCAGAACTACCCGGCCGAGCTCATCGACGTGTTCGTCATCGCCGACAACTGCACCGATGACACCGCCGACGTCGCACGCGAGGCGGGCGCGATCGTGTTCAAGCGCTTCAACACCGAGCAGGTGGGCAAGGGCTACGCGCTCGACTACGGGTTCAAGATCATCCGCTCGCAGTACGCCGACCGCGGCTACGAGGCGTACTTCGTGTTCGACGCCGACAACGTGCTCGACGTGAACTACTTCCGCGAGATGAACAAGACCTTCGACAACGGCGCGAAGGCCTCCACGAGCTACCGCAACTCCAAGAACTACGACTCCAACTGGATTTCCGCGGGCTATGCGGTGTGGTTTCTGCGCGAGGCGAAGTTCTTGAGCCAGGCGCGCCTCACGCTCAACACCTCGTGCGCCGTCTCGGGAACGGGATTCTTCATCTCCGCCGACATCATCGAGAAGAATGACGGCTGGAAGTGGCATCTGCTCACCGAGGACATCGAATTCTCCGCGAACAGCATCTTGGAGGGCATCCGCATCTCCTACACCCCGACCGCCATCCTCTACGACGAGCAGCCGGTTACCTTCCGCGATTCGTGGAACCAGCGTTTCCGCTGGGCGAAGGGCTTCTACCAGGTGTTCTGGCACTACGGCGCGCGCCTTGCGAAGGGCATCTTCACCAACCCGAAAGGCTCCCGCTTCGCCTGCTACGACATGCTCATGACCATCGCGCCGGGCATGCTGCTCACCATCGTGTCGGTCGTGTTCAACGCCATCATCATCGTGCTCGCGCTCTCGGGCGCCATGTCGACGGGCGTCATGATCGCGAGCTCCGTCTCGTCGATCTTCTTCTGCCTGTTCAACTACCTTATGTTCATGTTCCTCTTCGGCGTGCTCACCACGTTCGTCGAATGGGACTCCATCCATTCCACCACCCGCAAGAAGGTGCTCTACATGTTCACCTTCCCGTTCTTCATGCTGACCTACGTGCCGATCGCGCTCGTGGCGCTCGTGAAGAAGTGCCAGTGGAAGCCTATCAAGCACAGCATCTCGGTCGATGTCGAGCAGTTCTCCGAGGCGGGAAGCTCGTCTCTGCCTGCCGAGAAGTAACGGGCGCAACCGCTTTCGGCCGGAAAGCCCGAAAATCCATCCGAACCATCAAGGCCCGCGTCCCTCGAAGCATGAGGAGCGCGGGCCTTTCTCGATTTTCGGGCTTCCGCGTGGCGCGAGCTACCTTCTTTGCTCGCGCCACGCGGAAGGGGACAAGCCGGTCTCGTGTTTGAACGCCTGGGCGAACGCCGATTGCCGAGGGTAACCGAGCCGCACGGCGATTTCCGACACGGAAAGCGTGCCGCCGGCGAGAAGGCCTTCTGCTCTCTCGATGCGCCGTCTGCGCGCGAAAGCGCCGATGCTCTCGCCCGTTTGCCGCTTGAAGACGGCGCAAAGCTTGGAGCGGCTTACATAGAGGCGATGCGCGGCTTCGTCTATCCCCATGCGCTGCCCGTCGTCTATCGATTGTTCGATGAGGGCGCGCGCCGCTTCCGCGAGTCGTCTGTTTTCGGGCGAGTCGTCGTCGAGGGCAGCCTTCTTCTCGGCTGCGAGCGAAACCGCGAGCTCGGACACCATAGCGTCTACGATCGCGCGCGTGTAGAGATGGCCGCCCACGGCAAGGCTGCGACGTTCCGAGAAGCGCCCGAGGGCATCGGAGATGGCGGTCGAGGCGTTCTCGCTCCACGGCTTCGCGAACGCGTCGAACAGGTCGTCGAACTGATTCGGATAGCACCGCTCGAGGTCCTCGAAATAGCCGTGCAGGAAGATAACCGAACGCGAATGGTAGAGCCGGCCTGCGTAGAGGGGGCTCATCTCGATCCCGCAGTTGTCCTGGACGAACGAGCAGACGGAGGTTTGCGGGCGCGCTGTGCGCGTCGGGGCAAGGTTTGCGGGCGTGATGCCCGCCGCAGGCATGCATTCGAGCGTCGGCGCGCTGATCTCGCT
>CAKUIV010000002.1 GCA_934661105.1 uncultured Ellagibacter sp. | reverse complement strand
AAATTCATGGTCGCGGGGGGCGGATTTGAACCACCGACCTTCGGGTTATGAGCCCGACGAGCTGACCAGACTGCTCCACCCCGCAATGCTCTGCAAATTGCTTTTCGCCTTCGGAAAAGCTGCAAGACTGTATATTAGCGTTTTTTGCTAGGCATGCAAATATCTAGTTGCTCTCTTCACAATTTCTCGATAGATCAAAAACCTCCGGAGTACGCAGGGGAGCATGTTTCACGTGAAACACCCCATCTGTGGCGTATATAATATTATTCCTTAACATCACCACTCTTGTCATCTGGGGAAAGGACGGCCGGCCGAGATGCCCGAATCGCGCAACCATTACCATGCGCTGCCTTCCCCGCGCATGACGCGCCACGCCAAGCCGCTTCCCGACAAGCTTGAGTTCTTCCACCTGTTTTGGATATTCATGATTTGCAGCGTAATCGGGTTGGTAGTCGAAACCATCGTGAGTTACCCGATCGACGGCATCTGGAAGGACCGCGCAGGGCTGATATGGGGGCCGTTTTCCCCTATCTACGGCGTGGGCGGCACGCTCATCACCCTGGCGCTCTGGAGGATCCGCAACGCGGGCCCGCTCGCGCTGTTCCTCGTTTCGGGGTTCGTCGGCGCCGGTTTCGAATTCATCGCCGGCTGGTTTTGGAAGACGTTTTTCGGCATTGTCGCGTGGAGCTATATCGACCAGCCCTTCAATCTGGGCGGATACACATGCCTCGGTATGGCCGTGGTTTGGGGGCTTGCAGGGCTTGCATGGATGCACCTCGGGCTTTCGCCCCTTCTGCGCGTAATCGAGACGATTCCCCATGTCGTGAGAAAACCCCTTACCGTCATCGCCTGCATTTATATGGTCGTCAATATCGCGATGACCGTGTTAAGCTTCAATTTCTGGTACGAACGGCAGAACGGCGACCCCATCGAGACGCCTCTCCAGTCGTATTTTGCTGAACATTACGGCGACGAGTTTATGAGCGAGCGCTTTCAAACCATGTCGCTTTACGCCGAGCTTGTGAAACGTGGGTAGAATGATCGACAACATGCACTATAACCTGGGAATCGACGTTGGATCGACAACGGCGAAGGCCGTGATCTTCGACCCGCAGCGAAACGAAGTCGTGTTCTCACGCTACGTGAGGCACAACGCGCATCAGGTCGAAACCGTCGCGAAACTGCTGAGAACCTGCGCCAACGACTTCCCCCACGCCGATTTCCGTATCGTCGCCTGCGGGTCGGGCGGCACGACCGTAGCCGACATCCTCGGCGTGCCGTTCGTTCAGGAGGTCGTCGCGAACTCGCTCGCCGTGCGCCGCGACCACGCGAACGTGCGCTGCGCGATCGAACTGGGCGGACAGGATGCCAAGATGGTGTTCTTCGACCGGGACGAGATAAGCGGCAAAACCTCCGTGTCGGACATGCGCATGAACGGATCGTGCGCAGGCGGCACCGGCGCGTTCATCGACGAGATGGCCAAGCTGCTGAAAGTTCCCGTAGAGGACTTCGACGAGCTCGCATCGCATGGCACGTCGGTGCACCAGGTGTCGGGGCGCTGCGGCGTCTACGCCAAAACCGACATCCAACCCCTGCTCAACCAGGGCGTTTCCAAGGAAGACCTCGCATTGTCGTCGTTCCACGCCATCGCCAAGCAGACGATCGGCGGCCTGGCGCAGGGGCTCGACATCAACCCACCCGTCATCTTCGAGGGCGGCCCGCTCACCTTCAACCCGACGCTCGTTCGGGTGTTTGCGGAGCGCCTTGAGCTTTCGCCCGACGACGTCGTGGTCCCAACGCGCCCGGAGACGATCGTCGCTTTCGGCGCCGCGCTCGCAGCCGACGAGCTGTTCGCCGAGGAGGCGGGCGCAGTGGTGGAAGACCTCGCAGCCGCCGCCGACGCGCTCGAAGCAGCCGCCGCCCATCCGAAGGAAACGTCGGCAGGCGCCGCGTTCTTCGCCTCCGACGCCGAGCGAGATGCGTGGGAACGCGAGCACGCGCTGCCGCCGCAAACCGCACCGGTGCCGAAGAAGGGCGCTTATGTGCGCGCCTACCTGGGCATCGACTCGGGCAGCACCACCACGAAGTTCGCGCTTGTTTCGCCCGATGGGAAGCTTGTCGACTCGTTTTACGCACCGAACGAGGGGGAGCCGCTCGACGTAGCGCGCACAGCCCTTCTGGCTTTGCGCGACCGATACCGCGAAGCAGGGGCAACGCTCGACATCCTGGGCGTCGGCACGACCGGCTACGGCGAGCTCATGTTCGCAAAGGCGTTCGGCGCCGACTACCATACGGTCGAAACGGTCGCCCACGCGCGCGCCGCCGAGGCGTGCGTCCCCGACGCGAGCTTTGTCTTGGACATCGGCGGACAGGACATGAAAGCCCTCTGGATCGACGGCGGCATCATCACCGACATCGTCGTGAACGAGGCGTGTTCTTCCGGCTGCGGGTCGTTCCTCGAGAACTTTGCGTCGTCGCTCGGAATCGAGGTGAAGGACATCGCCGAGGCGGCGTTTTCCTCGAAGCGCCCTGCCGTGCTCGGAAGCCGCTGCACCGTGTTCATGACGAGCAGCATCGTGTCCGAGCAACGCAGCGGGAAGACCCCCGCCGACATCATGGCGGGCCTGTGCCGTTCGATCATCGAGAACGCGTTCACCAAGGTCATCCGCGTGCCGAACCTCGAAAGCCTGGGCGACAGGATCGTCGTCCAGGGCGGCACGTTCTTAAACGACGCCGTGCTGCGCGCGCTCGAGCAGCACGTGGGCAAACCCGTCACGCGCGCACCCTATCCGGGGCTCATGGGCGCCATTGGCATCGCGCTGCTCACGCAGGAGCATCTCGAAGACGCGCGCGAAAGCGGCGGGCAGGCGCGCACGGACGAGTTGGAATCGCCGGCGTTTTCCCTCGACTTCCTCGACTCGTTCTCCTACACGCAAGAATCGAACCTCGTGTGCCCGTTCTGCGCGAACCATTGCAACCGCACGCGCATCACGTTCTCGAACGGCGATTCCTGGGTTACCGGCAACCGCTGCCCACGCGGCGAGGTGATGGGCGACCCGAAGGACGAACTCGTTCGCGAGCGGGTGAAGCGCATCTCCCAAGCAACCGAAAGCGTTCCCAACCTCTTCGACGAGCGCGAGGAGCTGCTCTTCCGCGCGTGGCCGCACCCCGAGCCGCTGCACACGCGCGCGACGACCATCGGCCTGCCGCGGGTGCTGTCGCTGTGGGAATACGCCCCGTTCTGGACGACGCTTTGGCGCACGCTCGGGTTCACGGTGAAGCTCTCGCGCCCGAGCACGCGGCGCATGTACGAAAACGGCCTTTCGGCTGTGACGTCCGACACCGTGTGCTTCCCTGCGAAACTTACCCATGGACACATCCGTGACCTGGTGAAACAGGGCGTCGACCGCATCTTCATGCCGTCGGTCACCACCGTGTCGTCGGAAAACACCTCCGACGTGAGCCAGTCGATGTGCGCCGTGGTGAAGGGCTATCCCATCGTGATGCGCAATTCTGACAACCCCGAGAAGCGCTTCGGCGTGCCTTTCGACGCCCCGCTGTTCCATTGGCTCGCCGAGAAGGACATGACGCGTCAGCTCACCGAGTACCTGAAGCGCGACTTCGGCGTCGACGCCGACGAGGCGAAGCGCGCCATCGAAGCCGCCGAACATGCGCAGAACGCCTTCAAGGAAGAGCTTGCCAAGCGCGGGAGACAAGTCGCCGACGAGGTGGACCGCGAAGGGTCGTTCGCCGTCGTGCTCGCAAGCCGTCCCTACCAAAACGACGCGCTCGTGAACCATGAGCTGCCGCGTTACTTCACCGAGCTCGGCATCCCCGTTCTCACGGCCGATTCCGTGCCGCACGTGAACGAGGTCGACCTGTCGAAGAGCCGCCTCGACGTGGTGAACAACTTCCATGCGCGCATGCTCTCGTCGGCGGTGCTCGCTGCGCAGGACGACACGCTCGAGTACGTGCAGCTCGTAAGCTTCGGGTGCGGGCACGACGCCTACCTTTCCGACGAGATCATCCGTCTCATGCACCTTGCGGGGCCGAAAGCGCCGCTCGTTCTGAAGGTCGACGAGAGCGATGTGCAGGGCCCACTGCGCATCCGCGTGCGATCGTTCATCGAGACCGTGCGCCTACGCCGCAAGAAGAACGCGGCCGCCAACACCGTTGCGGAAAGCGGCCGGACCGCGGGCGTGCATGTCACGTGCTCGCCTGATCTGCCCGATCCGTACCCGCAGAAGTTCACGAAGGACCGCGCCAAGGACACCGTCGTGCTCATCCCCAACACCTCGCACGCCTTCTGCCGCCTGATGTCGGCGGCGTTCGCCGGACAGGGGCTGCGCACCGAACCGCTGGAAGTCGGTCGCGAAGAGGCCATCCGCCTGGGAAAACAGTACGTGCACAACGACATCTGCTTCCCCGCGCAGATCGTCATCGGAGAGGCGCTCGCGGCGCTGCGCAGCGGGAAGTACGACCTCGACCACGTGGCCATCGGAACGGGCAAGTACGTCGGCGACTGCCGGCTCACGCATTACTGCGCGCTCCTGCGCAAGGCGCTCGACGACGCAGGGTACCCGCAGGTTCCCATCATCACCAACGACGACGTCGATTCGCACCACGTGCACCCCGGGTTCAAGATGAACACGCGCTCGGCGCTGCGCATCGCGATGTCGCTGCCGATGATCGACGCGCTCGAAGAGCTGCTGCGCAAGATGCGCCCCTACGAGCTTGAACCGGGAGCGGCGAACCGCGCCTTCGACGAGGCGCTCGACATGCTGATCGAAGGCCTCGAGACGAAATCGCATGCGAAGCTGAAGCGCGCGTTCGCGCGGGGCATCGAGCGCATGAAGCAGGTTTCCTACGATCGGTCGCACCTGAAGCCGCGCGTGCTCATCGTGGGAGAGTACCTGCTGAACTTCCACCCGGGAGCCAACCATGACGTGGAGCTGTACCTGGAGAAAAACGGCATGGAGGTCATCGAGGCGCGCATGACCGACGTCATCCGAAAGACGTACTTCTATCAGCACGCCCAGGAAAAGGAATATCATGTGACCAGGCCTTTCACCGAGAAAGCCTGGCATGCAGTGGCAGACAGCGTGTTCGACGTCGCCCACAACACCTGCGATGCCATCGCGAGCGCGCACCCGCTCTACGAGCCGCCGTGCCGCATGCCCGACCTCGTGAGCGCAAGCGACCCCATCATCCACCACACGTTCGACGCGGGCGAAGGCGTGCTCATCCCCGGCGAGATCCTGCACCACGCGGCGCACGGCTGCACGTCGTTTCTAATCCTGCAGCCGTTCGGGTGCCTGCCCAACCACGTGGTGGGACGCGGCATCGCCAAGCGGCTGAAGGAGCTGTACCCGAACGCGAACATCCTGCCTTTGGACTACGACCCCGACGTGAGCTTCGCGAACATCGAGAACCGCCTGCAGATGCTCATCCTGAGCGCCAAGGGCGCCGCCGACGCGACCGAGGAGGGCACAGCCGCAAATACGGCGACGACCGCCGCAACCGAAGACGCGTCCGCAGCGGCGCACTCGGGAAAGCACGCGCCCGAAGCGCTGACAGACGCGATTGCCTCGGCGGCGAGCACCGCGGCGGAGGCAGCCAATGACGCCGCGCACGTCGTCGCGGGCGCCGCCGCCTGCACGCTCGACGCAGCCTACTTCGCTTCCGACACCGCCGCGACCGCAGCCCAGGCCGCCTCGCACGCGTCGGAGGTCGCGGCGACGCGTGCCCAGGACGCCGCCGCCCACCTGAAGGACGCGGCCCAGCAGGCGCACGCCCGTCGCGTCGGCGAGGATCACGCAAGCGGGACGGCCAACGCGGCCGAACCGTCGGACGAAGGAGCACGTTCATGACCGTCGTAGACGCGCACGTTCACGTATATCCCGACAAGATTGCAGGTAAAGCGTCTGAAAGCGTCGGGGAATTCTACAGCTACCCGATGGAATCGGCGTCGGGCTCGGTCGACGCGATGCTCTCGCTCACCGAAGGGTCGCCGATCACCCATCACGTCATCTACTCCGTGGCGACCAAGCCGTCGAACGTCGAGCACATCAACGACTTCATCGCCGCGGAATGTCGCAAGCATCCTAACTTCATCGGGTTCATGGCGATGCATCAGGACTACCCCGACCCACAGCGTGAGATCGAGCGCGCGCAAAAGCTCGGACTTAAGGGCATGAAGCTCCACCCCGACACCCAGGGCGTGAACATGGACGACCCGCGGCTCATGCGGATCTACGAGATGATCGAGGGGAAGATGCCCCTCGTCGTTCATTGCGGCGACTACCGTACCGACTATTCGCACCCGCGTCGCATGAAACGCATCCTGCACGAGTTCCCCAACCTCGTCGTCGACGCCGCGCACTTCGGCGGCTGGTCGGTGTTCGACTTGGCCGTGGAATACCTCGAGGACGAGAACTGCTTTTTGGACATGTCGAGCGCGCAGACGTTCTTGGGCCCGCGCCGCACGCGGGAACTCTGCGAGTTGTACGGGGCCGACCGCATCCTGTTCGGGTCGGACTTCCCCATGTGGAGCCCGGTCAAGGAATACGACCTGTTCCACAACCTGGGGTTCAGCAAGTGCGATTTCGAGAAGATGACCTGGCACAACGCTGAGCGCTTCGTGGGAGCGGACATCGGGTAGCGCCTCTTCGCGCCTGCGCCGTCGGCCGGTCTGCGTGAAAGCGCCTTGTGCAGACCCCTCCCCTGCTTCGGTTGGATTCCGCGGCACAGCGCGCCTTTCACCTGCCGTGCGCTGTGCCAACCGACCGCGAACGCGCTATTCCTCGTCAGGGTCCTGCGGCTTCTGCTCGACCGCGACCGAGATCTTGTCGATGCGGTGGCGGTCCATTTCCACGACGGTGAACGTCGCCTTGGCCTCGCGGCCCTCGAGCGTCACCGTGTCGCCCTCCTGCGGGATGCGGTCGAACGCCGCAAGCAGAAGGCCGCCCGCCGTCTCGCATTCGTCCGATTCCTCGGGAAGGAACCCGATGAGCTCTTCCAAGTCGTCGATCGGCAGCGAGCCGTCGATGAGGTAGGTCCCGTCGTCGCGCTTCACCACTTCGTCATCGATCCCGTGGCTGTATTCGTCGTCGACGTTGCCGACGATCTGCTCCATGATGTCGCTCATCGTGACGATGCCAGCGGTGCCGCCATGCTCATCGACCACGACGGCGATCTTCGTGTGGCGCTTCTGAAGGAATTGCAAAAGCTTCGCGATGGGAATGCTCTCGGGAACGGCGTTGAGCTCGCGCACCGGCAAATCCTCCATCGACGCGTCAGATTCCATAAGGAACAGATCCTTCACGTGCACGAACCCGACGAGGTGGTCTTTGCTCCCCCGGCACACCGGGTAGCGCGTGTACTTGTAGCGTTCGGCCAGCTCGCGGTTCTCAGCGAGCGAATCCTCCAGGTCGAGGCACACGAGCTCGGTGCGCGGCGTCATGATCGCCTCGGCGTCTTTATCGCCCAGATCGAAAATGTTGTCGACGTACTCATTCTGGTCGGGGTCGATAAGGCCGTTCTCGGTCGACTCGTCGATGAGCAGTTTGATCTCCTCGTCGGTGTACACGTCGTGCTCGTTGGCCGGGTCGTGCCCCGCAAGGCGGACGACGCCGTTGGTGATGCCGTTGAACAGCACCATGATCGGGTAGGTGATGCGGTAGAACCACAGAAGCGGCGTGGCCGTCATGAGCGCGTAACGCTCGGTCGCAAAGATGGCGAACGACTTGGGGATGAGCTCGCCGGTGACCACGTGGAGCGTCGTCATGAGGAAGTAGCCGATCGCGACGGAAATGACCGAGATGACGGCGTCGGGCAGGCCGAACAGCACGAACAGCGGGCGGATGAGCGCCGAGATGGCAGGTTCGCCCAGCCAGCCCAAAGCAAGCGAGGCGAGTGTGATTCCCAGCTGGCAGGCCGAAAGGTAGGCGTTGACGTTCTCGGCGATCGTCTTGGCGTTCTTCGCGCCGGGTTTCCCCTCGTCGTAAGCGAGCTCGATCTGGGATTTGCGGACGCGGACCATGGCGAATTCCGCGATGACGAAGAACGCGTTCATCAAGAGGAAGAACACTACGAGAATCAGGCTTGCTGCTATGGGCATGTAATCGACGGGCCTCCTTGGGCGTGTTTCGTGTTTGACTTCTCAGTATGCCACATGCATGCACACCGTGCCGAGAATCGTCACCTGTCCGTTCCCATTCGCGGAGCGTGCGGAAGGCGAAGGCCGTAGGGCGCGCGGATGAGCCCAAGATTTCAGCAAGGGTTTCGGCGAATCCCCTATTCCGCCTGATACCAGGACAACAGCATAGCGACGAAATCGCGAGCTTCGGCTTGGAAGTCGATCGGCGCCGCATCGACGCCCAGTTCGCCAAGCGCACGCAGCACCATCGGATTGTTCAGGCACGACCCCGCCAAACCGACGCAGTGGTGATACACCGTGTTCGCGAAACGCTCGACGCAGTCGGGTGCGATGCCGAGCACGCCCGCCATCTGATCCGAAAACGGCTCGAGGATTTCATAATACCGACGCTTGAATTCCCTGAGCTTCTCGTAGCTCACGTTCGTCTCGATAACCGAGTACAGCAAATCGCCGTAGCGGAAAAAGTCGCGATGGGCGGCGGCTATCCCCGACCATACACTGGCGATGGTGGCGTTGTCGAACCCGCAACCGGCAGGCAGCGCGGCCATGAGCGCGTCCATGTACCCATCGCGCTTGTCGGCGAACACGGCAAGGAAGACCTCTTCTTTCGTAGCGACGTACTTGTAGAGGTTCGTGCGCGACCATCCCAGTTCGTCGGCCAGGGTGGTCAGCGTGATCTCGTGAAAGGGCCGTGTGGCGAACTGATGGTCGAGCGCCGCTTTGACCTGCGCCAATCGTTCAGCCTTCTGCTCATCGCTTCGCGCGCGAATATAGTCTGCCATGATGACGCTTCCTATTTCTCTTTTCGCCTAGTCGTACGAGCGAACCGCTCGAGTTTTCTGTCCATCTTCGCACTATACCATATGAGATACAAGGTTATACGTATACGGATAATAAGTGACATTATGAATCTTATAGCTTTACAAGCGACGTTTTGTTTCTTAAACTAGCGGATGCTCAACACCCAACGCAGATATGTTGTCAATGCAAGAAGCAGAGAAAGGAACATCACAATGCTTGGAGATTTCACCTATTGCAACCCTACCCGCGTCCATTTCGGCAAGAACGCCATGAAGGCGCTCGGCGAGGAGCTCTCGAATTACGGTCAAATCGTGCAGTTGGTTTACGGCGGCGGCTCGATTAAGCGTAACGGCATCTACGACCAGGTCGTTTCCGTGCTCAAAGAAGCCGGCAAGACGATCGTGGAAGACGGCGGCGTCATGCCGAACCCCACCGCCGATAAGCTTCGCGAAGGCGTGAAGATCGCTCGCGAGAACAACGTCGATTTCATCTTGGCGGTAGGCGGCGGATCGTGCTCCGACTACGCCAAAGCCGTATCGGTGTCCGTCAACTGCGGCGACGACCCGTGGGAGAAGTACTTCGCACGCTTTGAAGAGCCCACCTGTGCAATCGTCCCCGTCGGCGTGGTCCTCACCATGGCCGGCACCGGTTCGGAGATGAACGGAGGGTCCGTTATCACCAACCACGAGAAGAACCTGAAGATCGGTCATGTGTTCAGCACCGACGTCGCCCCGAGATTCGCCATCATGAACCCCGAGTTCACGTTCAGCTTGCCGAAATACCAGATGATCGCCGGCATCTTCGACACCATGAACCATATCACCGAGCAGTACTTCTCCGGCACCGACGACAACACGTCCGACTACATCATGGAAGGCCTCATGCGCGGGCTTATCGTGGCTAGCCGCGCCGCCGTGGCCGACCCAACCGATTACGAGGCGCGCAGCAACATCATGTGGACGGCGACCTGGGCGCTCAACACGCTCATCGGTTGCGCGAAGACGCAGGACTGGGAAGTGCACATGCTCGGCCAGGCAATCTCGGCCGTTACCGACGCCACGCACGGCATGACGCTCTCCGCTGTGGCGCTGCCGTACTATCGCCGCATCATGGGCTTCGGCCTGCCGAAGTTCGCACGCTTCGCCACGAATGTGTGGGGTATCTCGACCGAGGGCAAGACCGACGAGGAGCTCGCCGCTGCCGGCCTTGACGCCATGGAAGCGTGGATGCGCGAGATCGGCTGCGTCATGAACGCCTCTGAGCTGGGCTGCGACGAGTCCATGCTGGACAAGCTCGCCGACGCAACGCCCGTGATGAAGGGCGGCTACCACGAACTCAACCGCGAAGAAATCATCGCCATCTTCCGCGAAAGCCTGTAGGAAAATCCACCTGGCTCTCTCGCGCCTTGATGCCTGACGACCCGCCCGCCGGCGTCAAGGCGCAACGCGTCGCTGAAAATTCGTTCGCATCACGACAAGTCAGTCGATCGCGATGCGATCGACCTCCACGCTGGCAAGCGCCTCTCGGCACAGGTCGCACCCGATACCTGCTTCGTGGCCCGCTCGATTAAGGGTCACCACGCCACGCTCGGCAGTGTAAGGAGGCTCGGTAACGTCGATGTCGAAGTAGCGCGAAGTCGCCCCGACGTCCCCCGGCATCACCACTTCAGGCAAAACGCCGAACGCCGCGTGCATCCGCTTCGATATGCCCGTGTCGTACATACCGCCCATCCACACCTCGCGATTGCGGCTGCGAGCCTCGTAAACGAAACGCAGCGCAGGCTCGATGCCGCCGAATTTCGCCACTTTCACAGCGAAACACCGCAGTTCAGGATGCGAAAGCGCCTCGAGGGCCTCGCGTGCGTCCGCGAACGACTCGTCGAGGCAGATGGGCGTGGCCAGCGTGCGCTGCAGGTTCGCCAGCTGCGCGAACGGATGCTTCTGCCCGCAAGCGCCGCGAGTCACGCGAAGAGGCTCCTCGATCCACGCGATGTCGAGCGCGTCGTAGGCGCGAAGTTCGTCCATATCGCGGTCGGTAAAGCTCTGGTTCGCATCGAGCGTTACTATGAGCTGGGGAAACGCCTGGCGAACGGCGCGCACCGCGGCAAAGCTCCCCGGCGCGACCTTCAACTTCACTCGTCGATAGCCCGCCTCCACGCACCGCGCAACGGCAGCGACGACTTCATCGGGAGCCGCCATCCCCACCACAGCGCCCGCGGCGGCGGTCGCCCGCGCCGCGCCGTCGGGCTCACCCGATGCGGCGTCTCCCTGCGGGAAGCGATACGCAACCGCGCCTCCGCGCGCCCCCGCGATCGCGTCGTACTCCTTGGCGAGCAAACGCCACAGCGGCTTGCCCGTCACCTTGCCGTAAAGGTCCCAAAGCGCCGGCTCGATCGCCCCGCACGCAAGCGGGACCCGGCCGAGCCCCGGAATCGCGGCAAGGGATTCGCTCACCTCACGGGGATGCAGGTAAACCCCCGACAGAATCTTCGGCGCGACGACCGCCTGAATCGCCTCGATGTCCTGTTCGATCGTTTCAGGAAGGTACCAGTCGGTAGCGAACGCCACGCACTCGCCCAAGCCCACGCGCCCCTGCGCGTCGACGACCTCGACGATAACCGACTCGCGACGATCAAGCGTCGTCTTCGCCGTGACGAACGGCTTCTTGAAGGGAATGCTCACCCGATGGAGAACGATCTTCACCACCTCGAGCCGCTCCTCGTAAGCGCGCTCGATCGCCCGACGGTCGAGCTTTCCGATGCCCGTGCGGGGAAGCTCGTCGACCGCGAAAATCCGTTTCGGCTGGTAAATCCTCGAAAGGCTCCCAGAGAGCCGATCGGACACGGAGCGTGCGAAATCACGGTTGCTCACGCGCTCCGAACCTGCCGCAGCCTCGCGGCGCGAGGAACCTCGACCCGGCCCGAGGTTCCGTCCAAGGCGCGCGCCGCGAACCGGTCGCGCCTTGGGGAAAGCCGCATCGCCGGACGCTCCCGGCACCGTGCATTCACGCTCGACGAACGCGACGGGACGGCGGCCCCATGTGGAATCGGGCGCACCGAAGACGTGAGCATCGGCGACACCGGGAACGCGCAAAAGCTTTCCCGCGATCTCGGCGGGGTAGACGTTCTCTCCGCCGGACACGAACATGTCCGAGGTCCTTTCCTTCACGTAGATCTTGCCGCCCGTAAGCGCAGCCGTGTCGCCCGTGAGGAAAAACCCGTCCATCGTGAATGCAGCGCGCGCGTTCACGTAATTCGAGAACACGCCGGGGCCCTGCACGGCCAAGCGGCCGTACCCCGACGGGTCGGCATCGACGATGCGCGCCTTGTAGCCGCAAAGCAGCATGAGGCCGCCATCGAACGAGCCGTCTATCAGGGAGTTTGCAATCTGGCTGCAAGTTTCCGTCATGCCATAGCTCGCATAAACGCGCGCGCCGACACGCCGCGCGCGCTCGACGGTACTCGCATTGAGCGCGGCGCCGCCGAGCAATATGCACTGGTAACGGGACAGAAGCGACCCCTCGGGGTCGACGGCGAGCATATCTTGCAGCATCTTGTCGACGACCGAGACGTGCGTTGCCCCGACAAGCGCGGCGTCGGCGAGAACGCGCGCCGCGTCGAAGCGCGCATAGAGGCGAAACGGCGTTCGGTTCGCGATGCTGCGCGCAACCACCTCGAACCCGCCGATGTGGTACAGCGGCAAAACGGCCTGCCACATGCCGCACCCGCACACGGAAAGCGCTTCGTTCGACGCAGCAGCGGCGGCCATGAGCTTGCACCAAGTGAGGGGAACCGCCTTCGGTTTGCCCGTGGTGCCAGACGTGAACATGATGAGCGCGCGGCTCTCGTCGTCGAACAGGTGCGCCTCGCGCTCGGCGAAATGAGTCGCCTCGTCTTCGGCGTCCCGCCTGGCCCCCCTGATCGGACGGTGCCCTCGCGCTTCCGTCCCGTCGCCCGACAAGACGGCCGCGGCACCGGAAAGGAGCGCGCGGGCACCGGGTTCGTCGATGCGGCAGGAAACGCGAAGGCCTCGGGATTCGAGGTCCGCTATGCGCGAAAGCTTTTCAGGCGCGGTAAGCCGGTTGTTGAGCGCGACGAGCGTGAACCCGCCGTACCCGGCAGCCAAGGCGAGCAGCACGAATTCGGGGCAGTTCGGCATATCGACCGACACGCAATCGCCCCGACGCGCACCTTTGTCGCGCAACCTATGAGCGATTTGCGCCGCAAGAAGCCGAGCGCGCCTGTACGTGAACAGACGCTCGGTTCCATCGCTTTCTACGAACGTGAAGAAAGCCCCTTCCGGGTTTGCCTTTGCCATGCTTTCGAAAGCGCTGATCATCGCGTTACGTGCGTGCCGTTCTCTTCAGGAATACGTGAGCTTGAAAGGATGCCGACGCGCCCATGTCGAGTCGGCACCGCGTTCTTTAGGGGAACTTCGGGTACTGGGTGAAGTCGGGAGCGCGCTTTTCCTTGAACGCGTCGCGGCCTTCCTTCGCCTCGTCGGTGGTGTAGTACAAAAGCGTTGCGTCGCCGGCAAGCTGCTGGATGCCCGCGAGCCCGTCGGTCGCAGCGTTGAAACTCGCCTTCATGAAACGCAGCGCCGTCGGCGAGAACTGCAGCATCTCGCGCGCCCACGACACGCATTCCGCCTCAAGATCGTCGAAGGGGACGACTTTGTTCACAAGCCCCATCTCGAGCGCCTCGGCAGCCGAGTACTGACGGCAAAGGTACCAAATCTCGCGCGCCTTCTTCTGTCCCACGACGTTGGCGAGGTAGCCAGCGCCGTAACCTGCGTCGAAGCTGCCCACTTTAGGGCCGGTCTGGCCGAACTTGGCGGTTTCGGCCGCGATGGAGAGGTCGCACAGAAGGTGCAGCACGTGCCCGCCGCCGATAGCGTAGCCGTTCACCATGGCGATAACGGGCTTGGGCACCACGCGGATGAGATGCTGCAGGTCGAGCACGTTCAAACGCGGGATGTTGTCCTCGCCGACATAGCCGCCGTTGCCGCGGATCTTCTGGTCGCCGCCCGAGCAGAACGCCTCGTCTTCGTGGCGGCCGTGATGGTTGGCGCCGGTGAGGATGATGACGCCGATCGACGCGTCGTCGCGCGCCGTGGAGAACGCGTCGTACATCTCGCTCACGGTGAGCGGGGTGAACGCGTTGCGACGCTCGGGTCGATTGATGGTGATCTTTGCGATGCCATCGGCTGTTTCGTAGATGATTTCGCGATACTGCTTCGCGACGTGCCATTCGATGTCGCTCATGGACGTCCTTTCCACAAGGGGGATGAAGGGGATCTTGCCCATGGTAGCGCGAAGGGAGCGTTTGCGGAACCCGGACAGCCGATTATGCGCGGAAAGAGGAGCGCCGCGCGCTTTGCGAAGGGGCGGTTAGCGGTTCCCCCACGAAGCCGAGAAGCTCCGCCGCGAACGCTTCCGGCTGCTCGAGATGGACGTTGTGGCCGGCGTTCGGCACGATGCGCACGTCGATGGCGCGGCCGAGCTCGGCTTTGAGGGATTCCGCCGCTGCCCGGTACTTCGCGTCAAGCGCGCCCGCCAGGTAAGCCGCGGGAACGCCCGCTTCGGCGAGCACGCGCAGGGCGCGAATCGCCTCGGAGCGAACGGGCATCGCCTGCGCGCCCGCATACTCGAACGTGAGAGCGAGCGCGTTCGCATCGTTCGCGAGACGCTCGGCCGAGACTTCCGCGCGCGTTTCGGCATCAAGCGCCTTCTGGCTTTCGAACAGGGGAAGCGACTCCCAGTACGCCATGAACGGGGCAACGCCTTCTTCGCGCAGCCGGGCCGCCCAAGAGGCGTTGCGTTTCGCAAGCGCATCGCGAGACGAGGCGTCCGCAGGCCCAAGACCCGCCGATTCGAGCGCGAGGGCGCGGAAGGGCACGTTCGCGCGCCTGCTCGATGGGGCTTCGAGAGTGCGCTGGCGCTCCGTCGGGCACCCGCCCGGCGCGGTTCCGCCGGCTCGTTCCGTCGAGCGACTGTCCGACGCGGTTCCATGGGCAACGCACTCCGCAGCGCAAAGCGCCACGCGCCCGCCCATGGAGTAGCCGACGAGCACCGGGCGGGCCCCTTCAACTTGCGCGACGAGCTCGCAGAACGCGAGCACCGCTCGGGCTTGGAAGCCGATGCCGTAGAAGCGTTCGCCATCAGGATGATCGCTTTCACCGTGCCCCATCAGGTCGAGCGCGTAGACGCTCGCGTGCGTGCCGTCGGCGAGAGCGGACGCAGCGCGACTCCACGAGCGCGCACTCTGCGCGAACCCATGCAGCAGGACGAACGGAGATGGAGCCCTTCCCTCTCCTGAGGTTCGGGCACACCGATCCGAAGCTCGGCTCGAATCCCGGTCCCGCCAACCCGAGGGCGAGCCACCTTGACCCCGCCTCGGGGTCGGACCCAGGATCGGATCCCGTCGGCTCCTCGGCGTTGCGTCCTCGGTCCAGGTCCAAATCCTCACGCCGAAACGCGCACCCTCGAAATCGAAGAAGTTCGCCCCTTCCGACTCGTCGACCACCTCGCCGCCCCTTCCTTTCCTCCCGATGCGATGGAATCGATCCCGCCGTCGCTTTTCCGTGCACATTTTAGCCCCATGGGAAAGCCGTAGATTCTTGGACCTTGATCAAGAAGACGCATCTCTTGTCCGCAGCAGGCTGCTTCGGTGGAAAGTCAGCCGCACGGTCGACGTCGCGCAGGGGCCGCCGCCACGACGACGCCCGAGACGAAGGACCCTTCGACGCCCGAAGAACGTTAGGAGCGTCCCTCCATCACCGTGCCCGCACGCCGGAAAACGCGTAGAAACCCGGCGTATCCACAAGCGATTCTATTTCGAATCGAGTGCGCCAGATAGCAGCTTCCTCGTTTGCGGGATTCAGGCCGCTGCTCACTCCGGCGGCGACGGCCTCGTGGTGCCGATTGATGATCGCCCTGCCGGTGCCATGAGCGACGACGAAGCGTCCCTCGGGCTTGATTAGGCGGTAAACCTTTTCGACCAGCGCCTCCTTTTCGGGAAAGTGCGGGTAGGCGTTGTAGATGACGACGGCGTCGAAGCGCTCGTTTTCGGGAAGATCGAGCGCATCGCACGCGCGGAACTCAACTGATGGCTCGCAGGCGAACTTCGCCTTCGCTTGAGCGATCATCTTCTCAGACACGTCAACCGCGACGATACGGCCGATTTTCGCCGCGATATAGCATGGCACCATAACGCCTGTGCCACACCCCAGGTCAAGCACGGAATCGCCCGACTCCAAACCCGCAAGCGACAGCACCGCGTCTTGCACGCGACTCTCGCCCGAGCATCCGCTTGCATCCCACCTGTCCGCGCGTTCGTCGAAATAGCTTGCAATCTTGCAAACTTCGTCGTTCATATCCGTTCCCTTCATCGCGGAATGACCACGGGCCTTCCGTCGTATTCGATAATGTCGGCATCCATACCGTAAACTCGCTTGATGCGTTCGGGTGTGACGCATTCGCGCCCGCCCGCGGCGTCGACTGCGCCGTCTTTCAGGAAAAGGAATCGATCGCAGTAGCGAAGCGCCAAATTGATGTCGTGCATGACGGCGCACGCCGCTATGCCCTTTTCGTCTACCTCGCGACGGACCTCGCGCATGACTTCCTGCTGATTAGCGGGGTCGAGGTTGTTAGTCGGCTCGTCGAGCAAAAGCGTTCCCGCTTGTTGCACGAGCGCTCGAGCCAGCACCATCTTCTGGTATTCCCCGCCGGAAAGCTCGTCGGTGTAGCGCAGCGCATACGAGGACAGCCCGAGTCGCGCGAGGACGTCCCGAACGACAGCATGGTCGGCAGCTGTGGGCGCACCCTGCATGTGCGGATGCCGTCCGACGAGCACCGAATCGTACACGGTAAGGCGATTGGCGTGGCTGTGCTGCGCGACGAGCGCGACTTTTTGCGCCCGCGCTCGCCGCTGCATCTTCTGTATAGGCTCGCCGTCGAGCAGCACGTGCCCCTTGTCAGGCGTTCGCAGGCCCATGAGGCACGAAAGGAGCGTTGATTTTCCGCAGCCGTTCACTCCGAGGATCGCCGCGAACGATCCGGTCGCGAGCTCGATTGACACGCCCCGCAAAACAGGGGTTCCTTTTCGATAGGAGAATTCAACGTCTTTCGCTTCGAGCATCAGCGGCTCACCCCTCGGAACAGCAGGTAGATGAAAATCGGCGCGCCGACGAAAGAGGTGATCGCGGAAATGGGCAGGATAAGCGGGGAGACCAACACATGACACAAGATATCGGAGACGAGCAGCATGCCCGCGCCCGCAAGCGCCGAAGCGGGGAGAAGAAACCGATAGTCCGCGCCCAACAGGCGGCGCATTACGTGCGGCGCGACAAGCCCCACGAAGTTCACGATCCCGCAGAACGCGATCACGGTCGATGCAGCCGCGCTCGCGACGAGCATGTTAGAGAGCCGTACGGCGTTCACGGAGATGCCCAAGCTGTGCGCAAGGCCCTCACCGGACTCGATGGCGTTCATGGCCCAACGATTCGCAAAGAAGAACACGGCAGCGAACACTGTGACCACTGCCATCACCGCAAGCTGGCTTCTGTTCACGCGGCCCAAGTCGCCGAACGTCCAGAAGACGACGGCGGCAACCTGGGAATCCTCCGCGAAATACTGAACGATCGTGGTTCCCGCAGTGAACAGAGCCGAGAGAGCGACGCCCAGCAAGACGATGCTCTCAGGGGTCATTTCGCGCACACGGGACAGAAGAAGGATGACCACCGTCGAGAGCATGGCCCCCGCGAACGCGAAGAGCGCGGTGGAAAGGGGGTCGGCGGTCGAGACGCCCTCATAGGCGGCGGAGCTTCCCGCGCCGCCTGCAAAGACGATGATGGCGAGCGAGGCTCCGAATGCCGCGCCCTGCGAGATGCCGAGCGTGCTCGCCGAGGCGAGAGGGTTGCGAAGCACGCTTTGATAAGAGCAGCCTGCAAGGGCAAGCGCCACTCCGGCGACGATCGCCGTGAGCACGCGCGGAAGCCGGATGTTCTGCACGGCGGCGACGGTGCGCGCGTCGCCCTGGCCGAAGACGGCGCGCACCACATCGACCGCCGAGATCTCAAGCGAGCCCATCGTCATGGAGAGCACGGCGATGATGACGACGACCGCCGCGAGCACGACGATGACCAGGCGCTTGCGCCTGATGTAGCCAGCGTATTCATCGCAGGTCGCCACGTTTTTGCCGGGCATGGTCGCGATCGTTATCTTCTCTTCTTCCATCAGGTTATCTTACTTGAACGACAGCGTCGTGAAGCCCATTCCCGCATTCTTCATGGTTTGATAGAAGTCGGCGCCTAGAAGCGTGGTGTAAATCTCGGAGTACTTCGCGTCCAGGTCGACATCGGCGAACTTGTCGGGGTAGATGGTCGCGCCGATGAAGTACGTGTCGCAGATGCCGGTGTCGATGTTGGTCCCGTTGAAGTTGAAGAACGGCTGCGTGTAGAGATGCCCCTCCTTGAACGCTTTCAGATCGTCGAAGAAGGCCTGGTTGTTGTCGTAATCGGCGCGCATGAGGTCCATGTTGCCGGCGTTCAAGAACATGCAGTCGGGGTCCCAGTTGCCGATTTGCTCGAGATCGACGTCGATGGCGGCTTTCTGGCCCGTCGCGTCGGCGACGTTGTTCGCGTTCAGCTCGACGAGCGGGGCGTAGTTGGCGTACGTTCCGGTAAAGCTCTTCGCCCCCTTGTAGTTCACGGCACCGACGTACACGCTCGGTTTGTCGGCATCGGCGATGTCGGCGGTGCGGCTTTTAAGATCGGCGTCCCATTCCTTCAGCTTGGAAACGACCTCCTGCGCGTGGTCTTCGGTGCCGAGCGCTTCGCCGACGCAGGTGATGGAGCTGTAGACGTTGTCGGTGAACAACTGGTTTTGATACGTGATGCCGATAACGGGAATGCCCGTGTCGGATTGCAGGGCATCGCATTCCTCGGCGCTGCGGCTCGAGACGATCACGTCGGGCGAGAGCTGCATGAGCTGTTCTTCGTTGACGTTCGTCTCGAGCAGATGGTTTCCATTGCTCGTCGCGGGGAGGCTCGAGAAGAGGTCTTTGTACGCCATAGCGTAGGGACGGTTCATGGCGGGCTGCGTCTCCATCTCGGTGACGGCGATGAGTTTATCTTGGCCTCCGGCGTAAACGACGAAGCGCGCGCCGCTGCCGACAGTCGCCGCGCTTTCGACGGTAACGGGAACCTCGACGTCGCGGCCGTAGGCATCGGTCACCGTCTTGGTCGCAGGCTGATCGTCCGACGACGCCTGGGCGTTGTCGCCCTGCGCCGAGCAGCCCGAGAATGCGAACAGGCACGCGGCCAGGCAGAGCACCGCCGCAAAGGTGCTGCAGGTCTTTAGCTTTTCAAGCATGGCTATCCCTCTTTTCATTCTGGAAATTGACAGAGGGATAGTAACACGATTTCATTATTCGTAACACCACAATCGACGCAATCGACACCGAGGCAGCAGCGGAAGGTGGCGGAGCCCACGAAGGCCAGCCACCGGCGCCGGCGACGCTCGATCCAGGCAAGGAGCTCGCCGACCACGTAAACGCCTAGGCTCCAGACCCCGCACGAGATTCATTGCCCGAAGACGTTGCCGTTCAGTTGGGAGTTCGGGGGCTAAAATGTCCACAAAGCAGCAGAAAGGACGCATATGCTCACTATCGGATGCCATCTGTCGGTTGCCAAAGGGTTCCTCGCCATGGCGAAATCGGCCGTGTCGATCAACGCCAACACGTTTCAGTTCTTCACGCGCAACCCGCGCGGAGGGAAGGCGAAGGCCATCGACCCCGCCGACATGGCCGCCTTCCGCGAATTCGCCGCCGAGCACGGCATCGCGCGCATCCTGGCGCATGCTCCTTACACGCTCAATCCCTGCTCGAAGAACCCGGAAACGCGCGAGTTCGCGCGCGCGACGCTTGCCGAGGACCTCGTTCGCATGGAAGAGGTGCCTGGTCAGTTTTACAACATGCATCCCGGCAGCCACACCGGGCAAGGAGCCGATGCCGGCATCGAGATGATCGTCGATGCGCTGAACGAGGTGCTCAGCCCCGAGCAATCGACCACGCTTTTGCTCGAAACCATGGCGGGGAAAGGCAGCGAAGTCGGGCGCACGTTCAAGGAAATCGCGACGATCATCGACGGGATAGAGCTGTCCGGCCATGTGGGCGTTTGCCTGGACACCTGCCACGTATGGGACGCAGGGTACGACATCGCGAATGACCTAGACGGCGTGCTCGACGAATTCGACCAGGTCATCGGCCTTAACCGGCTGCATGCCATCCATCTGAACGACAGTCTGAATCCCTGTGGCGCGCACAAGGATCGCCACGCCCGCATCGGCGAGGGGCATATCGGATTCGAAGCGCTCTCGGCGGTAACGCGCCACCCCCTCCTGCGCGATCTGCCTTTCTATTTGGAAACGCCGAACGACACGCTTTCAGGCTGGGGCGAGGAAATCGCGAGCCTGCGGGCAGCCTACTGGTAGGCGCGATAACGTGCCTTCAGGCCCGCAAGCGGCATCTTCACCTCGATGAGGCTGATGCCCGGGGTTCCCAGGAAATCGCGGTAGACCCGCGAGAATTCCTTCGGCGTGCAGACGCTGCGGTAGGGCACGTTGAAAGCCGCCGCCGCATGGGAGAAGTCGACGTCTTGCGGCGCCGAGAACAGCCGCGCGAAGTACGGCTCGCCCGACGCTTGGGGAAGCATCTCGAAGATGCCGCCGCCGTTGTTGTTCAGAAGCACCACCACGATGCTCGGGGCGGGCTTGCCACGCTCGGCCGCCACCTGGACGATTTCGCGCTGAAGCGCCAAGCCTCCCAGATCGTGCTGCAACGTGAAATCGCCCGTGAGAAACGTCGTTTGCTCGAAATGCTGAGCCGCGCCGATCGCCGTCGAAACCGTGCCGTCGATGCCGTTGAGCCCGCGGTTGCACAGCACGGCGATCGGCTTGTCGTCCTTCACGTAGAACGTGTCGATCGCGCGGATCGCCATGGAATTCGCCGAGAACACGCACGATCCCGCCGGCGTCTCCCGAAAGATCTCGCGCACGAACGCCCCCTCGGGACTGGCCGACACGCCCTCATCGCAAGGGCTTGCCGCAACAGCATGCTCCGCGGCAAGGATGCGCGGGCGCTCCTCCGCGTTCGCCTGCTGCCACGCGCGCATGAACGCCCCATCGGCACGGACGTCGACGTCGGCAGAAGCCATCGAGCGCACGAACTCCATCGGCGTGCAGGCCACGAAAAAGTCGGTCATCATATTGAAGTCGCGCGTCTCGCCCGCATCCACCACGATTTCTATCGGCTTCCCGGCGGCAATCGCCTTCGTGCAGCGCTTCGACACCGGGAAACGTCCGAAACGCACGATCACCTCGGGCGACGGGCATTCTTCCCACCCGAACACGTTGTCGTAGTTGTCGACAACGGCCTCATCTGCAAGCGATCGCAGCCCCGAAAGCGGGTCGGCCAAAAGCGGCAGATCGCACGCTCGCGCCCATGTGGAGACCTGCCGCGCCTCGGCGAGGGTCTCGCAGGTGCCCTCGCCCGCCAAAACGAGCGCCCGCCGGCCGCGGACGAACTCCGCGACACGCTCGCACGCTGCGCGCGAAAGCGCCGCGTGAACGCAAGCCTCGGGCGACGCCGCGCCTTCTTCCGCATCTTCGGCAACAGCGCTTCGACCCGACGTGAACACGCCAGCCATCTCGAAATCGGGCTTCAGCGGCTCGTCAAAGGGGAAGTTCGCGTGCACGGGACCCGCCATGCGCGAGCACGCCCGCGAGGCGACCACATCGTCCGTCGCCCGACACGGCCCGCCGGGAAGCGCGCCGATCGCAAGCTCGCGCGCCGCCTGGCGCGCAAAAGCCACAGCGCGCGGCGAACCCTCGGCCAAGGGCATCTGGACGAAGCGGCGCACATGATCGCCGTACGCTTTCACCTGGTCGCAGGTTTGCGGCGCGCCCAAACCTTGCAGATGGGGCGGGCGATCGCCCGAAAGGACGATAAGCGGCACGCGCGATGTTTCCGCCTCGAGCACCGCCGGATAGTAGTTCGCAAGCGCCGTGCCCGACGTGCACACAAGGGCCACCGGACGCCCCGACGCCTTCGCCAATCCCAACGCGAAGAACGCCGCGCCGCGCTCGTCGATGTCGACGTAGACGGTCATGCGATCGGGTTCGCGACGGGAAAGCTCGAAAGCGCACATGGCGAGCGCGGTCGAACGCGACCCGGGGCTCACCACCACCTCGCGCACGCCCCAACGCGCAAGCTCGTCGAAAAACGCCGACACGACGAGAGCCGTCGCCTGTTGTACCGAAATCGTCTCAGTCATCGCGTAATGCCTTCCTTCGCCCGTGCTCAGCAGAGCGTCACGGCACGATGCGCAACAGCCCCTTCGCCATCGCCACCGCATCGAATGTCCTTGAAGAAGTATACTTTCCGCCAGCGACCACGCAGGAAAACCGCAAGGAGGCTTGAGCGTGCTCTTCATACTGACAGGAGATATCCAGATAGGCAAGACGCGCTGGCTCGAGCGCGTCTGCCGAGACCTCGCCGAAAGCGGCATCCCCTGCGCAGGGGTTATCGCGCCCGGCGTGTGGGTGCCCTCCGACCGCGGCGACGAGAACGGGTTCGAGAAGCTCGGCATCGACAACCTGCTCCTGCCGCAAGGCGAACGCATCGCCTTCGCCCGCAGACGCGATTTGGCGCAGGCGGAAGGAACCTTCGACCCCAACAGCCAGAGCGCGAAGATGCAGCTTGGGTGGGAAATCTCCGACGATGCGATTTCCCTGGTGAACGCGCATTTCGATCGCATCGCCGCACGGGCGGGCAGCAACGCCGCGCAGGGCCTGCTCGTCGTCGACGAGCTGGGACGGCTGGAACTTTTGCGAAACGGGGGCCTTACGAGCGCGCTCGCGCTTCTGGATCGGGGCCCTACGCCTGCGTTCCCCCATGCGCTTATCGTAGTGCGCGACACGCTGATCGAGTACGCGCGCGAACGGTTCGCCCCCGTGTGGGGCGCCCCCTTGTCGATCGGCCCCGCGCAAAACTCGGCCGACACGATCACGCGTGCCTTCAAAACTGCCCGCCGAACACGCCCCGAAACGTAAAAGGGCCCGAGCGCTGGCACGCCCGGGCCCGAGATCATCCCGTTCGAAGCAGCTGCGCGAACTACTTCGCAGGCGTCGCGTGAGCCATAAGCTCGGCCACGTCGGCGTCGGTGAGATCGTAGTTGTAGAACGTCTTGTAGTAGTCCTTCGCCACGTCGGAAGCGCTCGTGGCGAACTTGTCGGGATAGAGCACGCGCGGCAGCCACTGCATGCCGAGCACCTGGTTCACCGACGGCGGGCTGGAAAGCCAATTGTACGGCTCGCTCGGCACCTGGTAATACGTACCGTTCTGGATGGCAGTGAGCGACGCCCATGTCGGGTCGCTTCCGGCGGACTCGTAGAAGTCACCCGCGTCCTTGCCGTTGGTGGCGAACAGGATGACGCTCGGGTTCCAGTTGGCGATCTGCTCGAAGCTCACCTCGTTGCCCACGCCCGATCCGGATGCCTTCTCGACGACGCCGACGTTGTTCGCGCACATGTCGACCACGCCGCCCTGGTAGGCGCCCTTCGCGATGATGTTCAGCCCGGAATCGCCTACGCAGTACAACACGTTCGCACGCTCGGTTTCGGGGATGCCCGCCATGACCGACGACGTCTCGTCGTAAGCCTTCTTGCAGTAATCGGCAAGCACCTTCGCGCGATCTTGCACGCCGAGCAAGTCGCCGAGCATCGTGTAGGTCTCATCGTAGGAATCAAGCGAGGACGCGATGTGGACGACGGGAATGCCGATCTGCTCCTGCAGCGTGTCGAGGTCGTCCTTCATGCCGTCTTTCGCCTCGCCCACGTCGATCACGACCTGCGGGTCGGCCGCGGCCACGGCCTCCTTGTTGAAGTCGCCCTTGCCGCCGTAGATCTGGCCGAACACGTCAAGCGACGCGTATTCGCTGCCCAGGTACTTCGCCTGGTCGTCGGCGAGCTTTGTCGCCAAGCCCACCATTTTATCGGGCGCCACCGTTAAAAGCACGTTCTGCGCGAGCGGGCCCGATGCCGCAATGCGGTCGATCGTCGCAGGAAGCTCCACCTCGCGACCGAGCGAATCGGTGAACGTGCGGGTCTCCGACTGGGCGGCTTGCGTGCTGCTGCCCTGATCGGACGTCCCCTTCTGCCCGCTCGCGCACCCCGCGAGAGAGAACGCGAGCACGAAGGCCGTCGCGGCGGCGGCCACGGCGAATCCGAGGCGCCCGCGCACTTTCGTCTTTGCCATTCTTCCTCCTTCTATAAGGCTTCTCTTAATCGTTTATCTCGCTTACAGGCACGCACACGCGCACCTTGTCGCCGTAAAGGGAGTTGACCTCGACGTCGACGCCGTAGATGCGCCCGACAAGGTCGGCTGTTATCACGTCTTTCGGGTCGCCGTACGCCTCGACGGTTCCGTCGTATATCACGAGCGTCTTGTCGGCGTAGAGAAACGCCTGGTCGGGCTGGTGCGTCGACTGGACGATGGAAAGCCCTTCGCGCGCGAGCTGTTTCACGCACGACAGCACGCGGACCGTGTTGCCGTAGTCGAGCGCGCTCGTCGGCTCGTCCATAACGATGGTCTTGGCGTTCTGGGCAAGGGCACGCGCGATGAGCACGAGCTGCTGTTCCCCGCCCGAGATGTGCGTGTACATGCGGTCGGCCAAGTGCCCGATGCCGATGCGCTCGAGAGCCGCGTCCGCACGCTCAACCTGCGCGCGGCCGGGCGTGCCGAAAATACCCACGTCAACACCGGTGCTCATGAGCACGACGTCGCGCACCTTGTAGTTGTACACGGGAGCGTGCGTCTGGGGGATGTAGGAAATCTCCCTCGCACGCTCGCGAATCGAGAGGTCGCGCAAGTCCTTCCCATTCACGCGGATCGACCCCTTGTACCCCCCGTTCAAGCAAAGGATGCAGCGAAACAACGCCGATTTGCCCACGCCGTTGGGTCCGAGCACGTTAACGAGCGCACCGTCGGGAATGCTCACGTTCACGTCGCGCAGCACCTCGTGATCGCCGTACGAGAAACCCAGATGTTCGATGTCGATGCTCAAATCTTTCGCTCCCTCGTGATGAGATACAGGAAGAACGGCGCACCGACGAATGCGGTCAGGATGCCGATGGGGATCTCGGAGGTAGCGACGAGACGCGCGATGTCATCGACGATCAGGAGGAAGCTCGCACCCATGAGCATGCTCGCCGGCATGAGCTTGCGGTAATCGCATCCCACGAGCATGCGACACAAATGGGGGATGACGAGGCCCACCCAGCCGACCATGCCCGTCACCGCGACGCTCGACGCCGTGACAAGCGTCGCCGCGAGCAGGATGACGATGCGCATGCGGCGGGCGTTCACGCCCATCGTGGCGGCCTCGTCGTCGCCCATGGTAAGGATGTTGATGCGCCAGCGCAGGGCGAAAAGCACCGCGCACCCCGCGACCATCGGCAAAACGACCAAGGCGACATCGGACATCTTCGCACTTGTAAGGCTCCCCATCAGCCAATACGTGATGGCAGGAAGCTGGTCGGTGGGGTCGGCGATAAGCTTGGTGAACGAAACGCCCGCTTGGAAAAGCGAGCTCACCATGACGCCGGCGAGCACCACGACGAGGATGCGGTTCCCCTTCGCACGGCTCGATATGAGCAGGACCAAGAACACGGTCGCGATGGCGAACACGAACGCCGACACGCTCGTGGCAAGCGCGCTCGCGCCCATGAGGATGGCGATTGCCGCGCCGAGCGCAGCACCCTGCGACGCGCCCAAGATATCGGGCGACACGAGCGGGTTCTGAAACGTCCCTTGGAACGCCGCGCCCGCCGCCGCCAAGCAGCACCCGACCATGAGCGCAAGCAGAATGCGCGGCAGGCGCACGTTGAAGAAGAGCGTCTGCTGCTGGTTCGTCCAGAACTGATCGATAGGGAAGACTTGCCCGAAGAGCATGCCGAGAGCCTCGGTCGGCTCGATGGGGTATTTGCCCAGCATGAGCGAAACCGCCGCGACGACGACCACGATCACGGCGAGCACCGCGATAACAAGGTCTTCGCGCAGGGCGACTCTCCTTCCGGGATCCGTTCCTTCGAGCTTCGGCACATCGTCTCCTTCGAATGATGCTTTCCGTGGATTATACATTCCTATACATAATTGTACAGACGCGGATATACCGAAATGGGGATGATTAAAAAGCGGCGCCAGGCAAATCCCCAGTTAGTCGGTATAGTTTTCCGATTATATTATTTTTGTTGTAGATTATTCTATTTATAGATTAATAATCTTGCGAACCCTACTCTGGCTCTCCGAAGGCGCTCAAGATGGTTTTCAGCTTCATATCGATCTCGTCGAACTCGTCGTCGGCAACGCTTCCCTCGACGATGCCGCAACCCGCGTACACCCAACCGCCCTCGCCGTCGAACACGCCGGTGCGCAACCCCACCGAGAACGCGCCGTCGCCGTCGCCGTCGATATAGCCGCACGCACCCGCGAAGAACCCTCGGTTGTAGCTCTCTATCTGACGGATAAGCATTTTCGCCTCGCCCACGGGAGTTCCCGCCACGGCGGGCGTCGGATGCAGATCGCCCATCACTTCGGGCAAATCGACGCCCTCGAGCACCTTGGCGCTGACGGGGGTGTGCAAGTGTTGGACATGGCTCAAAGACAGGATCTGCGGCGTTTTCGGGATATCGACGTCGTGGCAGATGCGCCCGAGGACCTCGCGCATGAAATGGACGACGTGCTCGTGCTCGGCGCGGTTCTTCGCATCGGCCATAAGCCCGTCTGCCAACCGTTTCGCCTCGGCGGTATCGTCGCCTGCCGGGCACGTTCCCGCCAGGCACATGCTCTCGACGGACTGCCCGCGCTTCCTCACGAGAAGCTCCGGCGTGCAGCCGCAGAAGAACACGTCCGCATAGCGGTACATGATGACCGTGCCGCGCGCCGTGCCGTCGATCAAGTTCACGAGCAGGTCCTTCGACGAGAACGGATGCGCTGCGCGAAGCCTCTGCCGACGCGACAGCACCACCTTTTCCACCCGCCCCGACCGAATCGCGGAAAGCGCGTCTTTCACCTCGCGGCGCCATTCCTCGCGGGAGTCGGCTTCGAGCGTGAAGGGAATGGTTTCGCACGTTCGGGGCTGCGCCGAAGCCGCCTGGCGCGTGAAGCGGGCGATGCGGCCCGGGTACACGGCAGACAGGCTGTTCACCTGGAGCATGCGGCCGCGGTCGTTCTCGATGAGCACCACTTCGGGAAGCATGAAGCGAAGGCGGGGGAACGCTTCGAACAGCTCGTCGGTCGGTTTGGGGTTTTCCGCGTCGAAGCGGTTGAACGAGAAGAACACCGGCGGCTGCGCGACGGGTCCTTCCGCCTCGTACTCGATCCCTTCCATCCCTGAAAGCGCGATGCATCGCCCAAGGCCCAGGTACCGACATGCGCGCTGCTTGTCGTAGTACACGAACTGATCGGTGAACCCTTTCTGCAGCGAGCAGAAGGCGTCGACGATGTCGGCCTCGATGGGCTGGGAATACGTGTATATGCGCGTCATGGGATGCCTTTCCGGAACATGCGGCGAGCGTGGCGCCGACGCAGGGTGTGCGCTTCGTTTGCGCGCTTCATTATAAGGTTTGGCTGCGCGCCGCGCGCGCTCGCAGGGAAACGGCCGCAAGCGCGATCGGCTTCGGCGATGCCTTCGCAGCATCGCAAAACCGCAAGCGCGTCTTCGCAATGCGCACCCGGCACCCGCGATTTCAGGTTTGAGCTGATTGAGTGACAATTGGGCAAAGGGCGTGATTCCGCCTGTTCGAATGTGGCAAGATGAAGTATTACGGAATACCATATCGGCCGACTTTCGCCGAAGAGGGCACGCAAAGGAGATGCGATGGGCTTCTTGTCCAAGTTCGAAGGCAAAATGGAAGACACGTTCGAAGGAGCTGCCGACAAGATGGCGGGCGCCCCGCTGTCCCCCGTGCAGATTGCCAAGAAGGCTGAGAAGCAGATGCGCCGCAACAAGATGGTCGGCGCCGGGAAGCAGTACGCGCCCACGCTCTACACGGTGCTCGTGAACGCCGACGACGACGAGCGCCTGTTCGGCTACTACCCCACCCTCGCAGGCGAAACCGAGACCTATCTTTCCGCGAAGGCGGCCGAAGAGGGGCTCATCATGGACGGGCAGCCCCTTGTGCGCTTCATCGTCGACGAAGGGCTGCGCCACGGCAAGTTCGACGTGGTCGCCGAGCCGGTCGCGGCCCCGCTCATCGCACAATTGCGCGCCGAGGAGATGCAGCGCTACGGCATCGCCGGCGCAGGGCGCCAGGCGGGCTACGCACGCGGCGGGCGCGCACCGCAGCGGCAAGCGCGCCCGAACGCGGCCCCCTTTGCGCAGCCGGCCCCGCAAAGCGCCCCCTACGACGACTACGGCTACGACCAGCCCTACGACGACGGCTACGACGAGGGTTATCCCTACGACGAGGACGACGGCTACGGATACGACGACTTCGAAGGCTACGACGACGACCAGCCCTTCGGGGCCGCGCCAGCCGCGGCAAATATGCCGCGTCAGCCGCGCGCGAACACGTTTTCCCAGGCGGGGGCAGCTGTGGCGGCGAATGCGGCACGGCAGGCGGAACCCGCGTACGCCGCACCCGAGACCATGGTGTTCCCCGAGGTCGCGGCAAGCCAGCCGCACGCCCAAAGCACCCCGGCGCGCGCACGCCTCATCGACGTGACGAACGGGGAAACCCACCCGCTCGGCTCGGCACGTCAGCTCATCGGCCGTGAATCGACCTGCGACATCGTCGTTCCCGACATCAACGTCAGCCGAACGCACGCCGAGTTGCGCTACGAGCAGCCAGGCGTATGGGTCCTCACCGACCTCGGATCGACCAACGGCACCGCCGTCAACGGCCGCCAAATCACCTCGCAGGTGCTCCAGGGCGGCGAAACCATCGTCATGGGAATGACGAGCCTCCAATTCGTTCTCGGCTAAGCGGGAAGGGCACATCGTGATCGACGTCGTACTGCTCATCGCGCGCCTTCTTTTCGTGGCGCTGCTCTACCTGTTCCTGTTCGCCATCATGAAGACGGGCGTAGGGTTGGTGCGCGGGCAACGCAAGAAGGAGCGTTCCTGGAACCTCTCGGTTGAGCGCGGCCCGAAGGAACTGCGCGGCGTCACCATCGCCGTACGCGGCCCCATCGTCGTCGGGCGCAGCCCCGGCGCCGACATCGTCATCGGCGCCGGATACGTTTCGGCGCGCCATGCCATGTTCAACCCCATGGGACAGAATCTCTTCATCGAGGACCTCGGATCGACCAACGGCACCGCCGTCAACGGCAAGCCGATTAGCGGACCCGTCGCCTTGAAGAACAAGGACGTCGTGCAGATCGGCGACGTCGCGATTCGGGTAAGGTTCGCATAATGCCTCGTCAGAAAGCACAACAGGAATATTCTCGCCCCGAGCGCGGACGTACGAGGTCGTCGCGCGGCCGCGTGCGCTCGTCGGCGACGTTCGGAAGCCGCACCGACGTCGGCTGCGTGCGCGATCACAACGAGGACAGCCTCGTCGTCGCGCCGCCGTTGTTCGTCGTGGCAGACGGCATGGGCGGACACGCCGCGGGCGAAGTGGCGTCTGAAATCGCGGTGCGCGTCTTGAGCGACCGCGCGCCCGAACATCCCGACTCGGAAGAGCTCGGGCGCGCCGTGCAGGCCGCCAATCACGCCATCTTGAAGGCGGCTCACGAAGGCCGCGGGCGCGAGGGCATGGGCACCACGTGCACTGCGGCCATGCTCGAAGGGGAACGGCTCGTCATCGCCCAGGTCGGCGACTCTCGCGCCTACCTTCTCCATCGGGGACGCCTGCAACAGCTGACCCGCGACCACAGCCTTGTGGCGGATCTGGTCGAAGCAGGCCAGATCACCGCCGAGGAAGCGCGCGTCCACCCGCAGCGCTCGGTCATCACCCGCGCGCTTGGAAGCGACCCGCGCACCGTGGCCGACCTTTATGAAATCAACGTCGAGGCGGGCGACCGCCTCCTTCTGTGCTCCGACGGCCTTTCGGGCATGGTCCTCGACGCCGACATCGAATCGACCCTCAACCGCATCCGCGATCCGCAGCGGTGCGCGTCCCAGCTCGTCAACGAGGCGATTGCCGCCGGCGGCCACGACAACGTCACCGTCATCGTGGCCGACGTGGCCGGATACGCCGAAAAACACCGCAAGAAGATCGCCCGCAAGACGAAGGTGACCATCGCGTTCGTCCTCGTCCTTCTGGCGGCCATCATCGCAGGAGCCGCCTGGGGGCTTTCCTATTGGGTGTCCAACGCGGCGTTCCTCGGCGAGAACGACGGCAAGGTCGCCATCTATCGCGGCGTGCCGGGCGACTTGTTCGGGATCTCGTTCTCCTCGCTCGAGGAAACGACCGACATCGATCTCGACGACCTGCAACCGGGGCTTGCCAACCGCCTGCGCGACGGCAGCATCACCGCCGACAACCTCGACGCGGCGAAATCGCTCGTCGCCGAATACGAGCAGGAGGTTTCGACCAAGAAAGCCGCCGAGGAGCAGAAGGCCGAAGCCGCCAAGGAGAAGCAGGACGAGAAGGCGGCGCAAGACGCCGCTTCCGCTTCGGGCGCATCGAAGGGGACGGCCGTGTCCTCAACCGAGGGCACGCAGGCGGGAAGCTCGAGCTCAAATCAAAAAACCGCAGGCGGTGACGACGAATGACGAGGCGCAACATCGAGCTTGTGCTCCTGTGCATCGCGGCCCCGCTCGTCATCCTCATGTTCGCGATGCTCGCTGTGAACGAAGGCCAGGCGCTCGATCTGCAAACGTTCGGCGTGCCGCTCGGGCTGTTCGCCGCGTTCATCGTCTCGCACATCGCCACACGCAAGCTCGCACCCGAGGCAGATCCCGCCATCCTGCCCATCGGGTTCGCCCTGTCGGGCATCGGCATCGCGTTCATCACGCGCATCGCCCCGTTCTCCGACAGCCCCAACATGGCGATCAACCAGGTGGCATGGCTGTTCGTCGGCGTCGTGCTCATGGTCTTGGTTATGGCGTTCCTGAAAAACCCCGACCGACTCGCCAACTACAAGTACACGCTCGCCATCGTCGGCGTCGTCCTGCTCCTCTCCCCGATGATCCCGGGTCTGGGGCAGGAAATCTACGGCAGCCGCATCTGGCTGCACGTCGGCGGGTTCTCCTTCCAGCCGGGCGAGTTGGCGAAGATCATCATCGTGCTGTTCCTCGCGGGCTACCTCGCGCAGAACCGCGAGATGCTTTCGGTCTTCACCTGGCGCGTGGGCCCCTTCAACCTGCCCGACATCCGCACGCTCATCCCCCTTCTCGTCATGTGGGGAATGGCGATGGTCATCGTCGTGTTCGAGAAGGATCTCGGCAGCGCGCTCGTGTTCTTCCTCGTGTTCCTCGCCATGCTCTACGTCGCGACCGGCAAGAAGTTCTACCTGGTCGTGGGCCTGCTCCTCGTTGCCATCGGCGGCGTAGGCGCGTACTTCGCCTTCGATCATGTGCAGACGCGCGTCACCACCTGGCTCGACCCGTTCGCGGACGCCCAGAACACCGGCTACCAGCTCGTGCAGACGCTCTACTCGCTTGCCGACGGCGATCTGTTCGGCACGGGAATCGGGCGCGGCATGGCCGGCGGCGGCAACGGGATCACCCGCATCCCCGTCGTGGAAAGCGACTTCATCTTCGCCGCCATCGGCGAGGAGACGGGGCTTTTGGGGGCTGCCGGCCTGCTGCTTTTGTACCTGTGCTTCGCGATTCGCGGCTTCGTCACGGCCGCCCGCGCGAAATCCGACGTGAGCTCGCTTATCGCAGCCGGCCTGACCTCGATCATCGTGCTGCAGGCGTTCATCATCGTGGGCGGCGTCACGAAGCTCATCCCGCTGACGGGCATCACGCTGCCTTTCGTGAGCCAAGGCGGCTCGTCGCTGCTCGCCGCGTTCATCATCATGGGCTTCCTTCTGCGCTGCGGCGACGAGGGAACGGGGCCCGGCACCGCGGTCGCAAGCGCCACCACGGCCATCAACGCGAACAGCGTCCTCGGGCGTGTGTCGCTCGGCAAGCGCCTCACCCACGCCATGATTGCGTTTTCTCTCATGTTCGCCGCGCTCGTGGCGAACCTCACGCTCATCATGGTCGTGCAGGCAAGCGACTATCAGAACATGCCCGCCAACAACCACACCCTGGCGCGCGAGTCGAAGACCGAGCGCGGCACGATATCGACCATCGACGGCACTGTGCTCGCCCAAAGCGTGAAGAACGACGACGGCACCTATTCGCGCGTGTACCCTGCGGGCGACCTGGCAAGTCACGTCGTCGGGTACACCTCTTCGAAGTACGGGACGAGCGGCATCGAGGCAAGCTACAACGACACGCTCAAGGGCGAGAAGAACTTCGCCTCGATAAGCGACGTCGTAAACTCGCTCGCCGGAGTGAGCACGCCGGGCAACGACGTCACGCTCACCTTGAACTCGACGATTCAGCAGGCAGCCCAGGATGCCCTTGAGGGGCAGACGGGCGCGTGCGTCGTCATGGACCCGAAGACAGGCGCGGTGCTCGCGCTGGCGAGCTCCCCCACCTACGACGCGGCCGACGTCGACGACGTCATCGCCGATGCGGCAAGCGGCGGGTCCTCTTCCGCAAGCTCAAGCGAGCTGTACAACCGCGCGACGCAGGCACTTTACGCCCCTGGCTCCACGTTCAAGATCATCTCGTTGGCGGCATCGCTCCAGGAAGGCGTCGCAACCGAGACGAGCATGTACGAATCTCCCGCGACCATGGACATCGGCAACGCAGCGGTCACGAACTTCGAGCACCACAACTACGGCACCATATCGCTCGCCCGCGCGACCGAGCTTTCCTCGAACGTCGTGTTCGGCCAACTCGGCGTGCAGCTCGGGGCCGAGAACCTCGTGAACTACTCGAAGCTGTTCGGGTTCAACATGGACATCGACTTCGATTTGCCGCTCGCCACATCCGTCATGCCCGATGCAAAGGATATGACGACGTGGGAAACCGCATGGGCGGCGGCAGGCGAGCCCGTCGGCGAGGGCAAGACGAGCGCCCACCCCAGCCCCGCAGGCCCCCAGGCGACCGTGCTCGAGATGGCGCTCGCCGGATGCGGCATCGCCAACAACGGCACGATCATGCAGCCCTACCTAGTCGACGGCATCTACAACTCCGACGGGCAGCGCAGCTACACCGCAAACCCGACGAAGCTTTCCCAGGCAATCAGCGCCGACGTGGCGAAACGCGAGCGAACCGTCCTCGAAGGCGTCGTGAAGAACGGCACCGGCACCGCCGCCGCAATCGACGGCACCACGGTTGCAGGGAAAACGGGCACTGCCGAGCACAACGGCTACAACGACGTGTGGTTCGTCGGCATGGCGCCGTCGGATGACTGCGATGTCGTCGTCGCGCTCGTGATCGAAAAGGGCGAGTCGAGCGAATACGCCGCAGGTCTCGCCCAAAATGTGATTAAAACCGCACTGGAAGTGCAAGGAGATTTGTAAATAAGGTATGCTGATGCGAACCGTGCAAACAACAGGATACAAACGCAGCACAGCAGGTGGACCGAAGGAGCGAGTGTAAGTGTCTAGCGCAGCGATGATAGGCAGAGTCTTCAACAACCGATACCAGATCACCGAACGCATCGGCATCGGCGGCATGGCGGAAGTATACCAAGCGCAGGACAATGTGCTCGGGCGTCGCGTCGCCGTGAAGGTGATGCTGCCCCAGTTCGCGGCCGATCCCGCCTTCGCGCAGCGATTCCGCCAGGAAGCCGCATCCGCCGCGAACCTGCAAAGCCCCTATATCGTGAACGTCTACGATTGGGGCCAAGACGACGGCACCTACTACATCGTCATGGAGTTCATCCGCGGCACCGACCTTAAGACCGGCATCGTCCAGCGCGGCGCGCTCAACCAGCGCAAGGTCGCCGAAATCGGCTCGCAGGTGTGCCAGGCGCTTTCGGTCGCGCACAACCAGGACATCATCCACCGCGACATCAAGCCGCAGAACATCATGGTCCAGCCCGACGGCAACGTGAAGGTGATGGACTTCGGCATCGCGCGTGCGAAGAACTCGGTCAATTCCAAAACCTCGACCGTGCTCGGAACGGCCCATTACATCTCGCCCGAACAGGCGCAGGGCAAAGAGCTCACCGCCGCAAGCGACATCTACTCGCTCGGCGTCGTGCTGTTCGAAGCCGCAACGGGCAAGCTGCCCTTCGACGGCCCCGACGCGATCAGCGTCGCGATGAAGCAGGTGAACGAAGAGGCGCCGTTGCCGAGCGACATCAAGCCCGACATCGACCCGGGTCTTGAGAGCATCATCGTGAAGGCCATGCAGAAGAACCCGGCCGAGCGCTTCGCCACGGCGAACGACATGCGCCTTGCGCTGAACGACTTCCTTGCAGGGCGCCCCGTCAACGTGGGTCCTGCCGCAATGGTCGGCGGCTTCACGAGCGAGCAGACGCGCGTCATGGGACCCATCGACGGGCGTGCGGTTTCCTCCGACAGCACCATGGTCATGCCGCAAGGCGCCGTGAAGCCCGTTTCCCATTCCGGTCAAACCGCCTATCGCACAGCCGATATGCCCGAGGAAAGGGGCGGCAAGAAGAAGGTGGGGCTCATCGTAGGACTCATCGCGGCCATCGCCGTCATCGCCATCGCAGCGCTCGCGTTCTCGGGGGCGTTCGCCACGGGCGACCCCGTGCCCGACGTGAAGGGCAAGACGCTCGAGGAGGCGACAAGCATCATCGAGAAGGCGGGCTTCGTCGTCGGCACCACGAACTCGGTGCACGACGACAGCGTCGCCGCCGGCAGCGTCGTGAGCCAAGACCCCACTGCGGGGACGAAGAAACCCGCCGGAACGAAGATCAACCTGAACATCTCCCAGGGAACCGAGCAGGTCACGATTCCCGACATCACGGGCAAAACGCCTGATGAAGCGCAGCAACTCGCCGATAAGGCGGGGCTTACGCTCAAGGCCGGCACGCCCGTTTACGACGACAAGATCGAAAAAGGCAAGATCTCGACGCAGGATCTGAAGGCAGGCGACAAGGCAGCCAAGGGCTCCGTCATCACCTATGCGCTGTCCCTCGGCAGCGAGAAGGTCGCCGTGCCCGACGTCACCGGAAAATCGGAAAGCGACGCGCGCGCCGCGCTGAAGAACGCCGGCTTCGAGGTATCGGTTTCCCAGGAATCGAGCTCCTCAGTTGAGAAGGGCAAGGTCATCCGTCAATCCCCGAGCAGCAGCGAAAGCGCCGAGAAGGGTGCGACCGTTTCCATCACGGTGAGCAGCGGCTCGAAGACGACCTCGGTGCCTAACGTCGTCGGCAAGTCCGAAGGATCCGCCCAGACCACGCTAAGCAACGCAGGGTTCAACGTCTCGACCGAGTACACGTCGAGCTCGAGCGTGAGCAAGGGCAATGTGATCAGCCAAACACCTGAATCGGGCACATCGCTTGAGCCGGGCAAAACGGTCCACCTTGTCATTTCCACCGGGTCGTCGAGCAGCGGTTCCGGCTCGGGAAGCGGCAGCGGGTCGGGCAGCAACAGTGACACTTCCGGCTCCGGCAGCTCGTCTTCCGGCGGATCGTCGAGCAACAACTAGCGCTCGTGCGCAAATGCGCCCCGAATAGCAGTCGCCCCTGCAAGAGCACATCTTGCAGGGGCGATTTTCGTATGCAGGGAAAAGGGCGGGTCGAATATCACGGATCTGCGATCTCGCCTCCCCTTGAAAGCAAGAGAGGCTGCCCGTTTCGAACAACCTCTTTCATCGAACAACTCTTACTCATGCAAGTCAAGTCTTTTCTTCGCGGGCGCCTTTCCTATACTTAAGTCAGGTTCCGCTCCCCGAGTCATACATGCGGTGGACCGACGTTTCTTTATCAGGGAGCTCAAGATAGCGTGCGGAACGGAGATTCGTGTCCGTTGATACGAAAGCCGGGAAGCAAGCTGCGAGCACCCACCTTTCGAGGTGGGTTCACCCTGGACTCGTCGGGGGTGGAACTTTTTTCATGCCTTCACAAGACCCCGCACGCCTTATGCGCTCGGAATCCTCAACACGAACGTCGTGCCCTTCCCCTCTTCCCCGTCGATGCTGATCGACCCGCGGTGGTAGAGCACCGCGTGCTTCACGATGGCAAGACCAAGGCCCGTACCGCCCGTTTCCTTCGATCGGCTCTTGTCGAGGCGGTAGAACCGCTCGAACACCTTTTCCCGCTTGCCCTCGGGGATCCCGGGGCCCGTGTCGCTAACGCGAACGACGGCGCGCATCCGCCCTCGTTCGGCCGGCGGAAGGGATCGCGCGTCTTTGTCGAGTTCGACGGCGGTCGGAAGCTCGAGCCTGACGGAAATGGAAACACGACCTCCCTCATGGTTGTAACGTATGCCGTTTTCGACAAGGTTGTACAGCATCTCCTCGATGAGCGTTTCCGCGCCCATGATGCAGGCTCCCTCGCCCTCGACGTCGACGCTCACCTTTCTATCGGATGCGAAGCGATCGAGACGCGCGACCACGCGTTTCGAAACCTTCAGTAAATCGATTGACATGGCCGCATCAAGAGAAAGCGACGTTTCGTCGAGACGAGACAACGTAAGGACGTCGTCGATGAGCGCTCGCATAGACTGCGCCTCGTCGTAGATGAGGCCGGCGAACTTCTGCCGATCGGACGAGTCGACCATGTCGTTCTTCATGAGCTCCGCGTAGCCTGAAATCACCTGTAACGGTGTTTTCATCTCGTGGCTCACGTTGCTTGAAAAGTCGCGGCGCATCGATTCGGCGCGAGCGAGCTCTTCGTTTTGCCCTTTGAGCAGGCGCTGTTGCTCATCGATGCGTTCGAGCAGCGGGTCCATCTCCTCGTAGATCTCGTTTTCGAGCGGATCGGAGAAATCGAGCGCGTCGATCGGCTGCATGATGCGCGAGGTCAGTTTCTGGGAAAGAAGGAACACGAGCAGGATCGCCACAAGAAGCGTAAGCGCAATCGGAGCCATCATGGTGCCGAAGAACGACAGCAGCGAATCGCGCGTCTCCGAGAGCCGAACGACGCTTCCGTTGTCGAGCTTCACTGCCGAGTACAGCGTGTCGGTCCCCGCAGTGTCCGAATAACGGGACACTTCTCCTTCGCCTCGGGCATCGGCCTCGAGCACTTCGGGGCGATTCGCGTGGTTTTCCATCGTCGAGGCATCGGCGACGCTGTCGTAGACCACCGTGCCGTCAGGGCCGATGAGCGTATAGCGGAACTGGTCGGAGAGCTGTCGTTCGAGGATGGCGCGGTCGGTGTCGTTCGTTTGCCCGTTAAGCGTCGCTGCAACGTTGCGCGTCGCCTGCGACAGCGTCGATTCGGCATCGCGCTCGTAACCGATATAGAAGATCGCGCTCATAGCCGCACCGAAAAGCAGCAGCATGATGAGCGTGAACGAAAGGACGCTTCTGAAAATGCGGCCGGAAAGGCTTTTCACGGAATGATGGGTCGGGCTCATGAAGCGCTCCTCAAGGTATAGCCGACGCCGCGAACGGTGCAGATGAGCCCATCGGCGCCAGGGGATGCGGCCGCAAGCTTCTGCCGCAGCGTCTGGATATGCACATCGACCGTGCGCGTCTCGCCGACGTAGCTCACATCCCACACGTCTTCGAGCAACTGCCTGCGGGAAAGCACCTTGCCCTCGTTCTTCATCAGAGCATGAAGCAAATCGAATTCCTTCAACGTAAGCGAAACCGGCTTGCCGCCGGCCTTGACCGTGTGGGCGGACGACACGAGCTCAACCGAGCCGCACGCGAGGGTATCGGAGCTGTTGACGGCTGGCGCCTGCGCGCGACGCAGCAGCGCGTTCACGCGCGATACCAGCTCCATCATACCGAAAGGCTTCGCCAAATAATCGTCGGCTCCCGCATCGAGCCCGCAAACCTTGTCGAATTCGGTGCCTTTCGCCGTGAGCATCATGGCCGGGATATTCCTCGTCGCCGAACGGCTTCGAAGGGAGCGAAGAACCTCGAGTCCGTCGACTTCCGGCAACATGATGTCGAGAAGGACAAGATCGGGAAGGCTCTTCTCGCACGCGCTGAAGAACTCTCGCGCGCAGGGAAAGCCCTCCGCCTCGAAGCCCGCCTGCTTAAGCGCATAGACGGTGAGGTCGCGTATGTTGGTGTCGTCTTCCACGTAGTAGATCATGATAGTTGCAGTCCAATCGATCCCAGCTTTCCGGATATGCAGCCATCATCGCGCGAGGCGGTCAAGAAGCAATCGAACTTGCGTCAAGAGAAGGTAAAGAAAGGGGTCGAGGCTAGCGCATGCGCCCCTCGAAGAACGAGCGCGCACGGTAGTCGGCGCCCTGGGAGGCCAGTTCACCGGGCGTTCCTATCCCAACGAGCCGACCCTCGAGAAAGAACGCGGCCCGATCGGCGAGCGCTTCGACCTCGTGTGCGTCGCATGATTCGACGACGACCGCGATTCCCTGGCGCATAGCGATACGGCGCAGAACGCCTTGCATGAAACAGGCGTCCTCGCAGGAAAGCCCGCGCGTCGGCTCTTCAGCGAGAAGCGCATGCGGAGCGCGGAGAAACGCTTGGAGAAGGCGAACAAGCCGCTGGTCAAACAGGGAAAGGGAGCACACGAACTCACCCATCAGCGGCTCAAGGCGGCCCCTCGCGCCGGCAATCGCGAGCGCAGCGTCGATCGCATCGCGCAGCGCAGAATCGGCATGCACGCCGCGCAAGCGCACAGGCCGCGCGAGCGCGTTGAAGACGCTCTGCTCTTCGGGAAGGCCCTCAAAGAATGCCGTCGCCGCAAGATTCCGCGCTCGTTCGGGTGAAACATCGCGAACGACGTCTCTTTCCGCAACGAGAACACAGCCCTCGCTTTCCCATTCACCCACGCCGGGAAGCGTGCGGCCAATTGCGCAGAGCATCGTTTGCGCGCCGCATCCGCGCGGTCCGCAGAGCGCGAAAACCTCTCCCGCATGCACCTTGAAAGAGACGTCGTCAAGGGCGCGGAACATCCCGTAAGAAAAGCCGAATCCGCGAACCTCGACGATCGTGCGCGGAACAGGAAGAGGCGTCGCCGCATCCCTTCCCGCAGCACCGGCCAAAACGCGCTCGGCGGCGCGTATCACATCGTCCGCCTCGTTGTTCGCTTTCTGTCGAGAAACCGCGCAATCAAGTAAACCAGGCATCGACATCCTCCTTCGCTTTCCCCCTTATCATCGGGGCAGAGCATCAAATGAATGTCGAAGAGAAGTCATTCTTTCGTAAATAGGAAAAGGCGCATCCCGGGAAAAGAAAAGCCGGTCGAAGACCGGCTGCTGTTTCGAAATGGTGCGGGCGAAAGGACTTGAACCTTCATGGGGTTGCCCCCATACGGACCTGAACCGTACGCGTCTGCCAATTCCGCCACGCCCGCACAACTCATGCTTCAAACTAAGAAGCGAATAAATATATTACTCGTTTACTTCGATTCTTGCAAGTCCTTTTTCGTAACTTGCGCTTCTTTCTCCGCTCGCGCAGCTTGGCGCTCCGCGCGACGGCGAATCTCATCCTCGCGTTGAGCTCGTGCCGCCCGTTGCGATTCGACGATGCGCTGCGCCTCGCGCGCAGTACGCTGTGCCTCGCGCGTTGCCCGTTGAGCGCGGGCGATGCGTGCCGCCTCGGCGCTGTGGCGCCCCTTTTCGGGCGGCGTACCAGGAGAAACATGATTGCCAGGTTGCTTGCCGTCAGCGCTTTCCGGAGAAGCGGCGGGCTTTTGAGCGTTTGGTTGAGCGTCGTTACCTGGCGCGACGGTGCGCACTTGCGTGACGCCAACCCCTGCTCGCGGTTTTTTTCCCTGGCCACGCGGCACTTCGATGTTCGCGCGGCGCTCGGCGCGGGACGGCGTGTAGTCGGCCATAGCCGCCCGGCGCTCGGCACGTGCCCGGCGCTCGGCACGACGCTCGGCGAGGCTCGGTTCATGCCCGAAATACGTTGGCGAATAAGACGGACGCTCCTTGCGCGATGCCGGCCGATCGGACGGTTTGGGAACGCGATAGCTCCCCGGAACGTACCCCGATTCGGCTTTTGGCTCCTCGAGCGTGACGGGGGCGGTGACCGCGGCGGAATCGACCGATGGGGAATCGGGCGGTCTCCGCGCCGATTCCTCCGCCGCAAAGACCGCCTTGGGTTGCGGAGCGCTTGGCTGCGCGGCCTCGGGCGCTGTCTTTTTGCCACCCGCTGCAGGACCGCGGGCGTCGCCCAACCTACGCCCGACCTCGTGGTTCAACTTCGCCAGATTGCGACGGTCGATCTCGACGTCTTCGGCGAGATTTCGGACGTCCTGGTTAAGCTTGAGCGTCATCACGATCACCACCACGACAGCAATAGCCATCACGGCCAGAATCGCCATCACGAGCATCGGTGAGTTAAACAACGCGGGCACCTCCCAGAAAACGTTCTACGGTACTGCAGATGATACCACGGAGCGCTTTCCCGCCTGCGAAAACGTCCTACATGGCAAGAACCACGCGGGGCGTTTCCGCAGGAAAGGCACCAGGAGCGGGTGCATTAAAGGATTTCGCCGCGAACCGAGAAGGTAACCACGCGGAACGGCAGGTTCTTTCCGCTTGCAGCGACGGCGCTTTCTGCCGCGCGTTCAAGACCCCCGCAGCAGGGAACCTCCATACGGCATACGGTAACGCTCTTCACATCATTGAGCGCAATGATGGACGCAAGCTTCTCCGAGTAATCGACCGCGTCGAGCTTCGGGCAGCCGATCACCGTGACCTTGCTGCTCATGAAACGTTCGTGGAACGACGCGAACGAGAACGCGGTGCAATCGGCGGCAATGAGCAGGTCAGCCCCCTGATAATACGGCGCCTGAAGGGGCATGAGCTTGATCTGGCAAGGCCACTGGCCAAGCTGGCTCGGCTCAACAGAATCCGGTGCCGAGGATGCGGCATGCGATTCCGCAGACGCCCCTTCGCTTCGCAGCGTTTGAGCACGAGACCCCGGGCACCCTCCCTCACGGTGCGCCGCCGCCATCCGCTTTGCACGGGAAACGGCCTGCTCATCGTAGGGAAGCGCCTCTCGCTCGACGAATTCGATGGCACCTGCCGGGCACGCGGGAAGGCAATCGCCCATCCCGTCGCAAAAATCGTCGCGAAGCAGTTTCGCCTTGCCGTCAACCATCCCGATCGCGCCTTCATGGCACGCGTTCGCGCACAAGCCGCATCCGTTGCATTTTTCCTCGTCGATATGGATAACCGTTCTGATCATGGGGTTTCCTCTCTCGCAATCCCTTTTCGCCT
>CAKUIV010000001.1 GCA_934661105.1 uncultured Ellagibacter sp. | reverse complement strand
TGCCTCGGCGGCAACGGCACCCTGATCGGCGCGTCGGCCAACGTGGTCATGTCCGACATCGCCAAGAAGAACGGCACTTCGATCACGTTCGCCCGCTTCTTCAAAGTCGGGTTCCCCACGATGGTGCTCACGATCGTCGTGTCCGCGGTCTACCTCATCGTGCGTTTCCCTCCGATGTAGCCGCCGTTTCGCGTTCTCGATTCACCTCGCCCCTGCGCGCCCCTGTTTTTTCGGCCTTATGCCCAATCGAGGGTTTCGCGCGGGGGCGTCGTGCCCTATACTGCCAACAGTCCTTTAAAAGCGGTACAGAGAGACCGACAAGGAACGCGAGAACATCGAGCCCTTCGAAGGGTCTGTTCTTGCTATGCCAAGCGGTCTGTCTGCATCCCTGACAGAAGAGGGGAGCGTATGGCAGATTCAAATGCAGTGAAGGCTGTCTGCATGGACGCAGACGAAATCGAGCGGTCGCTCACGCGCATCGCCCATCAGATTCTCGAGGCGAACAAAGGCGCCGGCAACATCGCGCTCGTCGGTATCGTGACGCGCGGCGACTTGCTCGCGAAGCGCCTCGCTGCGAAGATCGAGCAGATCGAGGGAACGCGCGTTCCGCTCGGAAAGCTCGACATCAGCTTCTATCGCGATGATTTCGCAACCCACCTTTCTCCTGAGGTCCATTCAACCGATATTCCGTTCGACATCGACGATTTGACGGTCGTCTTGGTCGACGATGTGCTCTACACCGGCCGCACCATCCGCGCCGCCCTCGACGCGCTCACCGACATCGGGCGCCCGGCGTGCGTGCAGCTTGCGGTGTTGGTCGACCGCGGACATCGCGAGCTTCCCATCCGCGCCGACTTCGTCGGCAAGAACGTGCCGTCCGCCTCGCACGAGAACGTGCGCCTGTTCCTCGAGGAAGTCGACGGCGTCTCGGCGGTCGAGGTGCTCGACATGGCGCCCGGCGACCGTGCCGGGTCGGCTCCGCTCGGCGGCACCCAGCAGAAGATCGCGGAGGTGTAGCGCATGGGCTTCAATCATAAGCACCTCATCGACATCGCCGAATACTCCGCAGAGGACATCATGCGCATCCTCGACACCGCGGCCACCTTTCGCGCGGTGAACGAGCGCCGCATCAAGAAGGTTCCCACGCTCAAGGGTTTCACCGTCGTGAACATGTTCAACGAGCCTTCGACCCGCACGCGCTCGTCGTTCGAGCTGGCCGAAAAGCGCCTCTCGTGCGACACCCTCAACTTCGGCGGCTCGTCTTCCTCTACCGTGAAAGGCGAAAGCCTTACCGACACCGTGCGCACGCTCTGCTCGTACAAGATCGACGCCATCGTCGTGCGCGACAAGCATGCGGGCGCGCCGCGCAAAGTCGCCGACGTCTCGGGCGTCCACGTCATCTGCGCCGGCGACGGCAAGCACCAGCACCCGACGCAGGCGCTGCTCGACCTGTACACGATCCGCGAGCGCTTCGGGCATATCGACGGGCTCAAAGTCGGCATCGTCGGCGATATCGGGCACTCGCGCGTATGCGGCTCGCTCATCCCCGCGCTCAAGATCATGGGCGCCGACGTCACCGTCATCGCGCCGCCGACGCTTCTGCCAGCAGCGCCCGCCGCTCTCGGCGCCGATCGCGTGACGAGCGACCTCGACGCGGCTCTGCCCGAGCTCGACGTCGTGTACATGCTGCGCATTCAGCGCGAGCGCCTCGAGGGCGCGCCGTACCCGAGTCTTCGCGAGTACAGCCTGCTTTTCGGTCTGAACGAAGAGCGCGAGAAGCTCATGAAACCTGAGGCGATCGTGTGCCATCCGGGGCCGGTGAACCGCGGCGTCGAACTCGACGACCACATGTGCGACAATCCGGCGCGCTCGGTTATTCTGGACCAGGTGTATTCCGGCGTGCTCGTTCGCATGGCCGTTCTCTATCTCTTGCTGGGAGGCAACGACAATGGCATTGATGCTTAAGAACGCTCGCCTCATCGACCCGCAGGTCGGGCTCGACGAGGTGGCCGACATCCTCATCCGCGACGGCAAGATCGTGGAAATCGGCCACGACCTCGTTATGCCGAAGGGCGTCGAGCGCGACCTTTCCGGCAAGATCGTCACACCCGGCCTCGTCGACATGCACGTGCATCTGCGCGACCCCGGGTTCGAGTACAAAGAGGACGTCGAATCGGGGACGAAGGCCGCCGCACATGGCGGGTTCACGGCCGTCGTTGCCATGCCGAACACGAAGCCGACCTGCGACAACGCCACCGTCGTCGAGTATGTGCGTCGTCGGGCGGCCGAGGTGGGCTATTGCCGCGTGCTCGTTTCCGGAGCGCTCACCCAGGACCTTAAGGGCGAGGTGCTCTCCGAGATGGGCGACATGGTCGCCCACGGCGCCGTCGCGTTCACCGACGACGGGCGCGGCGTGCAGGATTCCGGCATGATGCGCCGCACCATGGACTACGCCAAGCAGTTCGACCGCGTGGTCATGTGCCACTGCCAGGACGAGGCGCTCGTGGGCGAGGGCCAGGTGAACGAAGGGGAGTGCTCGACGAGGCTCGGCCTTCTCGGCTGGCCGGCCGAAGGCGAGGAACTCGAGATCATGCGCGACATCGCGCTTTGCCGCCTCACCGGATGCGCGTTCCACGCGCAACACGTCACCACCGCCCGCGGCCTCGACCTCATCCGCCAGGCAAAGGCCGAGGGGCTGCCTGTGACCTGCGAAGTCACGCCGCATCACCTTCTGCTCGATGACTCGATGATCGGCGAGGACTACGATACGAATCTGAAGGTGAACCCGCCTCTGCGCACGAAGGTCGACTGCGAAGCGCTCGCAGGAGCCCTCGCCGACGGCACTGCCGACGCCATCGTTACCGACCATGCGCCCCATGCGGCGTTCGAGAAGGACCGCGAGTTCGAGCGCGCGCCGTTCGGGATGGTCGGCCTCGAAACGTCGCTTGGCCTCATGATCACGCATTTCGTGAAAACGGGGGTCATCGGCTGGGACAAGCTCGTGGAGCTCATGGCCGTGAACCCGCGCGCCATCGTGCGGGCAGACCGCGTCGCGCTCGAACCCGGATCGGTCGCCGACCTCACGGTGATCGACCCCGATGCCGAGTGGACGGTCGACGCGGGCGAGTTTTGCTCGAAGGCGAAGAACACGCCGTTTGCCGGATGGAAGCTCACCGGCCGCGCGACCGATGTCTATGTCGCGGGATACGCGACGATGGAGGGCGGCGTGGTGGTAGCCCCTGCCGTCGAGCAGTAGAAACGAGAACCGGCGCGGGGCATGCGCGCTCCGCGATCTTGTAGCAGCCAAGCCAGGCCCGCACGCGCGGGCATACACGAAGGAAGGAATCACGTGAGCGAGATTACGCACAAGCTTCTCGAGAACACGACGAAGACGGACGGTGCGCCCGCCCTGCTCGTGCTCGAAGACGGCGCGGTGTTCGAGGGCACCGCGTGCGCCGCACCGGGCGAGGTGTTCGGCGAGATCTGCTTCAACACGTCGCTTGAAGGGTACCTCGAAGTCATCACCGACCCCTCGTACGCAGGCCAGATCATCACCATGACCTACCCGCAGATCGGCAACTACGGCGTGAACCTCGAGGACTGCCAGTCCGAGACCCCCGCGCTGCGCGGGCTCGTGGTGCGCGACATGTGCACCTTCCCGTCGAACTGGCGAAGCGAGATGTCGCTGCCCGAGTTCCTGAAGAAGAACAATGTCGTCGCCATCGAGGGCGTCGACACGCGCGCGCTCGTGCGCCACGTGCGCGATGCCGGCGCACAGCGCGCTGTGCTCTCCACGCTCGACACCGATGCGGAAAGCCTCCTCGCCAAGGTGCGCGAAAGCCAGTCGATCGTCGGCGTCAACCTTGCCGAAACCGTTTCGCGAACCGACAAGCGCATCTTCACGGCCGACGATCTTCCCGAAAGCCAGGCGTTTGCGCTCGCCGACCCGAAACCGGCGAAATACCAGGTCGTCGCATACGACTGCGGCGCGAAGCTCTCTATCTTCCAGAACCTCGTCCGTCAGGGTTGCGAGCTCACGGCGGTTCCGTGGGACACGCCGGCAGAGGAAGTGCTCGCGATGAACCCCGACGGCGTTTTCCTTTCCAACGGCCCTGGCGACCCCGACGCGGTTTCGGGAACCTATACCCAGGTCGAGAAGCTCATCGGCAAGGTGCCGCTGTTCGGCATCTGCCTCGGGCATCAGATGATGTGCAAGGCGGCCGGCGCCGACATGGAGAAGCTCAAGTTCGGCCATCGCGGCGGCAACCAGCCGGTCATGAACCTGCGCACGCATCGCGTCGAGATCACGGCTCAAAACCACGGCTTCGGTCTTGTGTTCCCCACGCTCGGCAAGCTCATTCCCGCTGAATGCGACGGCGTGACCGAGCACGTAGACGACCTGCGTTTCTGGGTCGAACGCGGCGTGGCGCCGGTGGTCGACAACGAGAAGTTCGGCCGCATCCAGCTCACGCACGTGAACCTGAACGATGGCACAGCCGAGGGTATCGCCTTCCTCGACGTTCCCGCCTTCTCGGTGCAGTACCATCCCGAGGCGTCGCCCGGACCAACCGACGCCCACTACCTGTTCACCGCCTTCGCCCGACTTATGGACGGGCGCGAGGACTACCTCGACATCGACATTGCGGCCGACCGTTTGGCTGGCTGGGAATTCGGAGGAGAAGTCAATGCCTAAGCGTACCGATATCAAATCCATCCTCGTCATCGGCTCGGGCCCGATCGTCATCGGGCAGGCCTGCGAGTTCGACTACTCCGGCGCTCAGGCGTGCAAGGTTCTCAAAGCCGACGGCTACCGCGTCATCCTCGTGAACTCCAATCCGGCGACGATCATGACCGATCCCGGCCTTGCCGACCGCACCTACGTCGAGCCGATCACGGCCGAGTTCGTGGAGAAGGTCATCGCGAAGGAGCGCCCGGACGCGCTGCTCCCCACGCTTGGTGGCCAAACCGGCCTTAACACCGCGGTTGAGCTGGCGAAATCCGGCGTGCTCGATAAGTACGGCGTTGAAATGGTCGGTTGCGACCTCGACGCGATCGAGCGCGGCGAGGACCGCAAGCTCTTCAACGACTGCATGGAAGAGCTCGGCATCGAGACCGCGCGCAGCGGGTACGCTTACTCCATCGCCGACGCCGAGGCGATCGTCGCCAAGCTCGGCTTTCCCGTGGTGTGCCGACCCTCCTTCACGCTCGGCGGCGCGGGCGGCGGCATCGCCCATGACATGGACGAGCTGCATCTCATCGTGGGGCAGGGCATCGAGCTTTCCCCTGCGGGCGAAGTGCTCGTCGAGGAATCCATCGAAGGATGGAAAGAGTACGAGATGGAGGTCATGCGCGACCGCGCCGGCAACGGCATCATCATCTGCTCCATCGAGAACTTCGACGCCATGGGCGTGCATACGGGCGACTCCATCACCGTGGCGCCAGCGCAAACGCTTTCCGACGTCGAGTACCAGCGCATGCGCGCGGCGTCGCTCGCCATCCTCGAGAAGATCGGCGTCGAGACCGGCGGCTCCAACGTGCAGTTCGCCGTCAACCCGAAGACCGGCCGCATGATCGTCATCGAGATGAACCCCCGCGTGTCGCGTTCCTCGGCTCTCGCATCGAAGGCGACCGGCTTCCCGATCGCGAAGGCCGCGGCGAAGCTCGCCGTCGGCTACACCCTCGACGAGATCGTGAACGACATCACGAAGGCGACGCCCGCCTGCTTCGAGCCCTCCATCGACTACTGCGTCGTTAAGGTGCCGCGTTTCGCGTTCGAGAAGTTCCAGGGCACCGACGACACCCTGACCACGCGCATGAAGGCCGTGGGCGAGATCATGGCTATCGGCCGCACGTTCGAGGAATCGCTCGGCAAGGCGCTGCGCTCGCTCGAGAACGGCCGCTGCGGCCTCGGTGCCGACGGCAAGGGGCCGGAGGGTGCATGCGTTGGCGCCGAGTTCGATGATATGGTGTCGCGCCCGACCGCGAACCGCGTCTTCTACATGGCCGAGGCTTTGCGCCGTGGCATGACAGTGGCCGAGCTTCACGAGAAGACGGGCATCGATCCGTGGTTCTTGGCTCGCATGGCCGACATCGTCGCCGTCGAGAAGGCGCTCGGCGGACATGCGCTCGCCGACCTCGACGCCGAGGACCTTCGCACGGCGAAGCGCTTCGGCCTATCCGACATCCAGATCGCGCATCTCACGGGCGCAACCGAGCTCGAGGTCCGCGCGCGCCGCAAGGATCTCGGCGTGGTGCCGGCGTTCAAGACGGTCGACACCTGCGCTGCGGAGTTCCCGAGCAAGACGGCCTACCACTACAAGACCTACGACGCCTGCGAAAGCGAGATCGCGCCGAAGACGAGGAAACGCGCGATGATCCTCGGTGCCGGTCCGAACCGCATCGGACAGGGCATCGAGTTCGACTACTGCTGCGTGCACGCGTCTTATGCGCTTGCCGACGCGGGGTACGAGACCATCATGGTCAACTGCAACCCCGAAACGGTTTCCACCGACTACGACACCTCCGACAAGCTCTATTTCGAGCCGCTCACGTTCGAGGACGTGATGGACATCGTCGACGTCGAGAACCCCGACGGCGTCGTCGTCACTTTGGGCGGGCAGACGCCGCTCAAGCTCGCCCGCGCGCTGCAGGATGCGGGCATGCACATCATGGGCACGAGCCCCGAGGCGATCGACCTCGCCGAGGACCGCGACCGCTTCTCCCAGGTGCTCGACGAGCTCAAGATCACCTATCCGGCGGCAGGCGAGGCCTCCACGCTCGAAGAGGCGCACAAAGTCGCCGAGCACATCAGCTTCCCGCTGCTCGTTCGCCCGAGCTACGTCCTCGGCGGGCGCGGCATGGCCATCGTCTACGACAACGACCAGCTCGACAAGTACATGGCGGAAGCGGCGAAGATCTCGCCCGACCACCCGGTGTACCTCGACCGCTTCCTTGAAGCCGCGATCGAGGTCGACGTCGACGCGCTCTGCGACGGCACCGACGTGTTCGTGGGCGGCATCCTCGAGCACATCGAGATGGCGGGCATCCACTCGGGCGACTCCGCGTGCTGCACGCCGCCGTTCTCCCTGTCGCTTAAGCTGCAGAACCAGCTGCGCGACATCGCGCGGCGTCTTGCGCTCCGTCTCGGCGTCGTTGGCCTTTTGAATATCCAGTTCGCGATCAAAGACCAGGTCATCTACGTGATCGAAGCGAACCCTCGTGCGAGCCGCACGGTACCGTTCGTGTCGAAGTCAACCGGCGTGCCGCTTGCCAAGATCGCCGCGCGCATCATGGCAGGCGAGAAGCTCGCCGATCTGCATCTGCCGGCGCACGACCGCGAGTTCGACTACTTCTGCGTGAAGGAAGCGGTCATGCCGTTCGGCCGCTTCCCTGGGTCCGACGTCGTCCTCGGCCCCGAGATGAAGTCGACCGGCGAGGTCATGGGCATCGCCCGCAACTTCCCGGCTGCCTTCACGAAGACCCAGCTCGCCATCGATTACGAGCCGCCCCAAGGCGGGGAAGTGTTCATCTCGGTGAATGACGGCGACAAGCGCCACATCACGGCCATCGCGCGTTCGATCGCCCGTATGGGCTTCAAGCTCGTCGCCACATCCGGCACGGCGCGTGCGCTGCGTGCGTCAGGGCTCGAATGCGAAGAGGTCGAGAAGATCCACCAGGGGTCGCACACCATCCTCGACCGCATCGCGTCGGGCGAGATCGTGCTCATGATCAACACGCCGTTCGGGTCGTCCACCAACACCGACGGCTACCAGATGCGCGCCGCATGCGTGAGCCACGGCGTGAGCTACTGCACCACGCTCGCCGGGGCCCAGGCGCTCATCGCGGGCATGGAAGCGGTGCGCGAGCAGGGGCTCGACGTCATCGCGCTGCAGGATCTGCCCCAGTGGGAGGGATAACGTGGCGAACCTTGTGAACGAGACGACGCGGGTGATCGAGAACCACGAGGTGGGCCCCCGGCTGCATCTCATGGTTCTCGAGGCCCCGCAAATCGCGAAAACGATACAACCCGGTCAATTCGTGCATATGCGCATCCCGGGAATGGAAGGCCATATCCTACGCCGCCCGTTTTCAGTGTATGCGGCCGACCCCGCGCGCGGCACGATTGAGATCCTCTACCAGGTGGTCGGCTTCGGCAGCGAGCGCATGACGAGACTCTCGCCCGAAGACGAGGTCGCGCCCGAGCTCATCGGGCCCGTCGGCCGAAGCTGGCGGGTGCCCGCCGGCGCGAAGCGCGCGCTCCTCGTCGGCGGCGGGGTAGGGGCGGCGCCCCTGTTTATGCTCTTTGAAGAGCTCGTGCACGCAGGTGTGGACGTGACCGTCGTCCTCGGCGCGCAAACCGAGGCCGCGCTCGTGTGCAAGAACCGCTATACACGCGTGCTCTCTTCGTCACGCACCTGTGCGGAGAACGCGCCTTTGTGCGCCACCGACGACGGATCATATGGTCGGGCGGGCTTTTGCACCTCGCTCGTCGATGATGCGCTCGCGCAGGCGGCTTCAGACGGCAATCCGTTCGACTACCTGGCCGTATGCGGCCCTGAACCGCTTATGAAGATAGTCGCGGGCAAGGCGGGCGACGCGGGCGTTCCGTGCGAGGTCTCGCTTGAAAAGCGCATGGCGTGCGGCGTGGGCGCGTGCCTTTCCTGCGTCGTCGAGACGGTGCACGGTAAGAAACGCTCCTGCGTCGACGGCCCCGTGTTCCCCGCTGAGGAGGTGCTGTGGTAATGGCTGCCCGCAAACCGAAACCGACCAAGGTGAACCTCGAGGTGAACCTCGGCGGCCTGGCCATGAAAAACCCCGTGACCACCGCGTCCGGCACGTTCGCCGCCGGGTTCGAGTACTCCGATTTCGTCGACGTCGCCGCGCTCGGAGCCGTCACCACGAAAGGCGTCTCGCTCAACGGCTGGGAAGGAAACGCGAGCCCGCGCATCGCCGAGGTGCCTTCGGGCATGCTTAATTCCATCGGGCTTCAAAACCCTGGGGTCGCGCACTTGAAAGAACATGAGCTTCCCTGGCTCGAAAGCGTCGGCGCATCCGTCATCGTGAACGTGTCCGGCCATAGCTTCGACGAGTACGTCCAGGTCATCGAGGCGCTCGAAGATGCGCCCGTCGATGCGTACGAAGTGAACATCTCGTGCCCGAACGTGGACGCCGGCGGCATGACGATCGGCACGCACGTCGAAAGCGTCGAGAAGGTGGTGGGCATGTGCCGTCGCGCCACGACGCGTCCGCTCATCGTGAAGCTCACGCCCAACGTGACCGATATCACCGAGATCGCCCGTGCGGCCGAAGCCGCCGGCGCCGACGCCATCTCCCTCATCAACACGCTGCTCGGCATGGCCATCGACGCGCGTCGCCGCAAGCCCGTGCTTGCTCGTGCGGTCGGTGGGTTTTCCGGCCCTGCCGTGAAGCCGGTGGCGCTTCGCATGGTGTGGCAGTGCTCGAAGGCGGTAAGCGTCCCGATCCTCGGCATGGGCGGCATCTCGAACGGCACCGACGCGGTCGAATTCATGTTGGCGGGAGCGAGCGCGGTCGCCGTCGGAACCGCGAACTTCGTGAATCCCGCCGCAACGATCGACGTCATCGACGGCATCGCAGCGTATTGCGAGGAACAGGGTGTTTCCGACGTGAACGAGCTGATAGGAGCATTGGAATGCTAGCGAACTTCAACGACGAGCCGAAGCGCGACCGCGTCATCGTCGCGCTCGATTGCGACGCGGCCACCGCACTGTGCCTTGCGGTGCAGCTGCGCGGGCACGCTAAGTGGCTTAAAGTCGGCATGACGCTGTACTATGCCGAGGGTCCCAAGATTGTCGAGACGTTCAAGCAGCTCGGCTTCAACGTGTTCCTCGACCTTAAGTTCCACGACATCCCGCATCAGGTGGAGGGTGCTGCCGCAAGTGCCGTCCTCACGGGCGCCGACATGCTCACGATGCATGCGGTAGGCGGCGCCGCCATGATGGCGGCAGGGCAGCGGGGTGCCGAGACTGCGGCCTTCGAGCGCGGAGGAGCCATCCCCGCAACGCTCGCCATCACCGTTCTCACGTCGATGGATGCCGATTCCCTTGCCGCGACGGGCGTTTCCCGCAGCCTTCCGGAGCAGGTGGAATCGCTCGCCCTTCAGGCGAAGGGCGCCGGGCTTTCGGGCGTTGTCTGCTCGCCGCAGGAGGCAGAGGGCCTGCGCGCCGTTTTAGGACCGGATGCGTTCATCGTCACGCCGGGCGTTCGTCCCGCGGGCGCCGCCAAGGGCGACCAATCGCGCATCGCGACTCCTGCGCAGGCGTTTGCAAACGGCGCTTCGCATATCGTGGTCGGTCGCCCGATCACCCAGGCTATAGATCCTGTGGCCGCTTTCGAGGCGATTGCGGCCGAGCTCGCATAGCCTCGAAAACCGGGCATTCGGCCTGTCACCTGCGCTTGAGCCGAGGTATTTAGGGTTGACCCTTGACTATTCGTGGGAAACAGGTGAAGATTAGCGGGCGTTGACCAGGCACGGCGTGCATTCTGCGCAACGTGCCGCTACAATGGGTCGACGCGAAAAAGCAGCCCGATCGCAGAAAAGCTGCTTTACGAATGACCAACAGGGCATATACAATTTGAGACAAAGCCCTTACCGCATTGCAGAAGCGTCGTACCGACACGAAGGAGAGATACACGATGGCTATTCCTCAACTCAGCCCCGAAGAGCGTCAGGCGGCTCTCGAAAAGGCAAAGGCCGCACGCATCAAGCGCGCTGAGGTTCGCGACGATCTGAAGAGCGGCAAACTCACGCTCGAAAAGGTCCTCGACATGAAAGAAGATCCCATTGTCGGTCGCATGAAGGTTTCCACGCTCATCGAAACGCTTCCCGGTTACGGCAAAGCCAAGGCAGAGAAGATCATGAAGGAACTGCAGATCGCGGAAAGCCGTCGCCTTCGCGGCTTGGGCGATCGCCAGCGCAGCGCCCTTCTGGAGCGTTTGGGTTAATTCGCGCATGCGTCGCGGAAATCTTTTCGTCGTATCTGGGCCATCAGGTGCCGGGAAAGGCACGCTGGTGGCCCGTTTGCTGCGCGAAGTCCCCGATACATGGGTGTCGGTCTCGGCCACGACGCGCAAACCGCGCGAAGGCGAGATCGACGGCGTGCATTACTACTTCAAGACGCGCGACGAATTCGACGAGCTCATCGCCTGCGACGGTTTGCTCGAATGGGCGACCTATGCCGGCAACAGCTATGGGACGCCCCGCGCCGCAGTCGAGGCGAAAATGGCCGAAGGCAAGCAGGTCATCCTCGAAATCGACGTGCAGGGAGCCTTTCAAATACGGGACAAGATTCCCGAAGCGCATCTCGTCTTCATCGAGCCCCCGTCGCTTGAGGTGCTCGAAAGCCGCCTGCGCGGCCGCCACACTGAAACGGAAGACGTTATCGCATCGCGCATGGAAGCCGCTCAAGTGGAGCTTTCGCGCAAAATGGAGTATGATATTCGGGTTATCAACGATGACCTCGACGAAGCGACAAGCGAATTGGTCGCTTACGTCAACGATCAAGCAGAACAACAATAAGGAAGTCACGCAATGAGCATTATCGAACCGAGGATCAACGACCTTCTCGAGAAAACCGACCAGGATCGTTTCCTTCTGTGCGCTCTCGCTTCGAAGCGCGCGCACGACATCAACGACATGATGCGTGGTCAGCGCGATCGCGCCATCCAGCTGCAGACCGCGGCGGAAATCGCGCGTGCGGCGAACAAGAAGCCGCTCACCATCGCGTTTAACGAGATCGCGAACGGCGACGTTTCGTACGATCCTGAAAGCATCGATATCAAGAACCACTAAAGGCATAAAGGCTTTTCATGGCAGAATACCAGCGAATTTGTCTCGTTCATTATCACGAGATCGGCCTGAAGGGCCACAACCGCTCCACGTTCGAGATGCGCCTCCTGAAGAATCTTGAGGCGCATCTCGTTTCTTTTCCCGTTGTGACGATCCACCGCATCTCCGGACGATTGTGCGTTTTTTTGAAGGAAGGCACGAGCCACGACACGATGGTCGCCTGCGCCGATGCGATTAAAAACATCCCGGGTACGGCCCGCGTTTCATGTGGATTCAAATGCGAGCGCGATCTCGACCAGATGACGGATGCCGGCATCCAGGCAATGGCCGAATCGGGATCGTTCACGAGCTTCAAGGTGCATGCGCGCCGCAACCACACCGATTTTCCCGTGAACTCCATGGAAATCAACCAAATCGTCGGTGGGCGCCTTTCTGACGCGTATCCCCAGGTGAAGGTGCAGATGAAGGATCCCGACCTCGTTGTCGGCATCGAGGTGGTGCAAAGCGCCGCCTATGTGTACGCGCGAAGCATTCCCGGCATCGGCGGGCTTCCCGTCGGAAGCTCGGGCACCGTGGTGAGCCTTCTGTCGTCGGGCATCGACTCGCCGGTGGCGCTTTGGCGCATCGCGCGCCGTGGTGCTGTCTGCATCGGCGTGCACTTCTCAGGACGCCCCCAAACCTCCGATGCGTCTGAATTTCTCGTCGACGACATCGCGCACGTGCTCGAGAAAACCGGGTGCATCGCGCGCGTCTATGTCGTTCCGTTCGGCGACTTTCAGCGCGAAATCGCGCTTTCAGCGCCGCCCGAGCTTCGCGTCATACTCTATCGTCGGCTCATGTTCCGCGTTGCCGAGCGCATCGCGCATTACGAACACGCTAAGGCCCTTGTCACGGGAGAAAGCCTGGGGCAAGTTGCCTCGCAGACGCTCGATAACATCCGCGCGACGAACGACGCGGTCACGCTGCCGGTGTTCCGCCCGATGATCGGCACCGACAAGCTCGAGATCATCGCGCAGTCGCAAAAGCTCGGCACGTTCGACATATCTTCGCAGGACGCACCGGACTGCTGCACGCTCTTCATGCCGCGCAACCCCGAGACGCATGCGAACCTGCAAGCCGTGAGAGACGCCGAAGCGCAGTTCCCGATCGACGAGTGGGTGGAGAAGCTCGCCGCCGCGGCCGAGCCGCACGACTACGCGTGCCCTTCCTACAAGCCACGCAAGAAATCGCTTCACGACGTCATCGAAGGCGTCGAATAGCTCCTTAGCCTGCGGAAACGCAGCGCGAAACCTATAGGTGCCCCAAGGCCTGCAACCGCACGAGGTTGCAGGCCTTTTTCGCTTCAGGGGAATCGGCGTTGGATTCGCGTTTGAACGATGCGCATCATGTCACGTTTCTCGGGCGGCGTGGAAGCCTTCCGTCAAGCGGACGCAGGGCGCTTGCCGCGCTTGCCAGCACCTTCCGGCGCGCGTCCGAGAGGACGGGCGCGCAAACCGTTCCCGCTACCATGCGCGATGTCCTGCGCGATGAAAGGGGAGCGCCGTGAAGCGAGAAGAAGAGGTTCCGTTCTTTTGCCCACCGCCGAAGCGGGCGTTGAAGCCTGCGGTGGTCATCGGCGTCGTGTCGGTCGTCGTCGTTGTCGCCGTCGCGGTGGCGGCGGTGCTTTTCGGGGCGCTTTCGCCTCGCCCCGCGTTCGAGGTGACGAAAAGCGACGCTGCGGAGAAGGCTGAAACGACGCAGGCCGGCGCATCGCAGGAAGGCGAGGAGCCGTCTCGCACGATCCTTGTCCACATCGGCGGCAGCGTCGGCAGCCCCGGCGTGTACGAGCTTCCCGAAGGCTCCCGCGTCAACGATGCCGTCGTCGCAGCTGGCGGGTTCACCGACGACGCGCAGGGCGATTCGGTGAACCTCGCGCGAACGCTCACCGACGGCGAGCAGGTGCTTATCCCCTCGACGGCCGACGCGCACGAAGCCGCCCAGCAGGCTCCGTCGGGATCGCTCTCTTCCACCCCGCAGGCGGCTTCAGGAAAGGTGAACATCAACACGGCCACAGCCGAGGCGCTCGATGCTTTGCCGGGAATCGGCGCATCGACCGCGGAGAAGATCGTCGCGGACCGCGAGGCGAACGGCCCGTTCAAGACGACCGACGACCTCAAGCGCGTCACCGGTATCGGGGAAAAGAAGTACGCCCAGCTCGCCGACCTCATCACCGTCGGGTAGGCCATGGGGTCGGGAAGCGGGATGCCGCATCGCGGTGGGTTCAAGCGAGTCGCCTCTTCAGCGGCACGCGCGGCTTTGCTCGCGTTTCAACCAGACGACGCCGACGACGCGGGATCGAAGTCGAGTGCGACGCCTCTTCTCGTGCTGGCGTTGGGCTTTTGGGCGGGATGCGCCTGCGCTTACACCGCGGGCGAGGGCATTCCGAGCCCTACCTGCGTCGCGATTTCAATCGCAGCGCTTGCCTTGGCGGCCGCGTTCTCCATCCTGTTCGTGCGGGAAACCGCACGCACCTGCATGCTTGCTGCGCTCGGCGTGGCTCTCGGGGTTTCGCTTGGCGCGGCTGCTTCGTGCGCTCTCCATAGCGCGCACGAAGCAGCTTCCGGCACCGACTACGGCGCCTGGGTGTTCGAAGCCCAGTCCGACGCTCGCGCAGGCTCGTACCGCTCGATCGTGACGACCCGCGCAACCTCGATTTCCTCAGGCGAGGTGTATCGCGTGGAGGTTTCCCTTCCCGCCGACCTCGGTGCGCGCGTCTTGCAAGGGTACGTCTTCTCGGGCAACGCGAAGTTGAAGGAGCCGTCTGGCGCCCAGATGAGCCGCGCGTGGCGCAACGGCGCCGAGGCGGTGTGCTCCCTCTCTTCGTGCGATATCCTCGAAACCATAGGTCCGCTTGCCGCGATGGCGTCCTTCCGCGAAAGCGCGATCGATTTTCTCGAGCAGGCAGGCGACGACGTGGGCGCGCTTGCCGAAGCGCTCGTGTGCGGCTATCGCGAGCCGCTCCGCGGCACCGAGCTCTACCGTTCGTTCAAGATCGTCGGGCTCGCCCATCTCGTCGCGGTTTCGGGCGCGCACCTCTCAATCGTCTGCGCGTTCTTCGCCGCGCTCCTCGGGCGCCTGCGATGCCCGCGCGCCGCGTCGGTCGTCATCCAGAGCGCGTTCGTGCTCGCGTATCTGCTGCTCGCAGCGGCGCCGATATCGGCTATCCGCGCATCGATCATGGCGCTCGCCGGGCTCTCGTCGTTCTTCGCGCGCAGGCGGCGATCGTCCGCGGCGGCGATCGGGCTCTGCATCGTCTCGATGATCGCGCTCGCGCCCGAAACCGCGGTCTCGGTCTCGTTCTTCCTCTCCGCCGCCTCGACGCTCGGAATCGTCATGCTGTCGGGGCTTTTCGAGTCGTGGTTCGCCTCGATTCGCCTGCCGCACGCGCTCGGCGCCGCGCTCGCGCTCACGTTCTCGGCGAGCGTCGCGACCACGCCGTACTCGGCGGCGCTCTTCTCGCAGCTGCCGCTCATCTCGCCGATCGCGAACATCGTCGCCGCGCCGTTGTTCACGCTCGCCTGCGTCGGCGGGCTGTTCTGCACGCTTTTGGGGCTCGTGTTGCCGCCTGCGGCACCCATGGCGCTTTTCGCGGCGCACGGCACGGCGCAGGTCCTCACGCTCGCGGTCGATTCGCTTGCCCGGGTTCCCTACGCCTCCGTCCCCGTTTCGCTTCCGGAGCTCCCGACGCTCGTTTGCTCGCTTGTTGCCGCGTTCGCCCTGTGGTCGCTCTGGCCGCGGCCGAGCACGGCGACCCTCTTCGCTCTGGCCAGCAGCGCAACCGCAGCTGCCCTGGCTGCCATCTTCATCGTTCCGCGCTTCGCCCCCGACGAGATCGTCATGCTCGACGTGGGACAGGGAGACGCGTTCCTCGTGCGAAGCCAGGGGGCCGCCGTCCTCATCGACACGGGGAACGAAGACGGCTTGCTCCTCGAAGGGCTCGCGCGCCACAGCGTGTTCGCGCTCGATGCGGTGCTCGTAAGCCACGCGGACGACGACCACTGCGCATCGCTTGCCGCACTTCGGGGGACGGTGCGCGTAGGCGCCGTCGGCATAGCCGAAGACGCCGTGCAGTGCCCGTGCGCATCGTGCAAGAAGCTCGTCTCGTCGGCTGAAACGGCGGTGGGGGAGGAAAACGTCGTCCCACTCGCGCTCGGGGACGACATCGCGTGCGGCAATTTCACCCTGCGCGTCATCTCACCCGATCATTTCGTCGATCAAGGGGGAAACGCCGATAGCGTCTGCCTGTTCGCATCGCTCGACTGCAACGGCGATGCACAGCCTGATTGGACCGCGCTGTTCTGCGGAGATGCGGAAGCAGAGCAACTTGAAGCGCTTTGCCGAAGCGGAGATTTGGGGAAAATCGACGTCTACAAGGTCGGCCATCACGGGTCGCGGGCCGCCATCACCCCCGAGCTTGCACGCGAGCTCTCGCCGTCGATCTCGCTTGTGAGCGTTGGGGAGGGGAATCGCTACGGTCATCCCGTGCCTTCGACGCTCGCTGCGCTCGAGGAAGCTGGCTCGCGTGTTTTTCGGACCGACGAGCAAGGCGACGTTTCGTGCGAATTCACCGCGACGGGGGTGCGCGTCGAAACTCTGCGATAGAATAGCCGCATGGCAAACTCAAAGAAACAGACTCCTCTCTTACCTGCGTATCTCGTCGTCGGCGAAGATGCGCTCAAGCGTTCGACGGTGCTCGAGCGTTTGCGCAAGCGTCTCGCCGAGCATGGCGACCTCTCCTTCAACTTCGACACCTTCGAAGGCGATACGGCGCTTGGGGCCGATATCGTCTCGGCATGCAACACCATGCCGTTCGCAAGCGGCGTGCGTCTTGTCCTCGTGCGCAACGTCGACAAACTCAAGAAGGCCGACTCCGAAGAGCTTATCGCGTACCTGAAAGCGCCGAGCGAGCAAACCGTGCTCGCGCTCGAGGCCGAAAAGCTCGCGAAGAACACGCGCCTCTACAAGGCGGTTGCCGCAGTGGGGAAGAGCGCCGTCATCGATTGCGCGCCGATCAAAAGCTATGAGCTTCCCAAAACCGTGCGCGCGATGGCGGTGGGTCACGGCTGCGCGTTCACTGAGGGCGCAGCTGAGCGCCTCGTCGAGCTCGTCGGCGAGAACACCGTCCATCTCGACAACGAGATCAGAAAGATCGCTCTTGCGCACCGCGGAAGCGATCCCGTGACGGAAAACGAGGTGCTCTCGCTCGTCAGTCGAACCGCGGAGGCGAAGCCGTGGGAATTCGTCGACGCCTTGGCGGCGCGCGACGCGCGCAAGTGCCTTTCGTGCTGGACCCGCATGGAATCCGCCTCCCCGCATGCGCTCATCGCCATGTGCACGACGCGCATTCGGGAGCTTATCTGCGCCCGCGCCATGATCGATCGCGGCAACCCCCGCGCCATCGCGAAGGCGCTTGCCGCCTATTCGGGACGCAGCGTTCCCGAATGGCGCGTGAAAAACCACGCGACATGGGCCCGAAGGTTCACGCGAGCGGAGCTTCGCTGCGCGCTCGTCAGCGCGCGCGACGCCGAGCGAGCCATGAAAAGCGGCGCCGACGCGAACGACGTCTTCCTTCGCTGGGCTCTTTCCGTCTGCGCGCCTGCGGGATCCGCGAAAGCGCAGCGCCCTCGCTGCTGATAGTCGCATATCATCGAAACGATCGCAGGAAAACGAGTTGATAACGAAAAAGGCTCCGGGGATTCAAAATCCTCGGAGCCTTTCCAGCGAATGGGGCGTTGCCGTTATTCGGCAGCTTCCTCAGCCTCAGCAGCCTCCGCCTTGGCAGCCTCTTCGGCTTCCTTCGCCTTGCGCTTCGCAGCTTCGGCCTCTTCCTTGAGCTGCTTCTCGCGGCGCTTCGCCTTCTCGGCGGAAGCGGCGGCCATGGCGGCCTTGCGCTCGGCCTTGCGGGCAGCCTTCTTGTTGCCGGTTGCTTCCTGCTTCTTCGGCTCCGGCTTCACGTAAGCGGCGCGATCGGCGTCGGTCACGATGGTGTTGGCGAGCTTCATGACGCCGGACTTGCGGTTCGCGGCCTGGTTCTTGTGGATGATGCCCTTGGAAGCGGCCTTGTCGAGCAGGCGGGAAGCGTAGAGGGCGGCGGCGTATGCCTCGGCGCCGTTGCCGGCGGCGACAGCCTCGCGAACGCGGCGGACAGCCGTCTTCAGCTCGGACTTGCAGGCGACGTTGCGCTGGTGGGCCTTCTCGTTGGTGATGATGCGCTTCTTCTGGCTCTTGATGTTTGCCATGTTTTCGTTCCTTCCTTATTCATGTACAGTTTGCCACGCATCGAGCAATGCATGAGAGCAAAGGAAAATCGAAACGCTGAAAGGCAAGATTGACGAGCGAGACAAAGAAAAGCGGTCGAAGCCGCGACGCGTCTCGCATAAGGAAACAGGCAGGTTTTCTCTGTTTCGCCGGCCAATCGGCCATCCAGCGCAAGCTTTTCCTTCGTGCAGCCATGTCTGCGGATTCGCCGATGAATGTCATCGCGCGATCGCTTGCTGGATACGCAATGCGATAGAATAGCAAACGCTTCCGTGAATTGCACGAAGTTTTTAACGAAATCCCGCATTTTCATGCGCAAACGGATACATTGAACACAAAAGACGCAGAAAGCTTGAAGAGACAAGGATCAAACGCACGCCATGACCGACCCTTCGCATATCAGGAACTTCTCCATCATCGCGCATATCGACCACGGTAAGTCGACGCTGTCCGACCGCATCCTCGAGACGACCGGAACCGTCGCCGAGCGCGACATGCAGGCGCAGCTGCTCGACACCATGGATATCGAGCGTGAGCGCGGCATCACCATCAAAAGCCAGGCCGTTCGCGTAACCTACAAGGCCGACGACGGGGAGGAGTACCAGTTCAACCTCATCGACACGCCGGGTCACGTCGACTTCACCTACGAGGTTTCCCGCTCGCTTGCCGCCTGCGAGGGCGCGGTGCTCGTCGTCGACGCCACGCAGGGAGTCGAGGCGCAGACGGTCGCGAACGCCATGATGGCGATGAACGCGAACCTGGAGATCATCCCGCTCATCAACAAGATCGACCTGCCTTCGGCCGACCCCGAGCGCGTGCGCGCGGAAATCGAGGACGCGCTCGCCATCCCGGCCGACGACGCGGTGCTCGCGTCGGGCAAGACCGGCGTCGGCGTGCACGATCTGCTCGAGTCGGTCGTCTACAACATCCCCGCGCCCCAAGGCGACGCGGACGCGCCCCTGCGCGCGCTCATCTTCGACAGCTACTTCGACCCGTACCGCGGCGTCGTTGCGCTCGTGCGCATCGTCGACGGCTCCATGCACAAGGGCCAGCGTCTGAAACTCATGGCCTCGGGGAAGGAAATCCTCGCCGAGGAAGTGGGTGCGCGCCACCCGGTCGAGGAACCCTTGCCCGAGCTCGGCGTCGGCGAGGTCGGCTACCTCGTCACCGGGCTCAAAGACCTCGTGCACGTGAAGGTCGGCGACACGATCACCCTCGCCGAGGGCGGCGTCGCAGAGCCGCTTCCGGGCTACCGCGAGGCGAAGCCGATGGTGTTCACGGGCCTGTTCCCGATAGAATCCGACCAGTACGAGCCTCTGAAGGAGGCGCTCGAGAAGCTCTCGCTCAACGACCCGGCGCTTCTGTGGGAACCGGAGAAGTCCCACGCGCTCGGCTTCGGCTTCCGCGTCGGCTTTTTGGGGCTGCTCCACATGGAAGTCGTCAAAGAACGTCTCGAACGCGAATTCAACCTCGATCTACTCGCGACCGCGCCTTCGGTCGAGTATCACGTGTTCAAGCAGGGCGGCGAGATGGTAAGCCTGCACTCTCCGCAGGAGATGCCCGACCCGGGTGAAATCGAGCACATCGAGGAGCCGTATCTCAAGGCGAAGATCCTTATCCCGCCTGATTACGTGGGCGCGGTCATGGACCTTACCGTCGCGCGCCGCGGCACGTTCGTCACCATGAACTACCTCTCGCAGAACACCGTCGAGATGCTGTGGGAAATCCCCCTGTCCGAGCTCATCATGGACTACTTCGACAAGCTCAAGTCGAACACGAAGGGTTACGCCTCGCTCGATTACGATTTCGCCGGCTACAAGCCCTCGCAGCTCGTGAAGCTCGACATCCTTCTCTCGGGCAAGCCCATCGACGCTTTGTCGTTCATCGTCCACAAGGACAAAGCCTACGATCGCGGGCGCGTGCTCACCGAGAAGCTCAAGGAAATCATCCCGCGCCAGATGTTCGAGGTGCCCATCCAGGCGGCGATCGGCGGGCGCGTGCTCGCGCGCGAAACCGTCAAGGCGAAGCGCAAGGATGTTCTTGCGAAGTGCTACGGCGGCGACATCTCGCGTAAGCGAAAGCTGCTTGAAAAGCAGAAGCAGGGCAAGAAGCGCATGAAGGCCATCGGCAACGTCGAGGTGCCGCAGGAAGCGTTCATGGCGATCCTCAAGGTGGATGACTAACCGATGTCGCGAAACGAGCACTACGATTGGCTCGATGACCCGTTCGACGAGAAGAAGGAGCGCGAGGAGCTCAAGCGGGCACAGGCAGGCGGCGGGATACGCGCCGCCGGGTGCGCACTCGCCCTCGTCGCGTGCATCGTATTCATCGCGGCGACCCTCGCCATCGGCACTGCAGCACTCGGAACCTTAAGGTAGGGCAGCGCTTTCATGTACGAATTCTTCCAGAACCATCGGCTCATCCTGGCCCCGATGGCCGGCGTGACCGACGAGGCCATGCGGGCGCTTTGCCGCGAGCAGGGGGCCGACATGGCGTTCACCGAGATGGTCTCGGCCAAGGGCCTTTCCTACGCGAACGAGAAGACGCGGCATCTCCTCCGGCTCGCGCCGGGCGAGAAACAGGTCGCCGTGCAGCTGTTCGGCCACGAACCTCGCGTCATGGCGGAGCAAGCTGCATGGATCGAGTCGACGATGGGCGATTCGCTTGCGTACCTCGACATCAACATGGGGTGCCCCGCGCGCAAGATCGTCTCGAAAGGCGACGGTTCCGCGCTTATGCGCTCGCCGGACTTGGCCGCGCAGATCGTGACGGCGGTCAAAGGGGCGGTCGAGCATCCCGTCACGGTGAAGTTCCGACGCGGTTTCCACCAGGACAAGGAGACCGCCCCCGATTTCGCCAAGCGAATGGAAGAGGCCGGAGCCTGCGCTGTCGCCGTCCATGGGCGCTATGCCGAGCAGCTCTATCGCGGATGCGCCGATTGGGGCGTGATCGCGCGCGTGAAGCAAGCGGTCTCGATTCCCGTCGTCGGCAACGGAGACGTGAAAACGGGCGCCGATGCGGTGGCGATGACCGAAGAAACAAGCTGCGACGCGGTGATGATCGCCCGCGGCGCAGAGGGCAACCCGTGGATATTCGCCCAGGCAAAAGCTGCGCTTGCAGGCAAGCCCGAGCCGGCTGCGCCCTCCGTCTTCGAACGCCTCGCGATGGCGCGCCGTCATGCGCACCTGCTCGCCGAGCGCGAAGGAAGAAACATCGTGCGCATGCGCAAGCACGCGATGTGGTATATGGCGGGGCTTCCAGGCGCCGCATGCGCACGGGCAAAGATCAACGCCTGCGTCACCCCGGAAGATTTCGATGAGGTGTTCGACGAGCTTGCGCGCAAAAGCGCCGAGATGTCGTAAGAAAGCTGCGAACGTTCAGCGTGGTGCCTGCCGCCTTCGCGACCATAGCACCGCGAACGATGAGAGGAAACGCCCATGCCGCACGACCCCTACAAAGCGCTCTACCTGCACATCCCGTTCTGCGTGAAGCGATGCGCATACTGCGACTTCACGACGCGCGCCGCGCGCAAGGACGACGCCGCCATCGACGAGTACGTCGAGGAGCTCTGCCTTTCGATTCGTCGCAAATCACGGGAAGGCGAGCTCGGGGCGATCGAGACGGTGTACCTCGGCGGCGGAACCCCGAGCTTCGTGGGCGCTTCGAGGCTCTCGATGCTGCTCTACGCGCTTTCGACGTCGATGCACCTCGAGCCCGACGTCGAATGCACGATGGAGGCGAACCCCGAGAGCCTGACGGCGAACATGGTGCGAGATGTCTGGGCTCTTGGCGTGAACCGCCTTTCCATCGGCGTGCAGAGCTTCGACGACGACGTGCTCAAAACGCTCGGCCGCGCTCACACGGCGAGCGACGCGGTGCGGGCAATCGAGTGCGCGCATGAGCGGTTCGAGAACGTGAGCGTTGACCTCATGTGCGGAATTCCCGGTCAGAGCGCGAAAAGCTTCAGGGAAAGCGTGGAGCGGGCCATTTCCCTCGGCGTTTCCCACGTAAGCGTGTACCCCCTCACCATCGAGCCGCACACGCCGTTCGACCGCATGGTGCTCTCAGGCGAGCTTCCCGAGCCCGATGACGATGTCGAGGCCGAGCAGATGGAGCTTGCGGAAAGCCTTTTGCGCGGGGCTGGTTTCACGCGTTACGAGGTGGCGAGCTACGCGAAACCGGGTTTCGAGTGCAAACACAACGTCTCGTACTGGACCGGCGTCCCTTATCTAGGGCTTGGGCGCAGCGCCGCCACGATGACCCAGAACGAAAGCCGTCGCATGCGCGTGACCGACGGCCAGGTGACCGACGATCTGAACCCCGCGCAGATGGCGGCGGAAGACCTCATGCTCGGCATGCGCATGACTCGCGGCGTGTCGAAGGAGCTCATCGACCGGGCGCGCCCGCTTCTTCCGCGCCTCGACGACGCGCTCGCCCATCTTCAGGAAGAGGGTCTCGCCGAGATGCGCGGCGACCGCTTCGTCCCGACCGAGCGCGGGTGGCTCTGCGGCAATGAACTTTACGGCGAGCTGTTCGACCTGGCGTAAGCATCTCGACGCACGTCGCGCAGGCACCTGAGTATGACGCATACGTCAAGAATGCCCAACGCTTGCCGTTTTTATTAGCACTCCCGCGCCTCGGCTGCTAGAATGGCTTTTCGGCATGGCGTCTTGAAGTAACGCAAAGGGGTGAAGTGACCATGCTCTCAGACAGAAGACAACGTGTTTTGGCGGCGCTGATCGAGGAGTACGTGGCACGTGCGTTGCCGGTCGGGTCGCGAACGCTCACCGAGCGTTACCAGCTCGGCGTCAGCTCGGCAACGGTGCGCAACGAGCTTTCCATCCTCGAAGACGAAGGCTACATCGCGCAACCGCACACCTCAGCCGGGCGCATCCCGACCGATTTCGGGTATCGCGCGTTCGTCGACAACCTGCTCGCTACGGGCACCGCGCCTGACGAGCAACGCTACCGTAAAGTCACCGAAGAGTTGAAGCGCAGTGCGTCCGAGCTCGATTCGCTTCTCGAGCAGACTTCGAGCGCGCTTGCGAGGCTCACCGATTGCCTGTCTATCGTGCTTGCGCCGTCGGTGCTCGCCATACGTATCAAGCAGATCACGCTCGTGTCCCTTTCCGATGTGCGCGCCATCTGCATCGTGGTCACCGAGGACGGTAGCGTGTTCAACCGCCAAATCGACTTCACGGCTCCGGTTGCCGCGGAGGATTTGGCTCGCGTTCAGGTGCTTCTCGGCGAGCTGCTCTGCGGGAAATCGCTTGCCGACGTCGAATCGGGGCTTTTGCAGAGCATGCGCACGGCTTTCACCGACCCGCTCGTGCGCACGGTGCTCGACGAGGTGCTCTCGTGCATCCAGGAAGGCCAAACCGGCCGCACGCATCGCCTTGGAATGAGCGCCTTGCTCACGCAGCCCGAATTCTCCAGCTCGGATGCGGTGCTGCCGCTCATGCAGGTTCTCGAGGACGACACGATGCTGCTTCATATCCTCGACCATGCGGCATCGTCCGACGATCTTTCGGTCCATATCGGGCGCGAGAACAAGACGGCGGGGCTTTCGGGCGTGTCGGTTGTCGCAAGCCGCTACGGCAGGGGAGATGCCGAGGGCGTGGTGGCCGTCATCGGTCCGACGCGCATGGACTATTCGAAGGTTATCCAGGCGGTCCGCGCGGCACGCGCGGCGCTCGACGATATCTAGGAGTTACGGGACGGCCTGAGCGAAGCATGCAGGCCGCGACGAGAGAGCGAGAAAGGCTTTAAGGAAATGGCCAAGGATCTATACGAGATTCTCGGAGTGCCGAAAGATGCCTCCGATGCCGAAATCAAGAAGGCGTTCCGTCGCCGTGCACGTGAGCTGCATCCCGACGTGAACAAGGCTCCCGATGCGGAGGACCAGTTCAAAGAGCTGAACGAGGCCTATGACGTGCTGTCGGACGCAAACAAGCGCGCGCAGTACGACCGTTTCGGCACCATTCCCGGTGCTGCGGGCGGCGGCGCCGGCGGCTACGTCGACTTCGACGATTTGTTCGGCGGCGGCTTCGGCGGCATGGGCGACATCTTCAGCTCGTTCTTCGGTGGACAGGGGCAGGGCGGGCGCCCTGCGCGCCAAGAAGGCCGTGACATGGGTGTCGGTCTGCGAATCACCCTTGAGGAAGTGGCCTCGGGCGTCGAAAAGGAAATCGTGTACGACCGCCTGGCGCCCTGCGCCGACTGCGGCGGCACGGGCATGGGTGAAGGCGGCAAGGAAGTCACGTGCCCTGAGTGCGGCGGACGGGGGCGCGTCGTCAGCGTGCAGCGCACGTTCCTCGGCGACATGCAAACCGCGACGACCTGCAAGAAGTGCGGCGGCACGGGCAAGACAATCGAAAATCCCTGCCCCGAATGCGAAGGTCAGGGCCGTGTTCCCGACCGTCAGCGCGTCACGGTGAAAGTGCCCGCAGGCATCCGCGACGGCCAGCAACTCCGTGTCGGGGGCTTCGGCGAGGCCGGCATCCGCGGTGCCGCGTCGGGCGACCTCATCGTGACCTGCCGCGTGCAGCCCCACGAATTCTTCGAGCGCGACGGGGACGACCTGCATGCGCGTGCGAACGTGTCGTTCATCCAGGCGATCCTCGGTGCCGAGATCGAAATCGACGGCATCCTCGCCGACGAAACCGTCGAGGTTCGCATCCCCGCAGGCTGCCAGAACGAGCAGGTCGTGCGCGTGAAGGGCAAGGGCATGCCGCGCCTGCGCAGCGAGACGCGCGGCGACATGTTCGTTCACATCAACGTCGTCATTCCGAAGAAGGTTTCGAAGAAACAGCGCGAGATGCTCGAGAAGCTTGCCGAGGAAATGGGTGAAAAGGTCTCCGCCCCGCGCAGCCCGCTTCAAAAGCTTCGCGACTCACTGAGCTAGTTCCCCATGCCGCCGGGCTTTGCGCCTGGCGGCTTTTCCTCTTGAAAGGCATTATGTCCCTGCAACGATTCTTCCTGGAAAACCAGGTCATCGCCGACGAGCAAAACGAAGAGTTCCCGCTCGATCTCTCTCCCGACGACGAGAAGCACCTCCGCGTGCTGCGGCTGGCGCTCGGCGAGCACATCGCCGTCGTCGACGCCGCGAGCGATTATTTCGAATGCGAGATCCGCGGGTTCGACGGCGCAACACCGATCGTCGCCATCGCGCAACATCTCGACGCGCCTCGAAAACGTCCTCGCGTCATGCTCGTCCAAGGCATGGCGAAGGGCGAGAAGATGGATTCCGTCATTCGCCATGCGACCGAGCTCGGCGTGTCGACATTCCTGCCACTCATGTGCGAACGCTCGATCGTGAAGCTCGATGCGAAGAAGACGGCGACGCGCATGAAACGGTGGGACGCCATCGCAAAGAGCGCGGCGATGCAATCCGGGCAGCCTCGCATTCCCCAGGTTCTCGAGCCGGCACGTCTCGATACGGCTTGCAAAGAGCTTGCCGAGGCGACGACGGTGCTCGTATGCTGGGAAGAAGCACCTGAAACGGCTTGTCTCGCATCGGCGCTTGCGCGCGCACTCGACAAGACGGGTTGCGAAGCGTCTGAAGCCGTTGTCGCCGTCGTCGTTGGCCCGGAAGGCGGGCTTTCTTCGCGCGAAGTCGACGCATTGCTCGCATGCAATTCCCGAAGCGCGCTTGTGAGCTTGGGGTCTTCGATCTTGCGAACCGAAACGGCCGGCCTCGTCGCTCCGGCGCTCGTCCTCTACGAGCTCGGCGGATTGGGGAAGCGCTCATGAACTATGCAATCGTGAATTTGGGATGCAAGGTGAATCGCGTCGAGTCCGATGCGTTCTCGTCTTCGCTTTCCGCCTGCGGATGCGCCGAGTCATCCGAGCAGGATGCCGATCTCATCGTCGTGAACACCTGCACCGTGACCGGGGAAGCCGAGAAGAAGACGCGCAAGGCGGTGCGCCACGCACTGCGCGCAAACGCATGCGCCACCGTTGTGGTGACGGGGTGCGCCGCAGCGATCGATGCCGACGTCTTCACGCAGATGAGCAGCCGCATTCGGGTCATGGGAAAGTCCGCGCTCGCCTCAGCGATCGAAGCGGGCGCATTCGGCGACGCCTCCGCCATGCACGGCAAGGCGCTTCCCGTCGGCGAGGGCTTTAGGACGCGCGTTGGCGTGAAGGTGCAGGACGGGTGCAACAACGCCTGCACCTACTGCATCGTGCACGTCGCCCGCGGACGTGCGGCGAGCGTCGATGCCGACGCGGTAATCGCGAAATGCAAGGCGCTCAGCGCCGCGGGCGTGGGGGAAATCGTCCTTACCGGGATCAACCTCGGGTCGTACTGTTCGGGCGACAGGGGAAGCGAAAACGCAGTGCGCCTTCCCGACCTGCTGAAACGACTCCTTGTCGAAACCGAGCAGCCTGCAAGTGGCCGACGCCTCCCCACGCGCTTCCGCATCTCCTCGATCGAGCCACGAGACGTCGACGACGAGCTCATCGACGTGCTGGCGGAGTCGAAGGGTCGCATCTGCCGCCATCTGCACCTGCCGCTTCAGTCGGGTTCGACGAAGGTGCTGCACGAGATGCACCGGCCCTACACCGCGGAGTATTTCGCCTCTCTCGTCGATAGGCTCTACGAGCGCGTGCCGAAGCTGTCCCTTTCAACAGATATCATCTGCGGTTTTCCGGGTGAGACCGCAGAGGAGTTCGAGCAGACGCTCGACCTTGCGCGCGCGTGCCGTTTCTCGAAGATCCATGTGTTTCCCTATTCGCCGCGCTCGGGAACGCCCGCTGCGGCGCGAACCGATCAGATTTCGCCTGAAACGAAGACGCAGCGGGCAGCTCGTTTGAGAAACCTTGCCGATGAGCTGCGCGCGGCCGAGCTCGAGCGGCGTCGCGGCACGAGCGAGCTTGCTATCGTGGAAGGGGAGGGCATCGCGCTCACCGAGAGCTACTTCGAGGTTCCCGCCCCCGAAGGTGCGAGCTCCGGCGACATCGTCGAAGTCGTTCTCTGACGAGAGAGCCGACCCTTTCACCTTGGATGCACGGCGCCCCTCGCCGATGCGTGCGATGAGCATGTCGATGAGGGGCGCCTTTTCGTTTCGACTGCTTAGGATGGGCTTTGAAGCCCTGCTATAAGCCGATGCTCGCAAAATACTCCTCGGCAAAGCGAGCCGAATCGGCGGCATCCTTGCTGTAGTGGTCGGCGTGGATTTGCTCGGCATATTCCGGCGTGAGAACCGCACCGCCCACGAACACGGCGCATCCGGGAGCTTCCGTGTGAATGAGCTCGATCGTCTCCTCCATGGCCTTGACCGTCGTCGTCATGAGGGCCGAAAGGCCGACGAGACGAACGCCCTCTTCCTTCACCACGCGGAGAATCTCGTTCGGATCCACGTCGCGTCCCAGGTCGATCACGCGGTAGCCGTAGTTTTCAAGCAGCATCTTCACGATGTTCTTGCCGATGTCGTGGATGTCGCCGCGCACCGTGGCCACGATGATCGCGCGCGCATCGTCGGTTGCCGTCTCGGCATCGCCCATGTGCTCGCGCACAACGTCGAAGCCCGCCTTCACCGCTTCTGCCGAAGCCATGAGCTGGGGAAGGAAGAAAGCTCCCGAATCGAACTTCTGCCCGACGACGTCGAGTGTCGGAATGAATACCTCGTTCACGACGTCGAGCGCGTCGCATGTTTCGAGAAGGTTCTCGGTCGCCGCGCCCATCGGCCCCTTCCGCCCCGACATGATGAGATCGACGACGCCCTCGACCGCTTCTTTCTCGTGCGCAAGATTTTCCGGCACCTCGATAGGGCACGCGGCCTTCGAGGGGGGTGCGAAAGCCGTCCCTTCGCGCGTTCCCGCCGACGTGGCGTGCGTGCCGGCGGGAGCCGTGTAGGGGTCGGACGCGTCGGCGTAGCGCTCGATGTAGCGCGTCGCTCCTGCGTCCTGCGCGTTGAGCACGCGGAAAGCGGCCACCGTGTCCATGTAGCGTGCTGACGAGGGGTTGAGAATCGGGAAGTCGAGCCCGCACCCGAGCGCCGCTGCAAGGAACGTGCTGTTCAAAAGCGAGCGTTGGGGAATCCCGAAGCTGATGTTGGAAACGCCGAGCACGGTTCGCACCCCCAGACGTTCCTTGACAAGCGACACGGCCTTCAAAATCTCCATGCCCTCGTTTTGGTTGGTGGCCGCCGCCATGACAAGGCAGTCGATCACGATGTCCTCGCGGGGGATGCCGATTCTCTCAGCCTCGGCGACGATTTTCTCCGCAACCTTGAACCGGCCTTCGGCGGTGGGGGGAATGCCCTCCTCGTCGAGGGCGAGCCCGATGACCGCGCATCCGTACTTCTTGGCGATCGGCAGGATCGCATCGAGGCTTTCGCGTTTTCCGTTGACCGAGTTGATGAGGGGTTTTCCAGCGTAGCTGCGCGCAACGCGCTCGATGGCGACGGGGTCGCTCGAATCGATGACGAGCGGAAGCGTCACCGTCGCGGAAAGCTTCTCGACCGCCGCGGCGAGCGTCGCAGGCTCGTCGATCTCGGGCAATCCGACGTTCACGTCGAGCACGTCGGCGCCGGCGTTGCGCTGGGTGACCGCCTCGCCGACGATGTAGTCGAGGTCCCCCGCGCGCAGCGCCGCCTTGAGCTTCTTCTTGCCCGTCGGGTTGATGCGTTCACCGACGACGGCGACGGCATGGGTTCCCTTTTCGAGGACAACCGCCTCTTGGGCGCTCGCAATAACGCAAGCCGGTTTGAAATCGCGAGGCGCGGGCGTACCGCGGGAGGCAAGCTCGCTTGAAAGGAGCTCGATGTAGCGCGGTGAGGTCCCGCAGCACCCGCCGACGATTCCCGCACCCGCATCGAGCATCGGGGACATGGCGCTCACGAACTCTTCCGCCGTAACATCGAAAAGCGTCTGCCCCGCCTCCATGCGGGGAAGCCCCGCGTTCGGTTGCACGATAAGCGGGCAACGCACGCGGCGCGCCATAGCCTGAGCTGCACCGAGAAGCTCGCTCGGCCCGAGCGAGCAGTTAAGCCCCACCGCCTGCGCACCGAGCGAGGAAAGGACTTCGGCTGCGACCTCGGGCGGCGTGCCGAGGAAAGTCCGACCGTCTTCGCCGAACGTCATCGTGGCGAATACCGGCAGCGTCGAGTTCTCGCGTGCGGCGAGCACCGCTGCCTTCGCCTCGCGCAGGTCGGCCATGGTCTCGATGAGGATGAGGTCGCATCCCGCCGACGCAGCAGCGCGCACCTGTTCAGCGAAGATGTCGTAGGCCTCGTCGAATGAGAGCGTTCCCATCGGCTGGAGCAGAGAGCCCGTCGGCCCTATGTCACCGGCAATATAAGGCGCGCCTGCTCTTCGTGCGCAATCGGCCGCGAGCCGGTAGGCCTCCTCGACGCTGAGGTAGTCGCCGAGCTTCAGGCGGTTGGCGCTGAACGTGTTGGTCGTGATGACCTCGGCTCCCGCCCTCACGTACGACGCGTGGATCGCGGCGATGTCGTCGGCATGGGTCTTGCAGAGAAGCTCGGGCACCGGCTCGATCCCATCGAGTCCCCGCGCCTGCATCTGCGTTCCCATGGCCCCGTCGATGAGCAGGTAATCGACGCCTTCGAGCGCGCGTTTCAAGTGATCGTCTTTGATGGAAAGTCCCGCCAAATCGCTAACCATGGCACGTTCTCCCTTGCTTCCGTATCGCGCACACGTGCGAAAGCGAGCACGTGGCGCATCCTCTCCGCACGCCGTCGGCGCGCACTCCCTCTTCGAACAGCCCGACCGCCGCCGTGATGCTCTTCGACGGCACGAGCAGGAAACTGTCAGTGCAGCTCACGGCAAGATGTCCCGGTGCTCCGAGCGCACGCAGGATCGCGGGTTGCATCGACAGCGGCGCATCGCCGTAACCCGGGCTGAAGCGCCAGTTGGCATGGAGGCCGACTTCGCTTGCCTTGCAGACGATGTCGGCCTCGACCGCGTTCGCGCATGCCTCGACGAGCGCCGCCGCGCATGCATTGTAGAACAGCGCGTCGGTCGGGCTTATCGCCTGGTAACGCGCGATCGCGCGCTCGGATTCCATCCCGAGCGTGCAGGAAAGGAGCGCACTCCCGGCAGCCCCCGCGAAATGCGCGGCCATGCTTTCCCCTGCAAGGCGAACGGGCGCACCCGCAAGCTCGACTCCGGCCTTTTGACCCGACGCGACGATGCCCGACACGGGAAAGGCCGCCCACGAGAACGCAGGTGAAAGCGTTTCCTCGCATTCGCTCGCGATGTCCGCGAAGCGTCGCGCAAGGCCGGCTTCGAGTTCTTGCTTGCCGTACCCGAGGTATCCGAGCGCTTCGTCGCGGTCGAGGCGAAGCGAGCCGGGCCCGGGCGCGCATGGGAAAAAGCCGCACCTCGCCTTCCCGTTCAGGAACGCCTCGACGCGTGGGGCGGGCATGCGGCTAGTGGGCACGTCGAATCGCTTCGGTGCACGTGCGCGCGATGTCGGGATGGTTCATCGTGTACACATGCAATCCGTCGACGCCGTGCGCGTCGAGGTCGACGAGCTGGTTGCAGGCGTATTCGATTCCCGCGGCACGCAGGCTCGCCGGGTCGTTTTCGTAGCGAGCGAGCAATTTGATGATGGGGCTCGGGAGCGACGCGCCGCACATGAACACCATGCGCTGGATCTGTTGCTTGCTTAGAAACGGCATGATCCCGCACGCGATCGGGGCATCGATGCGTGCGGAGGCGCACTTCTCACGGAAGCGGTAGAAGAACTCGTTGTCGAAGAAGAGCTGCGTCACGAGGAAACTCGCGCCCGCATCGACCTTCTCCTTCAGATGCGCGATGTTCACATCGGCGTCGATGCAGTCGATGTGCCCTTCAGGGTACGCGGCAGCGCCTACGCAGAACCCGGCATCGACGAGATGGGGGATAAGATCCTTCGCGAAACGGAACTCGCCCGGGTGCGCGTCCTTCGGCATGTCGCCACGCAGCGCGAGGACGTTCTCGATCCCATGGGCATGCAAATCGTCGATTGCGGAAGCGATGGAATCGCTCGTCGCACCCGCGCAGGTGAGGTGCGCGACGCAGGTCGTGCCGAAGTCGGCCTGGAGGATCTCGGCGACGTCGTTGGTGGCGTGCTTGTTGCCGCTGCCGCCCGCAGAGTAGGTGACAGAGATGAAGTCGGGGCGAAGCGGCGCCAAGCCGCTTGCGACCTCGCGCGCGGTGTTGTGGTCCAAATCGCCCTTCGGCGGGAAGATCTCGAACGACAGCGTCGCGCGCGATGCGGCGCGAGCCTCGTCGAACAGGTGCTTTACCGTTGTCATGTCGTTTCCCCTGAATAATAAGGATATGGTGAATTTCGAACACCCTATTATAACGATGCGCGCATGGTACAATGTGTTTTATGACTGACCAAACGCAAATTACACTGACTGCGCCGCAAAGCGTTGACATGGCGCTCGTGGTCGGGCCTGCCGATTCGACCCTGCGTCTCGTCGAATCGGCCTTCGCCGCTTCGATCGTCGTGCGCGGAGATTCCATCGTCCTTTCGGGCGACCAGGTCGAGGTGCAATCGCTCACGGCACTCTTTTCCGATTTCATCAAAGTCGCCGAAGGGGGAGACGAGGTCACACCCGATTACGCCAAGCGGGCAATCGACCTTCTCCGGACCGCCGAGTTCTCTCCCGCGACCTTGCGCGAAGACATCCTGCTCACGTATCGCGGTCGGGCCATCCGCCCCAAAACCGTGGGACAGAAGCGCTACGTCGACGCGATTCGCAAAAACACGATCACGTTCGGACTGGGACCTGCAGGCACGGGGAAAACCTATCTCGCCATGGCAATGGCGGTCGCCGCGCTGAAGCGCAAGGAGGTCGGGCGGATCATCCTCACGCGTCCGATCGTGGAAGCGGGCGAGAACCTCGGTTTTCTGCCCGGCACCATCAACGAGAAGGTCGATCCCTACATCCGCCCGCTCTACGACGCGCTCTTCGACATGACCGACATGGAGCGCGCCAACCAGCTCATCGAGGGCGGCGTCATCGAGATCGCACCGCTCGCCTTCATGCGCGGCCGAACCTTGAATGACAGCTTCGTCATCCTCGATGAAGCGCAGAACACCACACCCGAGCAGATGAAGATGTTCCTCACGCGCCTTGGCTTCAACTCGAAGATGGTCGTCACCGGCGACCAAACGCAGCGCGACCTTGCCGGCAGCCGCTCCGGGCTCGCCGACGCCGAAGCGGTGCTCGATGGGCTCGACGACATCGCGTTTTGCCGCCTCTCGGGAAAGGACGTCGTGCGCCACACGCTCGTCGCCGCCATCGTCGAGGCCTACGGACGCGCAGAGGAAGACAAACGCACCAGGGAGGCAATTCGATGAACATCGATGTCAACGCAGAGTATCGAGAAAACGACGTACGCACGCTCCCCGTCTTTGAGCTCGCGTCGTTCGTCCTTCGGTCCGAGGAATGCCCCGCATCGAGCGAAGTGTGCATAAGCTTCGTCGACAACGACGAAATCGCCCGCTTGAACAAGGAGTTCCGCGGGAAGGAGGGGCCGACCGACGTGCTGTCCTTCGAGTGCGACGGGGCAGACGACGAGGGCTTCTTCGACGACGCCGCGAATTCGTCCGCCGACGTGCCCTTCGAGCTCGGCGACGTCATCATCGCGCTCGACGTCGCCGAGGCGCAGACCGCCCGCTACGGTACGACCCTCGAAGGCGAGGTGAGCCTGCTGCTCACCCATGGCCTGCTCCACCTGTGCGGCTACGACCACATCGAGGACGACGAGGCCGAAGTCATGGAAGCGCGCGAGGCCGAGCTTCTTTCGGCGTGGGCTCGCGAACGCGGGCTCGACATGGCGATTTTCGGCGAACTCAATGGGGCGCATGCGCTCGTTCGCGGAGAGCACTGATGGCTCAGTCGCTTCCTCATGCCTTCAAGTGCGCTTTCGAAGGCGTGCGCTTCGCGCTCGGTCAGCGCAATATGCGCATCGACGCGTGCGCCGCGGTCCTCGCCGTAGCGCTCGGGTTCGCACTGCGCATCGATGCATCCTCCTGGCTTGCCATCGTCCTTTGCATCGCGCTCGTGCTCGCCCTCGAAACCGCGAACACCGCCATTGAATCGGTAGTCGACCTCGCGTCGCCTGAATACCACATCCTCGCCAAACGCGCCAAGGACTGCGCGGCGGGCGCGGCCCTCATCGCGGCCTGCGCATCCGTTGTCGTCGGGTGCATCGTTTTCGTTCCCAAGATTGGAGAGCTCATTTGCTAGGAAACCGCAAAGAAGGGTTCAAATCCGGCTTCGCAACGCTTGTCGGACGTCCCAATGCAGGTAAATCGACCCTGCTCAACGCCATTATGGGCAAAAAGATCGCGATCACGTCGAGCACGGCGCAAACCACGCGCCACCGCTTTCGCGCCGTGCTCACGACCGACGACTACCAGCTCGTGCTCGTCGACACCCCCGGCCTTCACAAGCCTCACGACGCCCTTGGCGAAGAGCTTAACGTGTCGGCGCTGAAAGGCTTGGAAGACGTCGACGTCATCGCCATGCTCATCGACGCCTCGCAGCCCATCGGCCGCGGAGACGAATGGGTTGCGGCCCAGGTGAGGGCAACGGATGCGAAGCGCATCTGCGTGCTGTCCAAGACCGACATCGCCACGCCTGAGCAGATCGCGGCCCAGCGTGAAGCGGCCGAGAAACTCGCTCCCTGGGACGCGATGGTGGCGCTTTCCGCCCAAAACGGCAGAAACGTCGACGCCTTCGTCGAGGAAGCGGTTTTCTTTCTTCCCGAAGGCCCGGCATGGTTCCCGCCCGACATGGAAACCGACCAGCCGATCGAGGTGGTCGTCGCCGAGTTCATCCGCGAGAAGATCCTGCGCACGTTCTTCGACGAGGTTCCCCATGCGATCGGCGTCACGACCGACCATATGGAGCACGATCGGAAGAAAGGCCTCGAGCTCATCGCGGCCTCCATCTACGTGGAGCGCGAAAGCCAGAAGGGCATGATCATCGGCAAGAAGGGCACTGCGATCAAGCGCATCGGCAGCGAGGCGCGACGCGATTTGGAACAGCTCCTCGGTTGCCGCGTGTATCTCGACCTCAACGTGAAGGTGAAGAAAAACTGGCGTCGCGACGCGACCCAGATCCGCAAGTTCGGATACGGCGAGGGCGCGTAAGGCAGCGCGAGAAAAAGCGCTTCGGTAGAGGTTTCTCCATATCTTTGTGCAGGTATTGTCGCGTCTGACCCGCAGTTTCGGTTGAGGAAACGAGCCTCGGCCGTTTTCGGCTACAATGGCGCGGAGAAGCCATTGAAAACGAAAGACGAGCGCGAAACATGATCTGCCCAAACTGCCATTGCGAGAATCGAGCCGGCGCCAAGTTCTGCAACGAATGCGGCTCTCCGCTCACCGGTCCGTCCGACAAGACGGTCGTTCTCCCTGCGCTTACCGGGCAGGGAGAATCGGGCGCTGATTCGCCAAAGGCCGACGCCGACGCTGCGGCGACCGCGCTCGAACGTGAGCTCGAGCGCGTCGGCGAAGACGAGCTCGACGACTTCACCGACGTCGACGAGGAAATCGTCGAGGCAGAGGTTTCCCTCGACGAGTACGGCGATGCCGCCGCCGAAGCCGCTTTTGCCGACGACGAAGAAGATGGGGAAGGGGAGGAGCTCGCGGCAGACGAGCCCGAACCCAAGATCGCTTCCGCGGCGTCGCACTCGGGCCGCGTGCACGCGCTCGATCCCGCCCGCGTTCCCGTCATCGACGTCACCGGGGAAGGCACCCCCGTCTCCTCTTCGAGCGATGAGACGCAGGTCATCAACATCGATTCGGCGAAAACGGCCGACCTCTCGGGGCTTGAGCGGCTTGTCGACTCAAGTTACGTCCCGCCTGCGCCGAGCTGGCGTTCGGGCGACACGATGGAGCTTCCCAAGATCGAGGGCGAGCCTCCCAAACAGCAAAGGGAGTTCAAGGCTCCCGATCCCAACGAGGAAAAGAAGCGCTCGCGGAAAAAGCATCTGCTCGTGGCGCTTCTCGTTCTCGTCATCGCGGCCGCCATCGCCGCCGGGGCCACGTATTATCTCGAGCTGTGGGGCGGCAAAACCGTCCCCGACGTCACAGGCGAAGCGCAAAGCGACGCGGTCTGGGTGCTCGAGAGCAAGGGATTCCACGTCAACACGACGCAGGTGAAATCCGACGAGGTCGAAGGCATCGTGCTCATCACCGACCCGCAGGCCGGCTCGCGCGTGGACACGGGAACGACCATCAACGTGTCGATCGCCACGCCGCGCGCGGTCCCCGACATCATGGGAAAGACACAGGACGAGGCGAAGGCCGCGCTCGACAAAGAGGGACTTGGCAACGTCACCTTCACCACTGAGAAGTCGAACGACACCGAAGGAACGGTCATCGCGCTTTCGGTCGATGCGGGCACGAAGGTGAAGGCCGCAACCGCGCTCACCGTCACGATCGCCGAGGCGTACACCGTGCCCGACGTTGCGGCCAAGTCCGAAGACGACGCGAAAGCGGCGCTCGAGGAAGCCGGGTACAAGGCGAAGACGAAGACCGTCTACACCGAGGACGTCGCCGAGGGAACCGTCGTTTCGGTCGACCCCGAAGCGGGAACAAAGCTCGCAAGCGGATCCGCCGTCACGTTGAGCATTGCAAAATCGCGCGCGAAAGAACTCGTTTCCGCAACGAAAGACTACTTCTCGAAGGGCGCAACCGTCGTCATCGACGGGGTGAACTGCGAAATCGTTTCCTGCGATTCCGTCGACTACGAAGGCGACGGGGTGGTGAGCTACACGATAACCGCGAAGAAGTTCGAGAAGACGTCGCTGTTCGGCACGCTTTTCGCCAACGCCGAGCAGATGTCGGGCACGATCAGCTGGGGCTCGGACAATTCCATCCGCTCATCTTCCCCGAAGCTCAGCAAGTAGCGTGGCCCGCCCCACCTACACCTCGCGCGTCATCGTGCTGCGCAAAACCAAGCTCGGCGAGAGCGATCTCGTCCTGACGATGCTCGCCGAAGACGGCTCGCAGCTGCGAGCCGTGGCCAAAGGCGCGCGCAAGCCGAAGAGCACGTTCGCCTCGCGTCTTGAGTTGTTCTCGGTCGCCGAGGTGCTCATCGCGCGCGGGCGTTCCCTCGACATCGTGTCGGAAGCGCAACTCATCTGCGGAAACGACGCTTTGCGCACCGATATCGCGCTCGCGGCGGCGGCGGCCCCGTGCGCCGAGCTCCTCGACCGCACGACGCAGCTCTCGCTTGAAAGCCCTCGGCTGTTCGAGATGACGCGCGCTGCGTTCTCGGCCATGGCTTCCTGCGACCCGAACCGCGCCTGCGCGCTCACCGCGGCGCACCTTTTGAAGACGTTCGCCTTCTCGGGCTTCCGCCCCACGCTCGACCGATGCGCCGTTTGCGGTGGCGAGGCACCGTCCTCGCCCGATGGGACGGTTGCGTTCTCGCCGCGCGAAGGGGGTGTGATATGCTCAAGCTGCCGCCCTCGCGTCGAGGCATTCCGCGTCGACGCCCGCGCGGTGTCCTGGGCGCATTTCTTTCTTGGTTCGACGTTTCGTGACGTTGCAGCCTCGAGCGCCGGACCGACCGAGGCGTTCTCGGTGCTCGATTTGTGCCAGCGCTGGGCAAGCGAGCACGTCGGGCATCGGCTGAAGTCCCTGAACTTCCTGTTCACCTGCGGTTTGTACTAAAGAATCGGGTAGGCACGCTGCTATGCCGCCGCCCGACCCAAGACGAGAAAAGAGGAACGACCATGTACACGTACCGAACCCGCGGCGTCTGCTCCCGCGCCATCAACGTCGATGTCGACGGCGACACGATCAAGCACGTCGACTTCGTCGGCGGCTGCAACGGCAACCTGAAAGCGATCTCCAAACTCGTCGAGGGCAAGAAGGTCGACGACGTCTGCGCGATTCTCGACGGCAACACGTGCGGCAACCGCACGACGTCGTGCGCCGATCAGCTCTGCCGTGCCCTTCGCGAGGCTGAAGCCGCCGAATAGCGGCCAGTTATGCAGAACCGATGCGCAAACGCCCGTTGGTTCTTGCGTGAAGCGCAAAGCGCTTTTACAATAGACAGGCTGCAGTAGGGCAGCGGTTCCATCCTAGTTCGCATGCGCCACCCGTTTGCGTACTCGGAGCGAACGAAAAGCTTAGATACCTGAAAGGTGGAAACATGGCAAGCAAGCTCAGCATCACCAAGGAAAAGACCGCCGAACTCATCAAGGAGTACGGCAAGTCCGAATCCGACTCCGGCAGCGCCGAGGTTCAGATCGCGATCCTCTCGGAGCGCATCCGCAACCTGACCGAGCACCTGAAGAGCCACAAGAAGGACAACCACACGCGCCGCGGCCTCATGAAGCTCATCGGTAAGCGCCGTGGCCTTCTCAAGCACATCAAGGAGCGCGACATCGAAGAGTACCGCGCTCTCATCAAGAAGCTCGGCATCCGCGACAACATCTAAGCTTGAAACGAGGACCCGCCATGGCGCGGGTCCCGTGCTATACAAGGCGGTCGGACCAGCATTCGGCAGGTTCGCTCGCGGGAACGGGAGAACGTGAGTACCCCGTATCCGAAGAAGCTCAAGCGCAATAGGGCGCGCGAGGCTAAGAGAAAGAAAGAATTACATGGAAAAGATCGTCGAATCCTTCGAGCTGTACGGCAAGCAGTACCGCTTCGAGACGGGCGAGCTCGCCAAGCAGGCGACGGGCGCCGTGCTCGTGACCCAGGGCGACACCACGATCCTCGTCACGGCCGTCGTCTCCAAGCAGGAGAAAGACTACGACTTCTTCCCGCTCACGGTCGACTACATCGAGAAGATGTACGCGGTCGGCCGCATCCCGGGCGGCTACCTGAAGCGCGAGGCGCGTCCCTCCGAAAAGGGCACGCTGAACGCCCGCATGATCGACCGCCCCATCCGTCCGGGTTTCCCCGACGGCTTCAAGAACGAGGTCCACATCGTCGCCACGACGCTCGTCTGCGACGGCGAGAACCCGCCCGACGTCATCTGCGTCGGCGGCGCATCCGCAGCGCTGCTCGTCGGCGGTGCGCCCTTCGACGGCCCGGCCGCCTGCGTTAAGATCGGCCGCAACGTCGAGACGGGCGAGTTCATCGTGAACCCGACCTACGAAGAGGACGCGAACTCCGACCTCGACCTCACCATTGCCGGCACCAAAGACTACATCTCCATGGTCGAAGCGGGCGCCAAGGAAATCTCCGAGGACGACATGCTCGCGGCCATGAGCTTCGGCCAAGAGGCGATCGCCGCATTCTGCGACAAGCAGGCCGAGTTCCTCGCCAAGGTGAACCCGACCCCGATGGAGTACAAGTTGCACGAGCCCGCCCCCGAGATCGCGGAGCGCGTGGAGCCCTACTTCGACCGCATGTCGGCAGCCCTCAAGGACGCCGACAAGCTCTCGCGCATGGACAAGGTCGCCGACCTCAAGGCCGAAATCACCGCAAACGACTTCTCCGACGACGAGCGCGCGGCCTGGGGTTCCGACATCGCCGCAGCGCTTAAGAAGCTCGAGAAGAAGGCCATGCGCCGTATGGTCATCGAGACGGGCGAGCGCGCCGACGGTCGCCGTCCGGACGAGATCCGCCCGCTTCACATCGTCCCAGGGTACCTGCCTCGCGTGCACGGCTCCGGTCTTTTCCAGCGCGGCCAGACCCAGGCGCTTTCCGTCTGCACACTCGGCATGCTCAACGAGTGGCAGCGTCTCGACACGATCGAGCCGGTCGAGGGCAAGCGCTACATGCACCAGTACAACTTCCCGCCGTACTGCACCGGCGAAGTCGGCCGCATGGGCTCCCCGAAGCGCCGCGAGATCGGACACGGCGCCCTCGCCGAGCGCGCCCTGCTCCCGGTGATCCCCTCCGAAGACGAGTTCCCCTACGCGATTCGCGTCGTCTCCGAGATCCTCGAGTCCAACGGCTCGTCTTCCATGGCTTCCACCTGCGGTTCAACCCTGGCGCTCATGGACGCGGGCGTGCCCATCAAGGCCCCCGTCTCCGGCATCGCCATGGGGCTTATCAAAGAAGGCGACGACGTCGTCATCCTCTCCGACATCCAGGGTCTCGAGGACTTCCTCGGCGACATGGACTTCAAGGTCTGCGGAACCGCGAAGGGCATCACCGCGCTGCAGATGGACAACAAGGCGAAGGGCCTTTCGGTCGATATCCTCGCGCGCGCCCTCAAGCAGGCTCACGAAGGTCGCGCGTTCATCCTCTCCGCCATGCTCGAAACGCTGCCCGAACCGCGCGCCGAGCTGCGTGAAACCGCGCCGCGCATCGAGACCATCCACATCCCGGTCGACAAGATCCGCGACGTCATCGGCTCCGGCGGCAAGGTCGTCCGCGGCATCCAGGAGGAAACCGGCGCCTCAATTGACATCCAGGAGGACGGCACCATCCATATCGCCGCAGTTGACGGCAAGGCGGGCGAAGCCGCCAAGGCCACGATCCTCGGCATCGTGAAGGAACCCGAAGTCGGGGAGATCTACGAGGGCGAGGTCGTCGGCATCAAGGACTTCGGCGCGTTCATCAAGCTCACGCCCGGCAAAGACGGCCTGCTCCATATCTCGCGCGTCGCCAACGGCCGCGTCGGCAAGGTGGAAGACGTCCTGTCCATGGGCGACATCGTGAAGGTCCAGGTCCTCGAAGTCGACCCGAAGTCGGGCAAGATCTCGCTCGACCGCCTCGACAAGCCCGACGCTCCCGAAGGCTCGGCTCCCGAAAAGGGCCATGGGCGCTCCCATGGCGACCACGACAAGGGCGATCGCGATATGCGCCCGGGTCGCGGCGTCCGCTCCGGCAACGGCCGCACCCCGCGCCGTCGCCACGAAGCGCAGTAACGAGCAGAAGGTCGATCGGAGACGGAAATGATCAAAGTAGCTGTTTCTGGGTGCGCGGGGCGCATGGGCTCCGCCGTCGTTGACGCCGTCACCGCCGCAGACGACATGGAAGTCGCCTGCGGCATCGACCCGTTCGGCGCCGCCGACGCGACGTACCCGGTCTATAAAAGCGTCAAGGATGCGGTTCGCGCCGGCGGCTTCGACGTGATCGTCGACTTCACGCAACCTTCGGCGATCGAAGGCAACCTGCGCGCAGCGCTTCCCGCGGGCATCGACTGCGTCGTGGGCACCACAGGGCTTTCCAACGAGAAGCTCGAAGAGCTCGCGGCGCTCGCGCCTTCGGGCACGTGCCTGTTCTATGCACCGAACTTCACGACGGGGGCAGTGCTCATGATGGAGTTCGCCCGTGCGGCGGCCCCGTATTTCCCCGAAGCCGAAGTGATCGAGATGCATCACTGCAACAAGAAGGACGCGCCTTCGGGTACCGCGGTGCGCACTGCCCAGATCATCTCCGATGCTCGGGGCGGACGGGCAAGCGAAGCTCCCGGCAAGGAAACCGAGATCGAAGGCGCTGAGGGCGCTCGCGGCGCGCTCGTGTCGGGCGTTCCCGTTCACTCGGTTCGTTCGATGGGCTTCGTCGCAAGCCAGGAAGTCGTTTTCGGGTCGATGGGGCAGACGCTCACCATTCGCCACGACTCATGGGATCGCACCTCGTACATGCCGGGCGTTCTCTTGGGGATCAGAAGCGTCGGCGCACGCGAAGGTCTCATTGTAGGTTTGGAGAACTTCATGCACGAAGCGTAGGCACGACCTTGCGCTTTTGGCATAATCAATAAGTTGTAAACCAGCATCCGACCCCCTGGCGTTGCCAGGGGGTTCACGCATGATAAAGGAGACTCGTATGTCGAACGCTGAACCTCGCTTCGGCCGCCTCATCACGGCAATGGTAACCCCCTTCGACGAGAACCTCGAGCTCGACCTCGACCGCGCGCAGGCGCTCGCAAATCGCCTCGTTGAGGGCGGCAACGACGCTCTCATCATCAACGGCACCACAGGTGAAAGCCCGACGGTGTTCTACCCGCAGAAGATCGAGCTGTTCCGGGCGGTCGTCGAGGCGGTCGCCGGTCGCGTGCCCGTTATCGCCAACGTCGGCGATAACTGCACTGCCGACACGGTCGACTTCGCCGGTGACGTCGCGAAGCTCGGGGTCGACGGCTTCATGTGCGTGGTCCCGTACTACAACAAGCCTCCGCAAGAGGGCATGTACCGCCATTTCAAGACGATCGCCGACGCAGTCGAGCTGCCGATCATCCTCTACAACATCCCCGGCCGCTGCGTAGTGAACATGCTTCCCGAAACGACGCTGCGCCTCGCGAACGACTGCGACAACGTGGTTGCGGTCAAGGAGGCCTCCGGCAAGATGGACCAGATCGCGACGATTGCGGCATCCGCGCCCGAAGGGTTCTCCGTCTACTCAGGCGACGATTCGGCAACCTACGACATCATGCGCCTCGGTGGCGCAGGCGTCATCTCCACGACGGGCAACGTCGCTCCCGGCCTCATGAAAGAACTCGTGACGCTGTGCGCTGAAGGCAAGTGGGACGAGGCCTGGAAGAAGCACGAAGAGCTGCTTCCGCTCATGAACGGCCTGTTCGAAACCTCGAATCCCATTCTCGTGAAGGAAGCGCTCAAGCTTTCCGGATTCCCCGTCGGCGGCGTGCGCCTGCCGCTCGTCGACGCGACGCCCGCCCAATCCGAGCGCCTGGCGCACATCATGCGCGAAGTCGGTGTGCTCTAACGCAAGTCAAGCGCGAACGCCCGCAGGTGAAGCGCTCCCTGCGGGCGTTCGCGTATACAAAGTAAGGAATCATATGGACAAAAACGCATCTTCGGGCGCCGGGGAAGAGAAGAACCCCCAAGCGCCTGAAAAAGGAAAGAAGACGCGTTCTTACAAGCACGTGAAGCTTGAGAAGAAGCGTCCGCAGCTCACCCGCGACGGGTCGGGCAAGCAGGGAGACGGCCGCAAGAAGCAAGACCACCGCGGTTCGCGCCGCAACGGCGGGAGCGTCAAGAAGGACCCGAAGGCGACGCTCAAGGTCATCCCCCTTGGCGGCCTCGACGCGATCGGCAAGAACATGACCGTGTTCGAATGCAACGGCGACATGATCGTCGACGACGCGGGCCTCATGTTTCCCGACGACAACCATCCAGGCGTCGACCTCATCCTGCCCGACTACACCTACGTGCTTGAAAACGCCGACAAGCTGCGCGGCATCGTCATCACGCACGGGCACGAAGATCATACGGGCACGCTTCCGTATCTGCTGAAGGACCTCGATCAGCAGGTGCCCATCTACGCCACGAAGCTCACGCTCGGGCTCATCGAGGGCAAGCTCGCGGAGCATCGCATCAAAAATGCGAAGCTCGTCGAGATCAAGCCCGGTCAGCAGGTGAAGATGGGCTGCTTCGAAACCGAGTTCTTCGCCGTGAACCACTCCATTCCCGGAGCCGTCGGCGTGTTCATCCAAACGCCCGCCGGAAACGTTTTGCACACCGGCGACTTCAAGCTCGACCAGACGCCGATCGACGGCGTGCACACCGATTTCGGCGCTCTTGCGCGCTACCACGAAATCGGCGTCGACCTCATGATGAGCGACTCGACGAATGCGACGAAGGAAACGTTCACACCGAGCGAGGCCGAGGTCGGAAAGACCCTGAACCGCATCATCGGACAGGCCAAGCAGCGCGTCATCATCGCCTCGTTCGCAAGCCATATCCACCGCATGCAGCAGATTTGCGACGCCGCTCGCGCCAACGGGCGCAAGGTGGTCGTCACGGGTCGATCCATGGTGCAGAACACCGACATCGCGCGCAAGCTCGGTTACCTCTCCATCCCCGATGAGGATCTCATCGATGCGTACGACCTGAAGGGCATTCCCGCCGACAAGGTGGTCATCATGTGCACCGGAAGCCAAGGCGAGCCCCTTTCGGCTCTTGCCCGGATCGCCAACGGCGAGCACAAGACGATCGACATCGAGGAAGGCGACACCGTCATCATCTCGGCGACGCCGGTTCCCGGTAACGAGAAGGCTGTGACCCGCGTCATCAACTCGCTCGCGAAGATCGGCGCCGACGTGTACGACAAGAGCCGTGCGCGCGTCCATGTTTCGGGACACGCGGGCGCTGAAGAGCTCAAGATCGTGCTCTCGATCGTGCAGCCTAAGGCGTTCATGCCGGTCCACGGCGAGTCGACGCATCTGCGCGCCCATGCAAAGCTCGCAGAAGCAACCGGCGTGCCCCACGACAACATCTTCATCTGCGAGAACGGCGAATCACTCGAACTCACGCCTAAGGGCGTCCGTCGCGGCGAGGTCGTGCAGAGCGGCATCGTATACGTCGACGGCCTGTCGGTCGGCGACACCTCGCAGGACATCCTCGACGAGCGCTGCGCGCTCGGCGAGCAGGGTTTCGCCTGCATTGCGGCGGCCGTCTCGTTCAAGCGCCACGAAATCGTGGGCGACATCCAAGTCGAGATGCGCGGCATCACGGGCGGCGACGACGGGTACCTTGCGCGCGATGCCGAATCCTCGGTCAAAAGCGCGCTGCGCAAGGCGCTCGGCAAGAACGCCACCGTCAAGGAGGCGAAGAAAATCGCACGCGACGCGCTTCTGTCCCTTTTATGGGAGCGCACCAAGCAGCGTCCGATGGTCATCGTGAATCTTCTCGACGTATAGCCGCACATAAGGCCCGCCCTCCGTGCATGTAAGCACCCGAAGGGGAGGGCGGGCCCCTCTTCTCAACCGACCACGCAACAGCAGCAGTAAGGAGAAACAGTGTCCCGGTCCTCATCTTCCTCTTCGACTTCCAAGGGCAGAGCCCAAAAGGGCCGCTCTCAGGACGCCGCGGGAAAGCCGGGCACGCGCAAGGGGCAGAACGCTCGTGTTCAAAAGGCGAAGGCCGATCGCGAAAACGCCTCCAAGCTCATCGATGATTATGCGCGTCGAGACATTATCGGCATCGCGTTCGCGGTATGCGCGGTCATTCTCTTCATCGCCGCCGTCATGCACTCCGACGCCATCGTCACATCCTTCGTATCGACGGCGCTTCACCTCACCCTCGGCATCGGTGCGTACATCCTGCCGTTCTTTCTTCTCGCGATCGGCGTCACGTTCCTTATCCGGTTCAAGGCGGAACGCGTTCCCACGCGCGTTGCCGTCGGGCTTGCGATCGTCTTCGTGGCGCTTCTTTCGATCCTTTCGCTCGCAACGCCTGTGACCGAGGGGGTCGACCCGGCGCGAACGCTCTTCTCCGAATCGGAGCTTGCCAGCCGCGGCGGCTACATCGGTGCTGGCATCGCATGGGTCGGGTTCACCCTTTTCGGCCAGGTCATATCGCTCGTTATCATGGCCGGCGTCGGAATCGTCGGCATCTGCATCGTCGGATTTTCCCTCTCCAAGCTCATCGAGCGCGTTCGCGAGGCGGCCGCAGAACGCGAGAACGCAACCGAAGGCGCGTCGCTTCCGTTCGGCCGCATCCGTCGTGCGCAGGAAACGAAGCGAAACGCGTCGATGTCCGATGCGCCCGTCGACGAAGCGGCGGAAACCCAGGTTCTGCCAGCTCATCCGCTCGCAAGCGCCAATGCCGTGAAGGCGAATTCCCGCGAAGCGCTCTCCGCGGCGAAAACACGGTCGATCGGCCGAGCCGCGCGCAAGGCCGCCCGTGACGAGGCGGAAGCGGAATCTCGAGCCCAAGAGGAGCAAAGCGCCGCGACGCGCGTGCTCGACCATCGGATCGAACCGCTCACGGGAGAATCGGCCCAGCTCACACGCAAGCTTGGCAAGAAGACAGCCGACGCGGGCAAGAAGAACGAGCCGCCTGCGAGCGCAACGCGCCCCAAGCGGCCGAAGGCGCCGGTGAGCGCACCCGACCCGCTCGAGGGCTTCGAGCTGCCGTCGTTCGACTTGCTTTCACGGACGAACGACCCGGAAAAGGACAAAGCGTCGGAAGCCGAGTTGCGCGAAACGGCCGATCGCCTTCAGGAAACGCTCGAGGATTTCAACATCATGGCGGAGGTCGTCGGCTGGGTCGCCGGCCCAACGGTCACGCTCTTCAAGGTCGATCTGCCCGCAGGTGTTCGCGTGAGCCGCGTGACCGCGCTTTCCGACGACATCGCGCTCGCCCTCGCGGCGCCGGGCGTGCGCATCTTCGCGCCCATTCCCGGCACCAACTACGTCGGTATCGAGGTTCCGAACAAGACCCGTCAAACGGTGTACTTGGGCGATGTGCTCGATGGGGCCGAAGGCGGGCCGCTCCTTATGGCAATCGGCAAAGACGTCGAGGGAACGAAGGTCATCACCGACCTCGCGAAGATGCCCCATCTGCTCATCGGCGGTACCACCGGTTCGGGCAAATCGGTGTCGATCAACGCGATGATCATGTCGATTCTCATGCGCGCGACGCCGGCTGAGGTCCGCTTCATCATGATCGACCCGAAACGCGTCGAGTTCACGCCCTATAACGGCATCCCGCATCTCTACGTTCCCGTCGTGACGGAGGCGAAGGAGGCAGCGAGCGCGCTTTCATGGGGCGTCGCCGAGATGGAGCGCCGCCTGAAGGTCTTCTCGAAGGTCGGCGCGCGAAACATCGGGCAATACAACGCGAAAGTCCATGCCGCGCTCGACGAAGCCGAGCAAACGGAGGAGCCTGTCCCGCAGGAACTCGCCGAGCAGCTGCCTTACATCGTGATCATCATCGACGAGCTTGCCGACCTCATGATGAACGTCGGCAAGGAAGTCGAGTTCTCCATCAGCCGCATCGCGCAGTTGGCGCGCGCGGCCGGCATCCACCTCATCGTCGCGACGCAGCGTCCGTCGACCAATGTCGTGACGGGCCTCATCAAGGCGAATATCACGAATCGTATCGCATTCAACGTGGCATCGGGCATCGACTCGCGCGTCGTTCTCGACACGCCTGGCGCCGAGAACCTCATCGGCTTGGGCGATATGCTTTTCAGCAAGCCTGAATACGCCAAGCCCCTGCGCATCCAGGGCTGCTACGTGTCCGAAGACGAGATCAACGCCGTTGTCGACGCGCTTAAGGAGCAAGGAACCCCCGAATACCATTCCGAGATCCTGAAGACCAACCTCATGTCGCCCGGCAGCCTTTCACCTGACGGGTCGGGCGGCAGCGTCACATCGGACGACCCGCTCGTGTGGGAAGCGGCTGAGATCGTGGTCTCGAGCGGCCTCGGTTCGACGTCGAACATCCAGCGACGCCTGAGCGTCGGCTACTCGCGCGCCGGTCGTATAATGGACCAGCTGGAGGAAAAGGGCGTCGTCGGTCCGCCGAACGGAAGCAAGCCCCGCGAGGTTCTCGTCGACGAGATGGAACTTGAGACACTGAAGGCATTCGAAGCAAAAGACGCCGCATCAGGCGGCGCGGAGGAGTGATCTTGGCTGGCAACATAACGTTTGGCGCGCTTTTGCGCGATGCGCGGGAACGCAAGGGGATCAGCGTGCCCGTTGCAGCGCGTCAGCTGCGCATTCGCGCCGACATCCTTCATGCGATCGAGGAGAACGACTTCTCGCGTATGCCGCCGCGCGGCTACACCCGAAACATGGTGAACGCCTACGCGCGGCTCGTCGATCTCAACCCAAGCGAGATCACGCGCATGTACCTCGATGAGGTGAGCGCCTACGAAACGGGGCGCATGCGCTCGGATGCGAGCAGCATGCGCACGACGAGGCAGCGTTCTGCAAGCACCTCGCGTCAGTCGCGGGATGCGTCGCGCGACAGCCGTTCCTCGCGTTCCTCGCGCACGCGCGGAAACGACAACCCGGCTTCACGACGCACGCCGCTCGGCCGATCGCTCGTCGAGGATCGTAACACCGACCGCGTTCACCCGTCACGTCATACGATTGCGCCCGGTTCGCACCAATACACCAACCTTTGCGCGCCGCCGCAAAATGTCTCGCAACCGAAATCGAAGCTGCCGATCGTCGTGATCGCGGCTGCCGTGGTTATCGTCCTCATCATCGTGCTCGCACTCGTCTTCGGCGGCAAAAGCTCACAGCAGTCAACCGAAACGCCAACCGTTCCCATCACCGGGCTTTCGGATACGTCGAACAAGCAGGCCGACTCTTCCGAGTCGACGTCCAGCGACGCGTCGGCAAGCGATGAGGACGCGTCCAAGCAAAGCGCGACCAGCGCCGTCGCGCCCACTAAAGCCACGTTCACCTACAAGGTGGCATCAGGTGGAAGCGTCTACGTCGAAGTGTATGAAGGCGACTCTTCGACGGCGACGATCGCGCAAACCGTCACCGGGCCGTCGGAGAAGTCCTTCGACGTCACCTCGACGTTGCGCTTCGTCTCCGACGCTTCGAGCTCGATCGAATGCACGCTCGACGGGGAAAAGGTCGATCTCACCGAGAACAGCAACGGCATGTACGCCTACACGGTCGACTTCGCCTCGATTCTCTCGAAATGGCAACAGGAGCACGGAACATCCACGAGCTCTGCCTCCACGACGTCGTCGAGCAGCACATCGAGTGCTTCTTCAAGTTCAACCTCAAGCGCGAAAAACACCGCTTCGAGTTCGACCAATTCTTCGAAATCGACCAACTAACCGGTTAGGAGTAATCCCATGGCAAAAGAATCAAGCTTCGATATCGTCTCCGTTGTCGACATGCAGGAGGTTGACAACGCTTACCAGCAGGCGAAACGCGAGATCTCCCAGCGTTACGACCTGAAGGATTCCGGCGCCGAGATCGCGCTCGACAAGCAAAAAGGCACGATCACCGTCTCGGCACCCGCCGATTTCGTCGCCCGTCAGATCAAAGACGTCCTTGGGAGCAAACTCGTGAAGCGCGGCATCGAGCTTACCGCCGTTTCCTGGGGCGACACGCAGGCGGCAACGGGCCAGAGCGTGCGCGTCGCCGCAACCATCGTCAATGGCATCGACAAGGAAACCGCGAGCAAGATCTCGAAAAGCGTGCGCGACCTGAAGCTCAAGTGCAAGGTGACGATCGAAGGCGACAAGCTTCGCGTGTCCTCGGCTTCGCGCGACACCTTGCAAGACGTCATCGCGCACCTGAAAGGCGAGGACTTCGGCCAGCCGCTCCAGTACGTCAACTACCGCTAAAGGGCATTCAATGATCGAACAAACGACCACGCCGACGCATACGCGCTCGGTGTCCTTCATCACGCTCGGTTGCGCGAAGAACGAAGTCGATTCCGAGAAGATGAAAGGCAAAGCGCGACGCGCCGGCTACCGCATCGAAGCCGACCCCGAGCATGCCGACGCCATCGTCGTGAACACCTGCTCGTTCATCCAATCCGCGACCGAGGAAAGCCTTGAGGCGATTTTCGAGGCGGCAGGGATGGAAAACGTCGCATCCGGCAACGCGAAGCTCATCGTCGCCGGATGCATGCCGGCACGCTATGGAGACGATCTCGAAAAAGAACTCGATGAGGCGTGCGCCTTCGTCCCCTGCAGCAAAGAGGACGACCTCGGGTCAATCCTCGATGCGCTTTTCGGCGGGCCGTGTGAAACGGTAGGCACCGAACAGAACGGGGAACTCGCCGAAGAACTCGCGTCGGCACCTGTTTCCTCCTACGTGAAGATCTCGGACGGCTGCGATCGCTTCTGCTCCTACTGCGCGATTCCCTACATC